>NZ_VDEV01000022.1:0-380288 GCF_006151685.1 Arthrobacter sp. BB-1
TGAAACCACCGCGGACCTGCTCGCGGACGCCACCGCCTTCGAGGACTTCAACGCCGACAAGGCCGCCGAACGCTCCTTCGCGTTCGTCCGCCTCAACCAGCTCGCCATCGAACACCTCCTCAACGCCCGCTAACCCATGGCTCTTGTAGCAGGCATCGACAGCTCCACCCAGTCCTGCAAGGTGGTGATCCGCGATGCGGACACGGGAGAGTTGGTCCGGCAGGGCAGGGCGGGCCACCCCGACGGGACCGAAATCCACCCGGACCACTGGTGGGCCGCCCTCCAGGAGGCAGCCGGACAGGCAGGCGGACTGGAGGACGTCGCCGCCATCTCGGTGGGAGGCCAGCAACACGGCATGGTCTGCCTGGACAGCGACGGCCAGGTCATCCGGCCCGCACTGCTCTGGAACGACACCCGCAGCGCAGGTGCGGCCGCGGACCTGATCAAGGCGGCAGGCGACGGCGATGCAGCCGCCGGCGCCCGCTACTGGGCCGGTGCCACGGGCACCGTCCCGGTGGCCTCGCTGACACTGACCAAGCTGCACTGGCTGGCCGCCAACGAGCCGGAGAACGCGGCCAGGGTTGCCGCGGTCTGCCTCCCCCACGACTGGCTGACCTGGCGGCTCATGGGCTATGGCCCCGGGAGCGGCGAGGCAGGGCTGGCGGCCCTGAGGACCGACCGCTCGGACGCTTCGGGGACGGGCTACTTTTCGACGGCGACGGGCGAGTACCTGCCGGGGCTCCTGGAGTCCTCGCTGGGGCACATCCCGCTGCTGCCCGAAGTGGTAGGCCCACTGGAGGCCGCCGGCAGGTCTCCGGAAGGCGCCCTCCTGGCCGCCGGGGCCGGGGACAACGCGGCGGCGGCCCTGGGTGTGGGCGCCCGCGTGGGTGATGTTGTGATGTCGCTGGGCACCTCGGGGACGGTCTTCGCCGTGTCCGACACGCCGGCCGCCGACCCGTCCGGGCTGGTGGCAGGGTTTGCCGACGCCTCGGGGAACTACCTGCCGCTGGTGTGCACCTTGAACGCTACCCGCGTTTTTGACGCCACCGCTGCCTTGCTGGACGTCAGTATTGCGGAGTTCAACGAGCTGGCGCTGGCGGCCGAACCAGGCGCGGGTGGCCTCACCCTCGTCCCCTACTTCGACGGCGAGCGCACGCCGAACCTGCCGGACGCCACGGGTTCCCTGCATGGCATCACCCGCGGGAATTACACCCCGGCAAACCTGGCGCGCGCCGCCGTCGAAGGCGTGGTCTGCTCGCTCGCAGACGGGTTGGCCGCCCTGCAGGAACAGGGCGTGGAAGCGCGCCGCATCATCCTGGTGGGCGGCGGAGCGCAGTCAGCGGCGGTCCAGGCGGCGGCAGCGCAACTGCTGGGCATCAGCGTCACCGTGCCCCGCCCGGGAGAATACGTGGCCGACGGCGCCGCCCGCCAGGCCGCCGCGGCACTCACCGGAAAATTTCCGCAGTGGGCACTGGACGCCGTCGACCTCCCTGCAGGGCAGGACGACGGCGGCGTGCTGGCACGCTACCGCCGCTGCGCCTCGATGTACGCCTGACGTATCCACGCAAAAGGACCCGGACCTCACTGTGAAATTAACAGCGCGGTCCGGGTCTTTTCATGTGGGGCGCAGGTCCTGCCAGTTGTGTAGAACGTGGCAGGAGCCTGGGGTCTGGACAGGACATGCAGAGGTGTCAAGCGCACGGTAGGACAAGCTCCGCGCAGCGCTTCCTTCACCGTGGCCAGGACGGTGTTGCGCCCGCAAAGGTTTCGCCGGAGGGCTTATCGGTAAAGATGTGTTTGCCGGCCTGCATGGCCTTCTTCAGCGTGGCGGCGCGGAGGCTGGTCATGGAAGCGTCAAACACGACGTCGATGGTGGGGTCGTTGATAACGGCGCCGAGGTCGGTGCTCCACTCCGAGGCCTTGTGCTTTTCGGCCAGTTCCCGGATCTTGCTTCGTTACGGCCCACCACAATGGGCTCCTGCGTCCGGGATGGGAAGGATGGACCGCAGCAGGTGCCCGCGGTAGCCTATCCGGCCGGTGATGCCGTTCGCCCATCCGACAACTGGCAAGCGCTTTCCGAACCTGGCCCGAAACTGCCATACTTGGTTACGCCTACTGACCCCACAAACCCGACCAGGAGACGCCGTGGCTGCAAGCACCCTTACCGAGGTTGCGCGGCTGGCCGGGGTATCTCCCGCCACTGCCAGCCGGGTCCTCAATGGTTCCGCACGCAAGCCAGGCCAGGACATCGCGGACCGGGTCCGCCAGGCAGCGGACTCGCTTGGATACATTCCCAACGCCCAGGCCCAGGGGCTCGCCAAGTCCAGTTCCGGCCTCATCGGCTTGATTGTGCACGACATCGCGGACCCATATTTCGCCGCCATCGCCCGTGGCGTCCTGGAGGCCGCCCGGGAACAGCGCAAGTTGGTGCTGCTTGCCACCAGCGGCGGGGCGCCCGCGGAGGAGCGGGAGGCCGTGGCAGCCTTCGCCGCACGGCGCGCCGATTCCATCGTGGTCGCCGGCTCACGCTCGTCCCGGGAAGAGGACCGGGACGGCAACGCCGGGCTTGCAGCGGAACTTGACCGGTACTGCCGCAACGGCGGCAAGGTGGCAGTGGTGGGACACCCGGTGGTAGGTGCCACCGCTTCCGAGGGCTACCACGTTGTTGCCGTGCCGAACCAGGAGCTCGCCGGCGCCCTGGCAGCTGAGCTTGCCGCCGGATGGGTTGGCGATTTCGTCATCATCGGTGGCCCTGAGGGCCTGTTCACCTCGGATGACCGGATTCGCGGCTTCCAGGAAGGTCTGGCAAAGGCCGGCCGGGGCCCTGCGCAGGTACTGCGCACGTCATTCAACCGCGCTGGGGGCTACGATGCCGGCCTCAAGCTGGCTGCCAGGATCAAGGCCGGGCGGACGGAGGACGGCGAGGCCCCTGCCGCCGCGACGATGTGCATCTTCGCTGTCAACGACGTGATGGCCATCGGCGCCTCGGCCGCCCTGCGGGCTGAAGGGCTCCGGGTTCCGCGGGACGCCAGGATTGCCGGATTTGATGATATCGAGACCCTGCGGGACTTCCGACCGGCCCTCTCCACGGTCCGCCTGCCGCTGGAAGACATCGGCCGGCTTGCCACCCGGGCGACAGCCGGCGCGGCGGGCAGCAACGATGGCCAGGAGACCGGGGATCCACAGCCCGTGAAGGGCGAAGTCACCCTTCGCCGCAGCACGGAGGCAGTGGCCTGAGCATGGCGTCCGGGCTGGGAAGCTGCACGTCTCTCCCCATGGGCGGCTCGGACTGGGCCTTGCGGCCGGAGAGCCGGGGCCGGACCAGTGGACGGCTCCGTGCGCGGCCTGGCTTGCGCGGGCAGGCTGGACGTCCCGGTTCTCAACCGCCTGCGGCGCGGACTAAGCCAGGGCCCGGATAGTCCAGGACGCCGAGTGCGACTCCCCCGGTTTGAGGTGCAGCAGGTCCACCCCCGAGTTGTAGGCGTCCGGCGGGCAGGTCATGGGTTCAACCGCCAGGCCCAGCCTGTCCGGGGCCACCGGCTTATCGGCCGTATGGATCTGGACCCACGGCAACTCCGTGCCCCATTCCAGCTCCACACCCGTTCCCGCGGGGTCCTGCACGCGCACCCTGGCCAGCCCGGACGCGTCGCGGGAAATGCCGGTGAAGGCATGGTCGATCTTCACGGGCCCCAACCGCCGGGGTCTGCGGAAATCAAAGCCGCGCTCTTCCACGCCCTTCATGCCGACGGGGAGCAGCCGGTCCGGCGTCACCTCAAGGAACTCGCGCGCCGGCACTTCCAGCGTCCATTCGTCCAGCCCATTTGGACCGGCCACCAGGTACGGGTGCGGGCAGGCACCATAGGGGGCACTGGCGGACCCGGTGTTCACCGTCCTCACCGTGCTGTGCAAGCCATCGGGATCCAGCGAGTAGGACACGGACACCTCAAGGTCCGATGGGTAATCCGGGCCCGCGCTGATGGTGCACGCGAGAACCACCCGGTCCTCAGCCGCCTCCCGCACCTCCCAGGTCCGCTCCGTGGCGAGGCCGTGCAGCGCCGCACCCCGCTGGGGCTCGTTGATCGCGGCCTGGTAGGCCGTTCCGGCGTAGGTGTACCTGCCGTCAGCCAGGCGGTTGGGCCAGGGGACGCAGATGACCCCGCGGTAGTCGGGAATCCTGCCGTCCGGGCCAAAGCCCACCACCAGGTCCCGGCCGTTGTGCTGCAGCTCCCGGAGGGCACCCCCGCGCGCTGTGACCACGGCGGTGTAGGGGCCGCTGGCAATGCTGTGTTCCGTGGATGGCATGAAGATCCCCTTTGACGCCGAGATGCTTGTGAGCGCTAACCAGCCTAACGCATGCGCCTGCCCGCGCACACGGAAACCTTCCCGCTGGCTAAAGTTGCACCATGGCCGAAGAAGGCGTGGTTAACAGCCAGGTACTCTCTGCCATCCGCGGTGCGCTGCGCGAACGGGCAGACCCAGTGCGGGGCGCCGGCGCGCAGGCCTACATGAAATCTGCCCTGCCCTGCCTGGGTGTGCGTGTCCCCGAAGTCCGCCGGATCGCCGCCGCGGCCGCTGCCGACAGCCCCTTTACGTCAGCCGTGCAGCTGCGCGGCACCGTCCTTGAGCTATGGCGGAACGCCACGGCCCGCGAAGAACGGTATGCAGCCATCGACCTGACCGCGGACCCCCTGGCCGCCGGTGACATGCTGATGCTGCCCGTCTACGAGGAAATGATCCGCAGTGGCGCCTGGTGGGATGTGGTGGACCCGGTAACCACCCGCCTCTGCGGCCTGCTGCAGGCCAACCGTGCGGAGATGTCAGCAATGCTGCTTGGCTGGGGCACCGATCCGGACTTTTGGATGAGGCGGGCTGCCATCCTCTCGCAGCTGAAGGCGAAGGCCGCCACTGATTCCGGGCTGCTGGCCCGGATCCTTGAAACAAACATGGCAGACCGGGAGTTCTTCATCCGGAAGGCAATCGGATGGGCCCTGCGCGAGTATTCAAAGACGGCGCCGGAGTGGGTGGCGGCCTTCGTGGCAGAACACGCGGCCACCCTCAGTCCCCTGTCCCGGAGGGAAGCCCTCCGGCGGCTCGCTGTCCCGACACCTGGCATATAACGGCAGCCTGCAAGCACCCTGGGTCAGGGGGACGTTCCGGACCGGGATCGCTTTGACCGTTCCGCGGCACGCCAGGCCTCCAGCCTGTTACTTGCCCTGGCACCCGCAAGGGCAAGGATCACACCGCCGAAGGCCATCGCCATGAGCGCGTACACCACGGATGCGGGTGGAGTTCCCCACGTGGCGTGCATCACCAGCGTGCCCGGCACCAGCCCGAGGTAACCCGCCACACCGGCGCCCAGCGCCCACGGCCATGCCTTCGCCATTGCCCGGGTGCCCGGTCCCGGCGGCCGCGAAGGTGCGGCCAGCCTGGACACCCCAATGCCCAGGATGATTCCCAGCAGCGGCGGGCCGAAACCGCCACCGACCGCGAACAGCAGCAGCGAGAGCCCAATCAGCACCAGGGGCCCCCGCCGGCCGCGTATGCCGGCCACCGCCCAGGCGGCGAAAACCCCTGCAGCCACCACGGTCGCGACGCCCGACGCCAAGAGGTCCGGCAACACCGTAAAGGCAGGCTCCCCGTCCAGGATTCCGAACGCCTCGTTCCCGGGCCAGGAACGGAACACCGGGCCACCAGGCGCCACGGGGCCCTGGAGGATCTCGCCAATCCCGTGTTCCATGCCCGCCAGGGCCGCCAGCAGCCCGAAGACGCCCACCACGGTGCGCAGCGCCCTGCCTGGCGGCGCTTGCCGCGAACCCTCCATCCGGCGCCTCCTTGCCATGCGGGATGATTCGACCCTATGGCCGGCGCACCGCGGACAGCAGGGTCCAATGGCCCGGCAAACAGGCCGGACTTCACGTCACGTTCCCCCAACCCCAACCAGGTAGCGCCAAGTGTCGTTCTGGAGCTTCAAAACGGCACTTGGCGCTACCTAGATGACGGGGCGTTCGACGACGGCCTCGTGGGTCTTGCGGAACAGCCGGCGGGTGCGTGGGTCCCAGAAAACCAGGTACAGGCCGAACAGCAGGCCGGTCACCGCAGCGGCCACCCGCGCCAGTGCCAGCGCAAAGCCGAGGTCCTCGGTCTGCAGGTACGGGAAGACTTCCAGCTGGTCCGAAATGGCGTAGATCATGAAGAACGAGACAACAAAGTAGAGCGCCTTGACCTGCCAGTCGTTCCTGATGCCGGTTATTGCGAACAGGGGTATCAGCCAAACGACGTACCAGGATTGGATGATCGGAGCGAGGAGGACCACGGCGGCAAACGCGAGAGTGAGGCGGCGCATCAGCCGGTCATAGTCCCCACGGAAGATCTGCCAGGCAACAATGCCCACGGCAATAAGCTTGCCCACGTTGTGCACAACCCCGGCCAAGGCGGCCCCGTCCAGTCCAAACGGATTGGCCAGCGAGGCAACCACCATGCCGATCAGCCCCACGGGCGCGTACCAGATGGAGATGCTTCCGGGGGCGGAGAGCCCGTTGACCCAGCCGAAGCCGAAACCGTTCACCAGGCTCATCAAGGCCAGGATTCCGAGGCTCAGCCCAGCTGTCAGGCCCCAAAACGCGAACTTGCGGAGCCAGCCTGCGTCCTTGCCAGCCCATAGGAGCCCGATAAACGGCAGGAAGACGATAGTGATGGGCTTCACCGCAATGGAAAGGGTCACCAGGACAATGCCGCGGACCAGCCTGTGCGTCGCGGAGTAGTAGAGCCCGGCCAGCGCCAGCCCGATCATCAGTGCGTCATTGTGGACGCTCGCGATGAAGTTCGTCAGGAACAGCGGGTTCGCGGCGGTGAGCCACAGGGCCCGGTGCGGGTTGACGCCGTGCAGCTCGGCCAGCCGTGGAACATAAATGACACACAGGATCACTCCTGCCACGGCCACCAGCCGGAAGAGCATCACGCTGGCCTCCGGCTGGACGTTCGTGGACCAGACGACGAACTGTTCGATCCACAGGAACAGCTGGCCGTAGGGTACGGGCGCTTCGGTCCACATCTTGTCCGCGCCCAGCTGGAAGTAGTTGGACAGCGCCGAGATGCCGTTCTCGTAGGGGTTGAACCCTTCAACCATCAGCCGGCCCTGTCCGATGTACGCGTAAACGTCGCGGCTGAAGAGCGGCACGCTGAACATCATGGGGAGGCCCCAGGCCACAACGGCCATCAGGGTAGCTTTGCGGGCCTGCCCGCCCCACACCCTGACCCGCTGCCCCAGCCTGAGCCAGGCACGGACCAGGAGCATGCCTCCCACGGCCAGCAGGACAATCGAGAGGGCAACGCCGACCGCTTCGGCGCGCATCCAGATGAACAGTGGCATCCTGCGGAGTTCAGAGACCGGGGCAAGCCAGCCCACGCCCAAGGACCCGATGAGCATGAACATGGACCCAACGAAGCCGGCAAGGAGCGGGGACCGGGGATTATCCACTTCGGCGCCGCCCGCTGCGGCAGTGGCGGCGGGCGCCGCCTCCCCCGTCGCAGGCACAGGCGCCGTCATTTCAGGATTGTCCAATCTATGTCGTCTGCGGTTTCGCCCGGCGGCGCACCGGCCGCCCGGGGCGCATTCCCACGGGAGCGGCATGACCCGCCGCGTCTTCGAAATCCTAGCATCGGACGGTGGCCTGGAGGTGTAACGGTAGGCTTGTCCGGTGCCTATATCTAACGAACGAATCGTCTGGATCGACTGCGAAATGACCGGCCTGGACATCAAGAATGACGCCCTGATCGAGGTGGCGGCGCTGGTCACCGACTCCGAACTGAACATCCTCGGCGACGGCGTCGATGTGGTCATCAAACCGGATGATGCGGCAGTGGCCCAGATGAGCGATTTCGTCCGGGACATGCACACCAAATCGGGGCTCCTCAAGGAACTGCCCCACGGCAAGACGATGGCCGAGGCGGAAGCCGCCGTCATGGAGTACATCTCCGCATGGGTGCCGGACCCGCGCAAGGCGCCCCTGGGTGGCAACTCGGTGGGCACTGACCGGGTGTTCCTGTCCCGGGACATGCCGGCGGTGGTTGAGCACCTGCACTACCGGGTGATCGACGTCAGCACCATCAAGGAACTTTCCCGCCGCTGGTTCGCGAGGGCGTACTTCCAGTCGCCGGCGAAAAAGGGCGGACACCGCGCCCTGGGGGACATCAAGGACTCCATCGACGAGCTCCGTTATTACCGGGAAGCCGTATTCGTACCCGCGCCGGGACCGGACAGTTCCACGGCCCAGCGGATTGCCCGCCGCATCACATCCGCCGGGGACGCCGGGCAGCAGGAAGGGTAATCTGCGCCACCTTCGACGGAATTTTGGGCGAAAACCCCAAAAGTGGACAAAGCACCCCTGAAGAGCAGGTAAGCTATATGAGTTGCCTTTCCAGAGCGCCGGTCCGCCGGTAAATCTGCAGGCACATGGTGGGCTTAGCTCAGTTGGCAGAGCGCCTGGTTGTGGTCCAGGAGGTCGCGGGTTCAACCCCCGTAGCTCACCCTCACGGGACGGTATGTGCAGCCGTCCAAGAAGGAGGCCGCACCGGATATCCGGTGCGGCCTCCTTCGTTTTTTCACCGTCGCACACTTGCACCTCGCACGAGATACCGCTGAAGGACCGCTGAAGATGACCGTTCTGCCAATCACCATCTGGGGAGAACCCGTACTGCACCGCCGCGCTTCCGAGGTTGAAGTGTTCGACGACGAGCTGCGGACCCTGATAGCGGACATGTTTGAGACGAACGACGCCGCCAACGGCGTGGGGCTCGCAGCTCCGCAGATAGGCGTGGGCAAGAGGATCTTCGTGTACAAGTACGCCAATGACGACGGCGCCCCGCCCACGGGCGTGCTGGTCAACCCGGTCCTGACCCTGTCAAAGATTTCCGGTGCGGTACCGGACCCGGATGAGGAAGAGGAAGGTTGCCTGTCCTTCCCCGGCGGACAGTATCCCCTGAAGCGCGCCGAGTGGGCACGCGTTGAAGGGTTTGACGGTTTTGGACAGCCCGTCAGGTTCGAAGCCACCGGCTGGTTTGCCAGGATCATCCAGCACGAATATGACCACCTGGACGGAAAGCTCTACGTCAACCGGCTGATGGACCGCTACGCGCGCAAGGCCATGAAGCAGGCCAAGAAGAGCGGCTGGGGAGTTCCCGGACTGACCTGGATGCCGGGCGTCGACCCTGACCCGTTCGGCCACTAAAGCAGGCGGTCACCCTGCCGCAATGGTGGACTGGCCCGGGCAGGACACCAGCACGCGCTTCATGGCGTCCTTTTCCGCCTCAGTGACCCAGAGTCCGTAGGCTGCCTTGACGGATATTTGGCGGGCCACATAGTGGCAGCGGAAGGACTTGTTCCTGGGAAGCCACGTTGCGGCATCGCCGGCACCCTTCTCCTCGTTTGCCGGGCCGTCCGCGGCGATGAGGTTCAGCGGATCGTTGGCAAGGCTTTGGCGCTGTTTGGCCGTCAGCCCCTGGGCGCCCTTCTGCCAGGCGTCACCCAGGGCCACGACGTGGTCTATCTGGACTGCGCGGCTGCTTTCGGAGCCGCGGCGGAAGTCCAGGGACTGCCCGGTATAAGGCTCCCGGATGGTGCCTGCTGCCACCCTGCAGTTGGACCCCTCCATGAACACCACGGCGGTGAGGTCACGCCGGAGCATGTCGTTGCGGGTGTCGCACCCGTTCCGGTCCACGTCCAGCCACGCCTGGCCGAAGGCTTCGCGGTCGTAGTTGTCCTTGGCGGCGCGGCCCTTGACGGCGAGCCCCTCCAATGCGGCGAGGGCACTGCCCGGGGGCACCGGGCGCACTGGCACGACAGGCTTCATCCAGGCGGGATCAAAGACTGGGGCCTCCGCGGGACCTGCGACGGCGGGCTCCGCCAAGGCAAACTGGCCGGCAGTAAAGAACCAGGACAGGGCCGCCAACGCCGAGGCGGCAGCCACTGCCAGGATGCCCCATGCCTGCCGGGAGCGACGGCGGGCACTCCGATAGGCAGACCAGCTCACAGTCATGGGGCTCCAGCCCCTCCGGCGACATCATGCACCAGAAGAGCCTAGGCCACCAGCCTGCCCTCCCCAGTGTTTTCCACAGTGTGGAGGGCAAGTGGGCGGCGCTGGCGGAAGTGTTCCGCCGCGGGGCTTACTGCTCCCGCATCACCCGCCGGAGGTCCTCCTCGGCGATTGCCAGCAGTCCTTCCAGCTGGCGCACCCGGTCCTCTCCGACGTCGCCCGTTTTGTACGCGGCGCGGGCGCCCTCCAGCAGCCGGACGGCCTCCTTATGGTTGGCTTTGGCCACGTCGAGGGCGTGCTCAAGGGTTGTCTCGTGCTGAAGTGTCGAATCTTTGTCCATGCCACCAGTGTGGTCCCGTTTCCCGGCTGATTCCAGCACCATCAGCCGGGAAATCGCGGGACCGGCGGCCGGAACCTAAACGGCGATCGCAGCCAGGGCCGCGGCGGATTCCTTTGCGGGGAAGGAAGGCGGGTTAACCCCGGCCATCTCCTCCATGACGCGGACCACCTGGCAGCTGTAGCCGAACTCGTTGTCGTACCAGACATAGAGCACAAGGTTCTTGTCCGTGGACACGGTGGCCAGGCCGTCCACGATCCCGGCCCGGCGGGAACCGACGAAGTCAGTGGAAACAACTTCGGGTGAGTCGATGTAGTCGATCTGCTTGCGCAGGTCCGAGTGCAGCGACATCTCACGCAGGTAGTTGTTGACCTCGTCCTTGGTGGTCCCGTTCTCCAGGCTCAGGTTCAGGATGGCGAGGGAAACATCCGGGGTGGGGACGCGGATGGAGCTGCCGGTCAGCTTGCCCAGCAGTTCGGGCAGGGCCTTGGCCACGGCCTTGGCGGCGCCGGTCTCCGTGATCACCATGTTCAGTGCTGCCGAGCGGCCGCGCCGGTCACCCTTGTGGAAGTTGTCGATCAGGTTCTGGTCGTTCGTGAAGGAGTGCACCGTCTCCACATGGCCGTGCACGACGCCGAACTTGTCGTTGATTGCCTTCAGCACCGGCGTGATGGCGTTGGTGGTGCAGGACGCGGCGGAGACGATCTGGTCGGTGTCCTCGATGGTGCCGTGGTTGATGCCGTGGACGATGTTCTTGAGATCGCCCTTGCCCGGGGCGGTCAGCAGGACCCGGGCCACGCCCTTGCTCTGCAGGTGCTGGGACAAGCCCTCCCGGTCACGCCAGCGTCCGGTGTTGTCCACCACAAGGGCGTTGTTTATTCCGTAGGCGGTGTAATCGATGGTGGCGGGGTTGTCCGAGTAGATGACCTGTACCTGCACGCCGTTGGCCGTGATGGTGTTGGCCTCCTCGTCAATCCGAATGGTCCCTTCGAAGGAGCCGTGGACCGAGTCGCGGCGCAGGAGGCTGGCGCGCTTGGAGAGATCGTTGTCAGCACCTTTGCGGACCACGATGGCGCGCAGGCGGAGGCCGTGTCCGCCGCCTGCCTTTTCGATGAGGAGGCGGGCCAGGAGCCGGCCGATCCGGCCGAAGCCGTAAAGCACCACGTCGGTGCTGGTGCGGTCATCGCCGCCGCGCTTGCCCACGACGTCGGCAAGTTCCGCCCGCAGGAATTCTTCCAGCGTGGCGCCGTCGCCTTCTTCCTTGAACTTCTGGTTCAGCCGGGCGATGTCGATGGCAGCGGCACCGAGCTCGAGTCCGGCCAGGGTGTTCAGCAGGGGCGCCGTCTCCTCCAGGAGAAGCTCGTCCTTGCTCATCCGGCGTGCAAAGCGGTGCGCCTTAAGGATGTTCATGGTGGATTTGTTGATCAAACTCCGGCCATGGATGCTGGTGACCACGTTGTTCTCGCGGTACAGCCGGCCGATCACCGGAATCATGGCCTCGGCGAGGGCCTCCCGGCCCATCCACGTATCAAGACAAGAATCTGACGTCTGGCTCACAGAAATACCTTCCTCGGTTCAGCCGTGTACGTCCTCGTACACGGATGTCGGCCACCACATGTTGTGCAGGGGCACCCGCGCCTGCAGGGGTCGGCCCCCAGGCGCCTGGATCGCGTGCAAAGAAAAACCGCCGGCTGCGAAGGCAACCCGGGCGGAAGAACTCCTGCGTCCGGTCTCCATTCTAAGTTGGCCAGCCACCCCTGACCGGCCGGAACCACGTGAAATCACTCACAGGGAAGGGCCTTGCGTCCGGGGAGTCAGTTGTGGATGGCCGAATAGAGATTGAGGCTGGACGAAAACACCACCCAGGAAAAATAGGGCAGCATCAGCAGGCCCGCAGCCGGGCTCACCGGTCCGAACCGCACAACGAGGAATGCAAGCGAGGCCGCAAGCCCGGCTATGACACAGAAAGCGGCCCAGAGGGCAGCGGCACCAAACACCGGAAAGAGCCCGAAGAAGGCCAGCGGCCACGCGGCATTGAGCACCAGTTGGACCAGATACCCGGCCAGGGCACCTCCCCTCAACTCCCCTTTTCGCCAGACGAGCCAGGCGGCGACCGCCACCCCCACATACAAGAGCATCCACATGCTCCTGAACATCCAGCCCGGCGGCATCCAGGGGGCCTTGGCCGATCCCGCGAACCAGCCAGCCGAATGCAGGATGATGGGGACTGACGCGAGGGCCCAGGCAGCGGCGGAGAGCGCAAGGAACCCGGCCAGGGCAACGGCCTGCTGTGCGCGGGCGGGACCCCGCGATTCGGCGGCTCCGTCGCCGGAGGGCGGGTCAATATTTGCGGGCACGGTTCAGGATCCCCAACACAACTCTCAAGGTCAAACCGGACGGGGTGGATGGGTTGACCGATACGCCGGGTTCTGTGCTCCCGCCCCGTTGCCGGTGCGGGAGTAGCGGCCATCCATCTACGAGCGCCGTTGCCGGCGCCCTCCAGCGGCCTACCCGGACACTCGGGCGGGCAGCCCTCAAACGTGTCCTGTCTGGCCTTGCTCCGGGTGGGGTTTACCTAGCCTTCCCGGTCACCCGGGAAGCTGGTGGTCTCTTACACCACCGTTTCACCCTTACCTGGTTCGTGCCGCTTTCAAACCGGCGCGACCCAGGCGGTCTGTTCTCTGTGGCACTGGCCTGCGGGTTACCCCGAGTGGGCGTTACCCACCACCCTGCCCTGCGGAGCCCGGACGTTCCTCGAGCCACTTGCGTGACGCGCGGCCGCCTGGTCAACCCATCCATGTCCAGTCTACCGGGGCGCTGCCACTTTCCCTCCGCCGGTAGGATCGGACGGTGCTGATTCTGCTCCCCCCTTCCGAAGGCAAGACACCCGCGGTCCGTGGTTCCGCCGTCGACTGGCCTTCCCTCAGCTTCCCGGAGCTGAACTCCTGCCGCGCCAAGGTGCTGGACGCGCTGGGGACGGTGAGCGCGCATGACGATGCCCTCGCGTTGCTGGGGGTGGGGGCCTCCCTGAAGGACGACGTCGAGCGCAACACCCGGCTCCATGGTGAACCGGCGGCCCCTGCACACCAGATCTACTCCGGCGTCCTCTATGACGCGCTGGGCTACAAGACACTCACCCCCGTGCAGCGGCGCAAGGCAGACGAGTCGGTGCTGGTGATTTCCGCGCTCTGGGGCGCCATCCGCTTCGGCGACAGCGTGCCCGCCTACCGCCTGTCCATGGGGACCGCACTGCCCGACGTCGGCCGCCTCGCCTCGTTCTGGAAGCCGCACCTGTCCAGTGCGCTGGCGCCGCTTGCCGAGGGGCACCTGCTGGTGGACTGCCGCTCGAGCACCTACTCCGCGGCGTGGGCCCCGCCACCGGCGCAGACAGTGGCGGTCAACGTTCTTACGGAGGTGAACGGCGTCCGGAAGGTGGTCAGCCACTTCGCCAAGCACACCCGTGGCGAACTCGCGCGGCACCTGCTGGCGCGGCGGGGCAAAGCTCCAGCAACGCCGTCGGACCTTGCCAGGGCCGCCCGGGAAGTCTGGCAGGCACAGCTCGTGGACGGTTCCGCGCGGAAACCCCACGCGCTGAACATCATCCTGCCGGGCTGATTCCCCGCCCTTCCAACTAGGTAGCGCTAAGTGTCGTTATGAGCCGCCAAAACGACACTTAGCGCTACCTAGTTGGGTCAGATTGGTTGGGTCAGGCCCACTCCTCCGAGCGGACCAGAATGGCGCCGGAGTCCGGGCAGAAGACGATGTCGTCCGCGGCGGCTGCCTTGATCTCGGCCAGGTCGCCGGGGCTCAGCTTCATGCCCGACGCCTCGGACGTGCCATGGAACAGGCGGGCGGCACCCACACCGCGCTTGGCGAGCGTTTTTTCGTACACGGCCAGCACGCCGGCATCGAGGCCAGCGGCAAATTCGTCGCGCCGGGCGCGGAGGCCGCCGGCCTCCGCCTCCACTTCAGCAAGGGCTGCGTCGAGCTCGGCCCTGATTGTGCCGAAGGACCCTTGGATATCGTCCACGATCGCTTGCTGTGCCGCCTGCCGCTCCCGCAGCGAATCGAGCCGCTCCATGACCTCAAGCTCAATGTCTTCAAGGTCCGAGAGGCGTTTGTTGAGCGAGGCAATGTCCTTCTGCAGCGCCACCAGGTCCTTGGACAATCCGGTGCCGCTGTTCAGCCGCGCCTCGTCCCGCTGGATCCGCGAGGCCACCTGTTCCACGTCCGCCTCGGCCCGCTTAAGTTCGGCCTCGGCGTCATGGACAGCCACCTTCGCCGCGCCCAGCTCGCCGTTGGCAACAGCCAGCGCCGCCTCCAGGTCCTTGATGCGGGGATCGGTTTCCAAGGAGCGGCGGCGGTTGGCGAGCGACTTCAGCTTTGCGTCCAGCCCCTGCAGTTCGAGCAACTTCAACTGTTCCGCCGGTGCTGCCTTCGCCACTGTTACCTCCGCTTGATCCCTACCGGCCGGGGCCGGGCACCTGACCGGCGCTTCCTAGACTCTAGCGCCTGGCCTGCTCCCCTGCCTCGCTCCGCTCGCCCGGGGACCCTTCACGCCAGGCTTAGCCCGGAGTCAGGATGAAGTCCCAGGGATCGCTGTTGGTGGTGCTGACCTGGATTTCAACGTCATGGCCCTGGTCAGCGAGGACATTGCCCAGCGCAGCCGCAGCGGCAGGCAGCCACAGCCACTCGCTGGCGAAGTGGGAGACATCCACAAGGTAGGGCCGGCCGTTCAGGGCAGCCTCCCTAGCTTCCGACGCCGGGTGGTGGCGGAGGTCGGCGGTCACATAGACGTCCGCGTTGCTGGCCCTGACCTCACCAAAGAGGGAGTCCCCGGCACCACCGCACACGGCGATGCGACGGACCAGGCCGTCCTTGTCCCCGGAAACCCGCACTCCCCCGGCTACGGAGGGGAGGATCCCGAACACGCGGGCTGCGAAGTCGCCCAGGGTCATGGCTTCCGCCAGGTCCCCCACCCGCCCGATGCCCTCTTCAGGAAGGCCGTTTGCTGCCACAGTCAGCGGGACGGCGTCCTGGAGGCCCAGCGCATCGGCGAGGACGTCGGACACGCCGCCGACGGCGGAATCACCGTTGGTGTGGACCGTCAGCAACGCGGTGCCGGACTCGATCAACCGGTGCACGGCCCGGCCTTTGGGCGTGGTGGCCGCGACGGAGGTGACGCCCTTCAGGAGCAGGGGATGGTGAGTGATCAGCAGTTCCGCGCCCCACTCCACGGCCTCTTCAATGACTTCCAAGGTAGGGTCGACGGCGAACATCACCTTGGTGACGGGCGCTGAGGGATGGCCTGCAACCAGTCCCACTTCGTCCCAGTTCTCTGCAAGGGATTCCGGCCACAGCTCTTCCACCGCCAGGAGCAGCTCGCCCAGGGTGGGCGCCTCTGCGGGCTCCGCTGCCCCCTGCCCGGCTGACGGTGCGCTGCCGCCGCCGGTCCCGTCGTCGTGCCCGTCGTCGTGCTTGACGCCGTGATCGACGCCGTCGCCGTTGTTTGGGCCGGTAACGTCGGTGTCCGCAGGTTCCATAGTCTTAGTTTTACCCCATCGGGCCAGCCGCGCCGCACGTTTACAAGCCCCACCCACGGACGGCCGGGAATCTTCCCGTGCCCCCAACCATTGAAGAGGTCATGAAAACTTTTGTTTTAGGCGGAGGCTGCTTCTGGTGCCTCGACGCCGTTTACCAGAAGACCAAGGGAGTCACCTCGGTGGTCTCCGGCTACACCGGCGGCCATGATCCGCAGCCGGACTACTATTCGGTCTGCAACGGCACCACCGGCCATGCCGAGGTTGTGGCCGTGACGTTCGACGAGGAGACCATCCCGGAGGAAGTCATCCTGGACATGTTCTTCGCACTGCACGATCCCACCACCTTGAACCGCCAGGGCTACGACGTCGGCACCCAGTACCGTTCGTCCATGTTCTACGAGACCACCGAAGAGAAGATCCTGTTCGAGGAAGCGATTGAACGGAACCAGGCGTTGTGGGCCAACCCCATCGTCACCGAGGTGGTCCGGCTCCCCCGGTTCCATATTGCCGAGGAGTTCCACCAGGACTATTACGCCAAGCATCCCGAGCAGGGGTACTGCCAGGTGATCATCAACCCCAAGCTCGCCAAGGCCAGGAAATATTACTCTGCATGGCTTAACGCTTAGCCACGGTTACGCGGCCTCGTTAGGCTGACCTCAGTATTCACCCCTCAAAGATAGGCGTATCTACATGGCACGGATCTATGACGATGTAACGCAGCTGGTCGGCGGAACCCCGCTGGTCAAGCTCAACCGGCTCAGCGAGGGCCTGGACGCCACCGTCGCCGTCAAGCTTGAGTTCTACAACCCGGCCAACAGCGTCAAAGACCGCATCGGCGTTGCCATCGTCGATGCCGCCGAGAAATCAGGTGCACTGAAGCCCGGCGGGACCATTGTTGAAGGCACTTCCGGCAATACCGGCATCGCCCTGGCCATGGTGGGTGCTGCCCGCGGCTACAAGGTCATCCTCACGATGCCGGAGACCATGTCCACCGAGCGCCGGGTCATGCTGCGCGCTTTTGGCGCCGAGATCGTCCTGACCCCGGGTTCCGAGGGCATGCGCGGCGCTGTGGAGAAGGCCCAGGAAATCGTGGCCAACACCGAGAACTCCATCTGGGCCCAGCAGTTCGCCAACGAAGCCAATCCTGAGATCCACCGCAGCACCACGGCGGAGGAAATCTGGGCTGACACCGACGGCGCAGTGGACATCTTCGTTGCAGGCGTAGGCACCGGTGGAACCGTCACCGGAGTCGGCCAGGTCCTGAAGGAGCGCAAGCCCGGCGTCCAGATCGTCGCGATCGAACCCAAGGACTCCGCCATCCTCAACGGCGGCGCACCCGGCCCGCACAAGATCCAGGGCATCGGCGCTAACTTCGTCCCCGAAATCCTGGACACCAACGTCTACGACGAGGTCCTCGACGCCACCCTTGAGGATTCCGTCCGCGTGGCCCGCGAGCTCGGCGTCAAGGAAGGCATCCTGGGCGGCATCTCCTCCGGCGCCATTGTCTGGGGTGCACTGGAGCTGGCGAAGCGTCCCGAAAACAAGGGCAAGCTGATCGTGGCTGTTGTCTGTGACTTCGGCGAGCGTTACATCTCCACCGTGCTCTATGACGACATCCGCGGCTGATCAGTCCGCTGTTCGCCCGTTTCCTGTAGAAAGAACTTTGTGGGCTTTTTCGCAAGACTAAAGGAAGACCTCGACGCCGCCCGGTCCCACGACCCGGCGGCTCGAGGTTCTTTTGAGAACTTTTTCGCATACTCCGGCCTGCATGCCATCTGGATCCACCGGCTGACGCACCGGCTGTGGCAGAACCCGGGCCTGCGTTTTCCTGCCCGGTTGCTCTCGCAGCTGGGCAGGTTCCTCACCGGCATAGAGATCCATCCGGGTGCCACCATCGGCCGCCGCTTCTTCATTGACCACGGCATGGGCGTGGTCATCGGGGAAACTGCGGAGATCGGTGAGGACGTGATGATCTATCACGGAGTCACCCTGGGCGGCCGCTCCCTGGCCCGCATCAAGCGCCACCCCACCATCGGTGACCGGGTGACGATCGGCGCCGGGGCGAAGATCCTGGGGCCGATCACCATTGGCCGGGACAGCGCCGTGGGCGCCAACGCCGTGGTGGTCAAGGACGCCCCGCCCGAATCGATTGTCACCGGCGTCCCGGCCAAATGGAGACACCGGGACGCGCAGCGGGAAACCAAGCCCGCCGTGGACCCGGCTGAATACGACATCGAGTACCGGATCTAGCAGTAGCAGGTACAGCAAAAGGCGGGCAGTCTCCCGGAGAACCGGGAAACTGCCCGCCTTTGTCATGCGGCGGCAAGTGCTAGTGCGTGTCCACTGCTTCGATCTCGGACTTGTCCTCGCCCCAAAGGGTGTGGAATGTACCCTCGGAGTCGACGCGGCCGTAGGTGTGGGCTCCGAACAGGTCACGCTGGCCCTGGATCAGGGCGGCAGCGACGCGCTTGCGGCGCAGGCCGTCGTAGTAGGCCAGGGAAGAGGAGAACACCGGAACGGGGATCCCCAGCTGGACGGCGGTGGCCACGACACGGCGCCAGGCAGGCAGTGCACCTGCGATGGCCTCGGTGAAGGCCGGTGCGAACAGGAGGTTTGCGGGCTTCTCGTCGGCGGCATAGGCCTTGGTGATGTCCTTGAGGAGCTCTGCACGGATGATGCAGCCTGCGCGCCACAGTGAGGCAATCTCGTCCAGCTTGAGGTCCCAGCCGTACTCCTTGGCCGCGGATGTCAGCATGTCCATGCCCTGGGCATAGGAGACCAGCTTGGAAGCGTACAGTGCCTGGCGGACGTCCTCAACGAAGGTCTCGGGGATCTCCACCGACGCCTCGTTGCCGGCCAGCAACTCCTGGCCCAGCTTGCGCTGCTCCGTCTGCGAGGACAGGGCGCGCGCGAAGACGGATTCGGCGATGCCGGAAACCGGCGAGCCGAGCTCCAGTGCGGAGATGACAGTCCAGCGGCCGGTGCCCTTCTGGCCGGCTGCGTCCACCACGACGTCGACGAACGGCTTGCCGGTCTTGGCATCCACGTGGCCCAGGACCTCAGCGGAGATCTCGATCAGGAACGAGGAGAGCTCGCCCTGGTTCCATTCCGAGAAGATCTTGGCCTGTTCGGCCGGCTCAATGCCGGCACCTGAACGCAGGAGGTCGAAGGCTTCGCCGATGACCTGCATGTCGGCGTATTCAATGCCGTTGTGGACCATCTTGACGAAGTGGCCGGCGCCGTCGGTTCCCACCCAGGCGCAGCACGGTTCGCCGTCCACCTTGGCTGAGATCTTTTCCAGCAGCGGGCCCAGGGCCTTGTACGACTCCTTGGAACCGCCGGGCATGATGGAGGGGCCGTTGAGGGCGCCCTCTTCGCCACCGGAAACGCCAACGCCCACGAAGTGCAGGTCCTTCTTGGCAAGGGCCGCTTCGCGGCGGCGGGTGTCCTCGTAGTGGGAGTTGCCGGCGTCGATGATGATGTCGCCCGGTTCCAGGAGCGGCTCCAACTGTTCGATGACCGAGTCAACGGGCTTTCCTGCCTTGACCATGATCAGCACACGGCGCGGCTTTTCCAGGGAATCGACCAGTTCCTGCAGGGTCTCCGTCCTGACAAAGTCGCCTTCGGAGCCGTACCTTTCCAGCAGGGCGTCGGTCTTCTCGACTGAGCGGTTGTGCAGGGCAACCGTGAAGCCGTTCCTGGCCAGGTTGCGGGCGAGGTTGGCGCCCATCACCGCGAGGCCGGTGACACCGATGTGTGCAGACATCAAAACTCCAATTCGTACTTTGCGCGGATGTGCAGGGCTCCCCTTGGTAGGGAAACACGTTGCAGACCAAGGGTCTGAATAAAGCATATATATTTGGGAGGTCACAGGAAAGTAACGCCCACGTTATGGAACCGTTTGTGTCGCTTCGGCCCCTGGCGGCTGCCTTCGGGCGAACCCGTTCACACTAGGCTTAGCTGCATGACCAGCAGCCTGCACCACCGTGCCATAGAGAATCTTGGCACCCGAATTATCTCAGGGGAGCTGCCTGCCGGCCATATTATGCTCGCCGAAAAACTCGAGGATGAACTCGGGGTATCCCGGTCAGTGATCCGTGAAGCCGTCCGTGTACTGCAGTCCCTCGGACTCGTGGAGACCACCAAGCGGGTGGGTATCCGGATATTGCCCCCGAGCCGCTGGAATCCGTTCGACCCCCAGGTCATCCGCTGGCGCCTGGCCAGCGACGCCCGCGGCGCGCAGCTTCGGTCACTTGCCGAGCTGCGCTCCGCCGTGGAACCGGCCGCAGCCGAGCTGGCCGCCCAGAACGCGCCGGCGCCGCTGCGGCTGGAGCTGGTGGACGTTGCCCGTGCAATGCTCGACGCCGGACGCAAGGGTGATGTGCCCCGCTTCCTTGAGCTGGACATCCAGTTCCACTCGCTGTTGCTGTCCGGTTCGGGCAACGAGATGTTCGCGAACCTCATGGGCCAGGTGGCGGAGACCCTGACGGGCCGGACCGTGCACGGCCTGATGCCGGACCACCCGCACGAGGCCGCCCTCCAGTGGCACGTGGATGTGGCGGAGGCAATCGCCCGCAGCGATGCCGCAGCCGCACGCGAAGCGTCAGACAAGATCATGAGGCGGACCATGTCCCAGATGTCCGACACGTGGACCGAGCAACCCCGCGTTTTCATTCCGGTGGAGCGCTGACATCCGTACGGCGACTTTTTGTTTCCAGGGGTTCACGGTATATTCAACTCAGGCCCTCCACCGCGGCATCCCCCAATAGTCGCGGTGGAGGGTTTTCCAATGCCCGGAGGACACCGCGTGCCGGCGGGATACGGCTATGCAGCGTCCGCAAGTGCCTCCCTGAGCCGCCAGCCCCCACCCAGCCCGTCCCGCTCAAGGAGCATCGTGGTAAGGGCGGAGCCGGCGTTCCTGCCCAGCCGCACCTGAAGCTGCAGGACCTCGACGTCCACCCGGCTCAGGCCCCTGGGCATCCTGCGGTGGGTCTCCCACCAGCTGACCCGCTCGAACCACCTGACCGGCTCCGCGCCCACGGCCCATTCCCTGCCACTGCAGAGCACCGCCGCCGGCAGCCCATCCGTCCCCGTCCGCACAATCACGTGTTCCATCCCTGCAAGCTATGGCAGGGGTCGGACATTCAGGGAAGGGCCTGCATTAGGGGCCAAGCGGAAGCAACGCAAAAGCCCCGCTGCTTCCGCTTGGCGGCGGAAGCAGCGGGGCTGCTTGTGGGTCCTACCGGGATCGAACCGATGACATCCACGGTGTAAACGTGGCGCTCTACCAGCTGAGCTAAAGACCCAAAGTGGCCGGACCGGGCACTGCTGCGCCCTGACCAACGAACATAGACTCTACCCGATCCCCGCCGCCAAATGCGAATCGGCCGCGGATGTGCCGGCTTCGGGCCCTACCCTGCCACGGGCGGGAGCTCAGAAGCGAGCCACGCCAGCGATTCGCTGACGCCGGCTTCCAGCTTGATGGTTGCCTTGTCATCCCCACGGGTGGCACCCCTGTTGATGATGACCACCGGTTTGCCCTCCTTGGCGGCGTGCCTGACGAAACGCAGGCCGCTCATCACCGTCAGTGACGATCCCGCAACAACCAGGGCTGCGGCGTCATCGACCATCCGGTACGAGGTTTCCACCCGGTCCTTGGGCACGTTCTCACCGAAGTACACGAAGTCAGGCTTCAGTATTCCGCCGCAGGCGGGGCAGGCCGCCACAACGAAGCTGCTGATCAATGCCTGGTCTTCCACGGTGGAGTCGGCGTCGGGCGCCATCTCCACCAGGCCCGTCCGCACCGCCCGTTCCAGGAAGTCGGGGTTCAGCTCGCCAAGGATTCCTGCCAGCAGGTGCCGGGTATAAGTCCGGCGGCAGTCCAGGCAGACCACCTGGTCATACCTGCCATGAAGGTCGACGACATTGGTGCTGCCGGCATCCTGGTGCAGGCGGTCCACGTTTTGGGTGATGAGGCCGGTAAGGTGCCCTCGGCGTTCCAGTTCTGCCGCGGCGAGGTGGCCTTGGTTCGGATCGGCGCGCCGAAGGTGTGACCAGCCGATGTGATTTCTGGCCCAATAGCGCTGGCGGTTGGCGGCCGCCTTGACGAATTCCTGGTAGGTCATGGGCGAGCGAGGGGGCGAACCGGGTCCCCGGTAGTCGGGGATCCCCGAGTCGGTACTGAGTCCGGCCCCGGTGAGCAAGGCGAAACGGTCCCCTGCCAGCACGTCCCTGATCCGAACCAGGACTTCAAGTTCTCCTGCGGATGGGGGTCCGGGAGGCACAGGCGGCATGCTGGCGAAGCCTGTGAGGCCTACACCAGGCCGCTGCCCGCCCACGGCGCGTCAGGCCTTGTCCAGCCCGGCAAGTGCCGTGCGGTATTCCCCGATGTCCCGGGCCTGGCCCCGCGGATTCACGACGCTGTATCGGATGGTTCCGCCGGCATCGATGATGAAGGTGCCCCGCCGCGCCATGCCGCTGTCGGCGTCGAACACTCCGTACCGGCTGGCGACGGCACCGTGCGGCCAGAAATCGGCCAGCAGGTCGAAGCTGTACTGTTCCTGGGCCGCGTAGGCCCGGAGGCTGAACTTGCTGTCCACGGAGACGGCCAGGACGGTGGCATTCGCATCCTCGAACAGCGCCAGGTTATCCCGTAGTTCGCAGAGTTCGCCGGTGCAGATGCCGGAGAATGCAAAGGGATAGAACACAAGGACCACGTTCTGGCCCCGGAAGGAGGACAGCCTGACCGGCTCGCCGTATTGGTTGACGAGTTCAAAATCAGGCGCCGCCCCACCGACTGCGGGGACAGCTACGGAAGCAGCGGCAAGCGCTGCCGTCACTTGTTCTTCCTGCTCACCAGCCGCGTTGCGCTCCAGTCCTTGGACACGCCCGCGGAGGTAGTAACGT
This sequence comes from Arthrobacter sp. BB-1, assembly GCF_006151685.1. Taxonomy (NCBI): domain Bacteria; kingdom Bacillati; phylum Actinomycetota; class Actinomycetes; order Micrococcales; family Micrococcaceae; genus Arthrobacter; species Arthrobacter sp. BB-1. The sequence goes on from NZ_VDEV01000022.1 coordinate 22,818, forward strand.
GCAGTCCCGCGGTTGGCGCCGCCTCCTGGATGTCAGCTGGGGAGACATATCGGTCCCTGCCGGACTTGGGAGTCAGTACCCACACGACGCCGTTCTCACTCAGTGTGGTCAGCGAATCCATGAGGCTGTCCACCAGGTCTCCGTCGCCGTCGCGCCACCACAGGATGACTGCGTCAGCCACGTCGTGGTCGTCCTCGTCGAGCATCTCGGAACCGGTGAGGTCCTCAATATCGTCACGCAAGTCGAAATCGACGTCGTCGTCGTAACCGAACTCCTGAATCAGATCCCCGTTCTTGAAACCCAATTTTTCCGCCACATTTACCGAAGTGGCGGCGTCGGCCTCGCTCACGTGTACCTCCAATGCCTCATATATGCAGTGCGCATAGTGATTTCCATTACTCCCAAGCCAACACCCTTTGTGCCTGAGCTTCAAGCTGCCGCCCCCGTGATGCGGCATATTCTGCGTCACATCGGGTCCGTCCAGCCCGCTGCCCAGCGGCTTTTCGTCACACAACCAGTATGACGGCGAAATACAACTGGGCCGCCCAAGCCGCGGCTACGCATCGCGTAAGGGACAGAGTTAGAGTGGCAGGTGACAACTATGCCTGCGGGGCAACAACCCTGTAACTCCAATGCAGTCGTAGGAAAACTAGGACCCTGCCCGGCACACATGACCGGGCTGTTGTAACCGATACGTCGCACACGGCGTACGTTCGCCGGGCGGTCACCCTGCCCGGCCTGAGTGCGCCACCAATGCGCGCAAAGAGAGGTTGGACGTGGCTGCAGGAGAAGATACCTCCCATATCCTCAGCGGGTTGACTAACCAGCTGCCTGATCGTGATCCGGAAGAGACTGCCGAGTGGGTTGAGTCCCTGGATTCATTGATCAAGGAACAGGGCACCGAGCGTGCCCAATTCATCATGCGGAGCCTGCTGCAGCGCGCCGGCGCGCAAAGCGTCGGGGTGCCGATGGTGACCACCACCGATTACGTGAACACAATCCCGGTGGACCAGGAAGCCGAATTCCCCGGCAACGAGGAGTACGAGCGCCGCTACCGGGCATACATGCGCTGGAATGCAGCGGTGATGGTCCACCGTGCCCAGCGGGCGAACATCGGGGTGGGCGGACACATCTCCACCTACGCCGGCGCCGCCACCCTGTACGAGGTTGGGTTCAACCACTTCTTCCGCGGCAAGGACCACCCCGGCGGCGGGGACCAGGTCTTTTTCCAGGGCCACGCCTCACCCGGTATGTACGCCCGTGCGTACATGGAAGGCCGGCTGTCCGAGGAGGACCTGGACGGGTTCCGGCAGGAGAAGTCCCGCGAGGGCCACGCCCTGTCCTCCTACCCGCACCCGCGCCTGATGCCGCATTTCTGGGAGTTCCCCACTGTGTCCATGGGCATCGGGCCGATGAACGCGATCTACCAGGCGCAGTCCAACCGGTACCTGCACAACCGCGGCCTGAAGGACACGTCGGACCAGCAGGTCTGGGCATTCCTCGGCGACGGCGAAATGGACGAGCCCGAGTCCCGCGGCCTGCTCCAGCTCGCCGCGAACGAGAACCTGGACAACCTCAACTTCGTGATCAACTGCAACCTCCAGCGCCTGGACGGACCGGTCCGAGGCAACGGCAAGATCATGCAGGAACTTGAAGCGTTCTTCCGCGGTGCCGGCTGGAACGTCATCAAGGTCGTCTGGGGCCGCGAATGGGATGACCTCCTCGCCAAGGACACCGACGGGTCGCTGGTGAAGATCATGAACGAGACCCCGGACGGCGACTACCAGACCTACAAGGCCGAATCCGGCGGGTTCGTCCGCGAACACTTCTTCGGCAAGACCCCGCAGACAAAGGACATGGTCGCGGACCTCACCGATGACCAGATCTGGAACCTGAAGCGCGGTGGCCACGACTACCGCAAGGTCTACGCCGCGTACAAGGCAGCCACCGAATTCAAGGGCAAGCCCACCGTCATCCTGGCCAAGACCGTCAAGGGCTACGGGCTCGGACCGCACTTCGAGGGCCGCAACGCGACCCACCAGATGAAGAAACTCACCCTGGACGACCTGAAGAAGTTCCGCGACCACCTGCGGATCCCCATCACGGACGAACAGCTCGAAAAAGACCTGTACCAGCCGCCGTATTACCACCCCGGCAACGACGCTCCTGAAATCAAGTACATGATGGAACGCCGCGCCGCCCTGGGCGGCTCGGTCCCGGAGCGCCGGTCAAAGCACCAGGCGATCGAGTTGCCGGACGCGAAGTCCTACGAGGTGGCCAAGCGCGGCTCGGGCAAGCAGCAGGCCGCCACCACCATGGCCTTCGTGCGCCTGCTCAAGGACCTGATGCGGGATAAGAACTTCGGCAAGCACATCGCCCCGATCATCCCCGACGAGGCACGCACCTTCGGGATGGACGCGTTCTTCCCGACGGCGAAGATCTACAACCCCAAGGGCCAGAACTACCTCTCCGTGGACCGGGACCTCGTCCTGGCCTACAAGGAATCGCCCGCGGGCCAGCTGATCCACCCCGGCATCAACGAAGCCGGCGCCGTGGCGGCGTTCACCGCGGCCGGCACCGCGTACGCCACACACGGCGTGCCCCTGGTCCCGGTCTACGTGTTCTACTCCATGTTCGGCTTCCAGCGCACCGGCGACGCCTTCTGGGCCGCAGCAGACCAAATGACCCGCGGCTTCATTATCGGCGCCACGGCAGGGCGGACCACCCTCACCGGCGAAGGCCTCCAGCACGCCGACGGCCACTCCCCCCTGCTCGCGTCCACCAACCCGGCAGTGGTCACCTACGACCCCGCCTACGGCTACGAAATGGGCCACATCATCCGGGACGGCCTTGAGCGCATGTACGGGCCTGATTCGGAGGACCGGAACCTCATGTACTACCTCACGGTCTACAATGAGCCGATTATCCAGCCGGCAGAGCCCGAGGAGCTGGACGTCGAAGGCGTCATCAAGGGCATCTACCTGCTTGCCCCGGCAAAGATCGACGGTCCCCGGACCCAGATCCTCGCCTCGGGCGTGTCCGTGCCGTGGGCCATCGAGGCGCAGCGGATCCTGGCGGAAGACTGGTCGGTCTCGGCTGACGTCTGGTCCGTCACGTCCTGGAACGAGCTGCGCCGCGACGGCCTCGCCGCGGAAGAGGAAGCCTTCCTCAACCCCGGCGAACCCGCCCGCGTCCCCTTCGTGACCCAGCAGCTCGAGGGAGCCACCGGCCCCGTCGTCGCCGTCAGCGACTACATGAAAGCCGTCCCTGACCAGATCCGGCAATTCGTCCCCAACGAATTCGCCACCCTTGGTGCCGACGGCTTCGGGTTCTCAGACACCCGCGCCGCAGCCCGCCGCTTCTTCAAGAACGACACCCACTCGATCGTGGTGCGTTCGCTGGAGATGCTCGCGCGCCGCGGTGAGGTGGATTCCCAGGCTCCGATCAAGGCGATTGAGAAGTACAGGCTTCACAACGTCAATGCCGGCACCACCGGCAACGCCGGCGGCGAGGCCTAGCCCCTCACCCCAGCAGAACCGCGACGGCGGCTCCCTCCGAAAGGCGGGGGCCGCCGTCGTCCGTTTCGGCCATGGTGTTGTGTGACGCAGGGCAATGCGGATTGTAGCCTTTGCACAAATGGAGGTTGCGGGGCGCTGCCCGTATGCTCAAAGAATGCCAGCACCTGCCTCCCCGTCCGCCAAGCGCAAACCGTCCACGCCCAGGGTCACGCCGGAGAAGTCCGAAACCCTGAAGAAGCTGCGGGCAAACGTTGGCCAGCTTTCCACCACCACCATGCGCGAGCTGGAAAAGTCGCTGCCCTGGTACAGCCGGCTCAGCTCGGACGAACGCTCGGCGCTCGGCATGGTGGCCCAGAACGGCATCGCCGCCTTTGTCACCTGGTATGAGCGGCCAAGCTCGCCATCGTGGATCCTGACGGACGTCTTCGGAACCGCGCCCACCGAACTGACCCGGTCCATCAGCCTGCAGAAGGCGCTGCAACTGATCCGGATCGTCGTCGAGGTGGTGGAGGACCAGGTTCCGGTGATTGCGCCGGAAGCCGACCAGCCGGCATTGCGCGAAGCCGTGCTGAGGTACTCGCGGGAAGTCGCTTTCGCCGCCGCCGACGTCTACGCCCGCGCCGCCGAATCCCGCGGTTCCTGGGACACCCGGCTCGAAGCCCTGATCGTCGATGCCATCCTTCGCGGGGAGAACACGGACGCCCTGCGTTCCAGGATCGCGGCACTGGGTTGGAAGGCCCAGGAACGGTTCACTGTCATGGTGGGCAATTCACCGTCGGAGCCCAGCGCCAGCTACGTCAGTGAACTGCGCCGGATGGCCGGCCGTTATGCGGAGGACGCGCTGGTGGGCATCCAGGGCGACCGGCTCATCCTCATCCTGGGCGGCGTCCAGGACCGGGAGACCGCCTATGTGAAGCTCAGTGAAATGTTTGCGCCCGGGCCGGTGGTGTACGGCCCTGAAGCCGGTTCCCTGCTCGAGGCCAGCGGCTCGGCCCAGTCGGCGTTCGCCGGGCTGACAGCGGCCAGGGCGTGGCCCTCCGCGCCGCGCCCGGTCGCGGCCGACGACCTGCTCCCGGAGCGGGTCATCTCCGGGGACGACGCCGCGCGCCGTTCCCTGGTCAAGAACATCTACCGCCCGTTGCTGGCGGCGTCCAACGGCCTGGTGGAGACCTTGGGAACCTACCTGGAACTGGGCCATTCGCTGGAGGCCACGGCCCGGGAACTCTTCGTCCATGCCAACACCGTCAGGTACCGCCTCAAGCGTGTTTGTGATGTTACCGGCTGGGATCCGCTCCTCCCCAGGGAAGCCTTTGTCCTGCAGGCTGCGCTCGTAGTGGGCCGTCTTTCGGCGCCGCCGAAAGCTGCCGCCGAGCGCCTGCCGTCCCGGAATCAGCCCTAAGTCGTTGTAGACTTCCTACAACCTGACCCCGTGAGCTTGGTGCGGACAAACACCGCTGGATCACACAGTAATTTGGAAAGCTGGATACGTGCTTGCAATAGTCTGCCCTGGACAGGGCTCACAGACCCCGGGTTTTCTGGCCCCTTGGCTGGAACTGCCCTCGGTGGCAGGCCACCTGGCCTCCTTGAGCGAGATCGCAGGCATTGACCTGACCGCCCACGGGACCACCTCGGATGAAGAAACCATCAAGGACACTGCGGTGGCGCAGCCCCTGATTGTCGCGGCCGGCCTTGTTGCCGCCGCTTCCCTGTTCGACGTCGAGCTCAGCTCCCTTCCGGTCATCCTCGCCGGCCACTCCGTTGGTGAAATCACCGCCTCCGCCCTCGCCGGAGTGCTCACGGAGCAGGAAGCCATGACCTTCGTGCGGGAACGTGCCAACAGCATGGCAGCGGCCGCGTCCGTCACTCCCACAGGCATGAGCGCCGTGGTGGGCGGCGACCCCGCCGAGGTCCTTGCGGCCATTACTGCCGCAGGCGCCACCCCCGCCAACGTCAACGGGGCAGGCCAGACAGTTGCCGCCGGCACGTTTGAACAGCTGAAGGCCCTTGCCGAGAACCCGCCCGCGAAGGCCCGGGTCATTCCCCTGAAGGTAGCCGGCGCGTTCCACACCAGCCACATGGCGCCCGCGGTCAGCGCCCTCAAGGCGCTGCAGCCGCAGCTGAAGCCGCAGGCACCGAAGGTGCCGCTGCTGTCCAATTTCGACGGCGGCGAAGTCACCGACGGCGGTGCCGCCGTCGACAGCCTTATTGCCCAGGTTTCCCGCCCGGTCCGCTGGGACCGCTGCATGGAAACGATGGTTGAGCGCGGCGTCACCGGAGTGATTGAACTTGCCCCCGCGGGCACCCTGGCCGGCCTTGCCAAGCGGGGGATGCCCGGCGTCAAGACCGTAGCCGTCAAGACCCCCGATGACCTTTCCGCCGCCCTGGCGCTCTTCGCAGAACTGGAGGGAGACGCATGAGCGTTCCCACGCTGAAGCAGGCTCCCATCCAGGAGCACACCCGCATCCTTGGACTGGGCGCCTACCGGCCCGACGTCATCGTCACCAACGAGGACGTCTGCCAGTGGATCGATTCCTCCGACGAGTGGATCCGCCAGCGGACCGGCATCGTGACGCGCCACCGTGCTCCCGCGGACGTCAGCGTCATCGACATGGCGGAGGGGGCCGCGCGCGAGGCCATGGAAAAGGCCGGCATCGAGCCTTCCCAGCTCGGCGCCGTCATCGTGTCCACGGTGACGCACCCGTATGCCACCCCTTCGGCCGCGGCCAGCCTGGCTGACCGCCTCGGCGCGACCCCGGCTCCTGCCTTCGACATTTCAGCTGCCTGTGCAGGCTACTGCTACGGGATCGCCCAGGGTGACGCCCTGGTCCGCTCCGGCGCCGCCAAGTACGTCCTGGTGGTGGGAGCGGAAAAGCTTTCCGATGTCATCGACAACAGGGAACGCACCATCTCGTTCCTGCTGGGCGACGGAGCGGGCGCCGTCGTCATCGGCCCCTCGGACTACCCCGGAATCGCCCCCTCTGTCTGGGGATCGGACGGCAGCAAGTGGGACGCGATCGGCATGACGCGCTCCATGCTGGATGTCAGGGACCTTGGCATGGCCGCCCGGCAGTCCGATTCCACCGGCGACCTCGCCCTCCTCGAAGAGGCGCAGGAGCTGTACCCCACCCTCCGGCAGGACGGCCAGACCGTCTTCCGCTGGGCGGTCTGGGAAATGGCCAAGGTTGCCCAGCAGGCCCTCGATGCCGCAGGCATCCAGGCGGAGGACCTGGTGGCCTTCATTCCCCACCAGGCGAACATGCGCATCATCGACGAGATGGTGAAGAAGCTGAAGCTGCCGGAGGGCGTTACAGTGGCACGGGACATCGCTGACGCAGGCAACACCTCGGCAGCATCCATCCCGCTCGCCACGCACCGCCTGCTGCAGGAAAACCCGGAGCTAAGCGGCGGACTGGCCCTGCAGATCGGTTTCGGCGCGGGGCTGGTCTTCGGCGCCCAGGTAGTCGTCCTTCCCTAGGAACACCCCGAGCAACGCCCCCATCGGGCCGCATCCGCGGCCCGGACCATTTCCGGCAGCACCTGCCGGCAATACAAGAAAAGGAGCCATCAATGGCTAGCAACGAAGAGATCCTGGCCGGCTTGGCTGAAATCGTCAACGAGGAAACCGGCCTGGCCCCCGAGGCCGTGGAGCTGGACAAGTCCTTCACCGAGGACCTGGACATCGACTCCATCTCCATGATGACCATTGTGGTCAACGCCGAGGAAAAGTTCGGCGTCCGCATCCCCGACGAAGAGGTCAAGAACCTCAAGACCGTCGGCGACGCCGTCAGCTTCATCGCCGGAGCGCAGGCCTAGCCAAGGCTTCCGCCGTTACGGCATGGCAGGGCTGCCGGTCCGGATGACCGGACCGGCAGCCCGCCGCATTTTTCCGGCACCTTCCACTCGTTGGACCGTGGCCGATCATCAAAACGCGGGACCTCCGGAAGACGGGTTCCCCACCGACGAAAGAGTGATCCCATGACACGCAAAGTAGTCATTACCGGTCTGGGTGCCACAACGCCCATCGGCGGCGATGTACCCACGATGTGGAACAACGCGCTCAAGGGGGTCTCCGGTGCCCGCACCCTGGAGGACGACTGGGTGGCCAAGTACGAGCTGCCCGTCCACTTCGCTGCGCGCTGCAGCACCCCTGCCCTGGACGTGCTCAGCCGTGTAGAAGCCAAGCGCATGGACCCCTCCACCCAGTTCGGCGTTATTGCCGCCCGTGAGGCCTGGGCCGATTCCGGCATCACCGACTTCGACAAGGACCGCCTCGCTGTTGCCTTCGCCACCGGCATCGGCGGCGTGTGGACCCTGCTGGACGCTTGGGACACGCTCAAGGAAAAGGGCCCCCGCCGGGTCCTGCCCATGACCGTTCCCATGCTGATGCCCAACGGCGTCGCCGCTGCCGTCAGCCTGGACCTGGGTGCCCGCGCGGGCGCCCACACTCCCGTCTCGGCCTGCGCCTCGGGCACCGAAGCACTGCACCTGGGACTGGACCTGATCCGCTCGGGCAAGGCCGATGTGGTGATGTGCGGCGGCGCCGAAGCTGCCATCCACCCGATGCCCCTGGCGGCTTTCGCATCCATGCAGGCACTTTCCCGCCGGAACGACGATCCCCAGGGGGCTTCACGCCCCTACGACACCGCCCGCGACGGCTTTGTCATGGGCGAGGGTGCAGGCGCCCTGGTCCTGGAAGCCGAGGAACACGCGCTGGCACGCGGTGCCCGCATCTACGGCGAACTGGCCGGAACGTCGGTCACCGCCGACGCGTACCACATCACGGCTCCCGACCCCGCGGGCCTGGGCGCAACACGCGCGCTGAAAGCTGCCATGTTCGACGGCAGGATCCAGCCTGAGGATGTCGTGCATGTCAATGCGCACGCCACCTCCACGCCGGTGGGCGACAAGCCTGAGTACACCGCCCTGCGCGCCGCCCTCGGCGCCCACGTGGACAATGTGGCGGTCTCCGCCACGAAGTCACAGATGGGGCACCTCCTGGGCGCCTCCGGTGCGGTCGAAGCCGTTCTCACGGTGCTCGCCGTGTACGACCGGAAGGCACCCGTCACCATCAACCTCGAAAACCAGGACCCGGAAATCCCGCTGGACGTCGTCACCTCCGCCCGGGACCTGCCGGCCGGCAACATCGTGGCGCTGAGCAACTCGTTCGGCTTCGGCGGCCACAATGCCGTGATTGCGGTCCGCAGCGTCTGACGCCGGTCCCGCTGACAAGAGGAGGCCCCGCCGGTTGGCGGGGCCTCCTCTTTGCTATGGAAAAACGAAGCTATGGAAAAACGAAAGGTCGACGGCGGTCAGCCCACCTGGTGGAGCCAGCGTACGGGAGCGCCCTCGGCAGCGTGCCGGAACGGTTCGAGTTCCTCATCCCACGCTTCGCCGAGGGCAAGGGAGAGTTCGTGGTAGACGGCGGCGGGGTCACCGGCGCCGGACTCGTAGGCGTAGCGGATCCTGTCCTCTGACACCATGATGTTGCCGTGGACGTCCGTGACGGCGTGGAAGATCCCAAGCTCAGGGGTGTGCGACCACCGCCCGCCATCCACACCCTGGCTCGGCTCCTCCGTGACCTCATACCGAAGGTGCGCCCAACCACGCAGGGAGGACGCAAGCTTGGAACCCGTGCCGGGGGCGCCAGTCCAGGACAGCTCCGCCCGGAACATTCCGGGCGCGGCCGGCTGAGGGGTCCACTCAAGATCCGTCCGCTTGTCCACGACGGATCCGATGGCCCACTCAACATGAGGGCACAAGGCCGTAGGGGCCGAGTGAACAAACAGCACACCGCGGGTCATTGCAACAGACATTCCATCCTCCATAGCTATAGGTACGTCTTCCCCAACGACCTCTGCCTGGATGGAACTGCTGGTGCCTGCACTGCGGCGGCGGTTCCTGCCTTCCTATTCAGATGTATCAGATAAAGCTGTGTCCGGACTTGCCGTGACGCGGGAAGCCGCAAGCTTCACGCAGGACTTGAAAGTTACCGGACGTGATTCTCATTGTGCCGTACCCCACGAAATTACGCCAGTGCGATTCATGGCGCCGTGGCTTATGCCCTCGGGTGGGCCTGCTGGTAACTCTGCCGCAGCCGGTCCACCGAGACATGGGTGTAGATCTGGGTGGTGGCCAGGCTGCTGTGGCCGAGGATTTCCTGTACCGCGCGGAGATCGGCCCCTCCGTCCAGCAGGTGCGTTGCCGCGGAATGCCGCAGGGCGTGGGGCCCGGATGCCGAGGTATCGCCAAGCCCCGCGAAGAGGCCGTGGACCATGGCCCGGACTTGACGCTGGTCCACCCTGCCCCCGCGGGTGCCCAGGAAGAGGGCCGGCCCGCTGCCGGCCCTTGCGAGCAGGGGCCTGCCGCGCCGCAGCCAGTCGTCCACCGCCAGGGCTGCGGGAACGCCATAGGGGACCGTGCGTTCCTTGTTGCCTTTACCGATGACGCGCAGGGTGCGGCGGTCAAAGTCCACGTCATCGATATCCAAGCCGGCCAGTTCGCCCACGCGGACACCGGTAGCGTAAAGCAGTTCCACGATCGCACGGTTCCGCAGAGGCAGCGGCGCGCCCTCGGCCGCCCCTTCCTCCAGGGTGGCGAGCAGCCGGGCCACCTGCGCGGCCTGCAGCACGCCGGGCAACGACTGTTCCCGTTTGGGGGCCTTGAGACGCAGAGCAGGATCCGCAACGATGAGTTCCTCCGCCAGGGCCCAGGCAGTGAAGACCCTTACGGAGGCGGACCGCCGGGCGAGGGTTGCTCGTGCGGCACCAGCCTGGCTTTGGTTCCCCAGCCAGCGGCGTAGGGTGCCAAGTTGCAGGTCCCCAAGGCGGTCAGCGCCTTCCGCCGAGGCGTGGGCAAGGAGGCTCCGGACGTCACCCAGGTACCCCCGGAGCGTGTGTGGAGAAACGGCGCGCTCGGCGGACAGATACCGTGCGAAAGCCTCAAGCGCCCGGCCAAGCTCTACGGGCAGTTCCTCGTTTTCCACCCCCCTACTGTCTCAGGTCCGGTGCCCGAAGCAGCGGTGACACGCGATCCCGCCTTGGGCCCTCATTCCCACCAACGGCGGGACGGAGTCAATGCACATCACGTGGTTGCCTTACCGCGTTTCCAGCCGCCCCGCTCCGAGACCGCCAGTCCCAGTAAGCCCAACCGGCCCAGGCCGGCCCGGACCGATTCCTGGCTTAGGCCCGCGACCACGGCGAGTTTCTCAACCGACGTGGTGGAGCGCAACGGCAGGGCGTCCAGGAGAATCAGGTCCTCCAGGGTCAGGCCGTCCTGCACGGCCGCCTGACCCTGGTGCGCGTCCGGAAGGGCGGAGCCGCTGGGGCCCGCCAGTTCGGCAACCTCGGCGGCGTCCGTCACGCACACGGCTCCTCCATCCCGAAGAAGACGGTGGCAGCCCGCCGAGTTGGCGCTGTGCACGGAGCCGGGGACAGCGCCAACAGCGCGGCCAAGGGTCTCGGCGTGGTGTGCGGTGTTCAGTGCCCCGGACCGCCACCTTGCCTCCACTACAACGGTCACGGCGGACAGGGCGGCGATAATGCGGTTGCGCTGAAGGAACCTGTAGCGGGTGGGGGCGGACCCCGGGGGAACCTCGGCGAGCACTGCGCCCTGGTTGCACACGGCCCGCAGGAGGTCCTCGTTTCCCGAAGGGTAGAACCGGTCAACTCCCCCGGCCATCACTGCGACGGTCGGCATGGCATCCGAAGCTCCAGCGAGGGCTGCCCGGTGGGCGTGTGCGTCAATGCCGTAGGCGCCGCCGGACACCACGGTGAATCCGCGCTGCGCGAGGGAGTAGGCGATATCACCCGTGACGGAGGCTCCATAGCTGGTGCTGTCCCTGGACCCGACGAGGGCAATGGCTGTGGACACTCCGGGAAGCCGCTGTTCCTGGCCCCGCCACCAGAGGCAGATCGGCTCCTGGATCCCGAGGTCACCCAGCTGGACTGGCCATAATTCGTCCGACGGAATGATCAGGCGCCCACCCAGCCGCGCCATGGTTGCGAGGTCCCGTTCCGGGGCGAGATCGGGTATGCGGGGCTGCCAGCGCCTGAGCGACCCGGCCATCCCGGCCCAGCCTGTGGCCAGCCCGCTGTCCGCGAGCAGCCCGGTAATCTCCTGCTCCAGATCCGGCCCTGCCGCCACCTCGCCGGTAGCGATGCGCATTGCGTCCACTGCCCCGGCAACGTGCACCAGGGCCAGGCCCGCGGCGTCCTGCGGCTCCATCAGTCGCGAGAGGGCGGCGCGGGAACGCCGTTCGCTGTCCCTGGCTGCCGCGTTCATGCCACGGCCGCCGCTGCCTGCCGGAGGCCCAGTGCCTGCCCGATGTCGTTGGTGTCCGGTTGGTCCCGGTGCCCGAGGTCGGCCAGCGTCCACGCCAGCCGGAGCACGCGGTCGTAGCCGCGGGCTGTAAGGACGCCCCGTTCAAGGGAGTGGTCAAGGATTCGGGTGACGCCTGCCTGCAGCCTAAGCTCGCCTCTCAGGACGCGGCCTGGAACCTGCGCATTGGTTTCCAGGCCATAGGGCGCCAGCCGTTCCAGTTGCCGCGCCCTGGCGCCGCGCACCCGCCGTGCCACCGTGGCGGTGTCCTCCTCCGCCCCGGCCTGTCCGAAGTCGGCCAGGGAGACCCGTTCCACCTGGAGCTGGATGTCCACCCGGTCCAGGAGCGGACCGGACATCCTGGCGAGATACCGCCGCCGCATCATGGGTGTGCAGGTGCAGTCCAGGCCCTTTCCGGATGCCTTGCCGCAGGGGCAGGGATTAGCCGCGAGGACCAGCTGGAAGCGGGCGGGATAAGCGGCGATTCCTGCTGACCGGTGGATCACCAGCTCGCCGCTTTCCAGCGGTTGGCGCAGCGCATCCAGCACCCGGCGCTCGTACTCCGGCGCCTCGTCCAGGAACAGGACGCCACGATGTGCCCGGGATGCCGCCCCCGGACGGGGAAGCCCTGAGCCGCCGCCGATGATGGCTGCCGCGGTTGCCGAATGGTGCGGGCTTTCGAACGGCGGCCGGCGGAGCAGCTGCACCGAGGAGGACGGCAGCCCGCACAGCGAATGGATGGCTGTCACCTCCATGGACTCATGGTCCCCAAGGTCCGGCAACAAGCCGGGAAGGCGTTCTGCCAGCATGGTTTTGCCGGCGCCCGGCGGTCCTGTCAGGAGAAGATGGTGCGCCCCTGCGGCCGCCACTTCCAGCGCCCGCCGGGCATCACCCTGGCCGGATACGTCGGCCATGTCCGGATATACCCCCGACTCGCCGACTGCTTCGCCGGTGGAGTCCGCGTCCTCGGGTTCGAAATCCAGCGCGAGCTCCTGGGGGTCCGCGCCGAAGTCCAGCGCCAGCCTGGCCAGCGTGCTGTACCCCCGCACCCTGGCGTCCGGCACCAGGGCAGCCTCCGCGAAGTTCGCCTGCGCCACGACGATGTCCGGATACCCGGCCTGCACCGAGGCCATCACGGCCGGGAGTATCCCCCGGACCGGACGCAGCCTGCCGTCGAGCCCAAGCTCTGCAATAAACACTGTCCGACCGGTGGGTTTGATGTCGTTGGCGGCGCGGAGCACGGCCATGGTGACGGCCAGGTCGAAACCCGAACCGCGTTTGGGCAGCGAGGCGGGAATAAGGTTGGCGGTGATTTTCCTGCGACTCAGGGGAATCCCGGAGTTCTTCGCCGCGGACCGGATGCGCTCCTTCGCCTCGTTGAGGGAAGCGTCCGGCAGGCCCAGGAGAATGAAGGCCGGGAGGGTTTGGCCGATGTCCGCCTCAACCTCCACCATGTATCCGTTCAGCCCCACCAGGGCAATGGAGTAGGTGCGGCCCAGCGGCATTTAGCCCACCCCCTTGAGGTGTTCCACCACGGGTGTCCCGCCGCCGTCGTCTAGCACCGCGATGACATCAACGCGCCGCCGCGGCATCCGCAGCTCCCGGTCCCGGCACCAGGCGGCTCCAAGCCGGTGGAGCCGCGCAAGTTTTTCCGGGCCTACGGCTTCGAAAGGATGGCCGTAGTCGAGAGTGCGGCGGGTCTTCACTTCGGCGATGACCAGGGCGTCGCCGTCGAGGGCAACGATGTCTATTTCGCCTTCGGTACAGCGCCAGTTACGCTCAACCACCAGCATGCCCAGGGTTTCAAGATAGCCGGCGGCGACGTCCTCGCCGTGCCGGCCCAACAGGTCTTTCGATTTCATTTCTACCTCCGCAACCAGCCTGTGATGGCTGGGGCCCGGAGGACAGGAAGATTACCGCCTATGTGGATTAAGCCCGGTCAGCTCCCCCTGTGCAGGAGGAGTCGGCGGGGAGGAAGGCGGCCGGCGGAAAGGCCCTAGTTGCCCAGGTCGACGTCCTTGGGCAGGGCGAGTTCCTCGCTGCGCGGCAGTTCTTCGACGTTGACGTCCTTGAACGTGAGGACCCGGACGCTCTTGACGAACCTGGCCGAGCGGTAGACGTCCCACACCCACGCGTCCTGCAGGGTGAGGTCGAAGTAGACCTCGCCGTCGGCGCTTCGCGCCTGCAGGTCAACATGATTGGCCAGGTAGAAGCGGCGTTCGGTTTCGACCACATAGCTGAACAATCCGACCACGTCCCGGTATTCACGGTAGAGCTGGAGCTCCATGTCGGTTTCGTAGTTTTCAAGATCCTCAGCACTCATGCTTCCATCTTGCACCATCACCGGGGCCGCTGGCGCCCGCACCGGAGCACTCAGGCGTCGGCCGGAACTTCCCCGTCCGGATTTTCGCAGTCCGGAACTTCACCGTCCGCATCTTCGCGGTCCGGCAGCCCGGCGTCGAGCAGGTCCCCGCCAAGCAGCCGCCAGCTGACCCGGTGGTAGGGCGTGGGTCCGGCGGCGCGGAGGACGTCGCGGTGCAGGACCGTGGCGTAGCCCTTGTTGATGTCCCAGCCAAAGTCCGGGAACTGGGAGTGCAGTTCACGCATCATCCGGTCCCGTTCAACTTTGGCGATGACGCTTGCGGCAGCGACGCTCAAGCACTGCATGTCCGCTTTGACCTTGGTATGCACGGGGGCGTCACAGCTGACCTCGAAAACGGGTTCGTCGAACAACGACAGTTGCTCGGCGGGGGAAAGCCAGTTGTGGCTGCCATCCAGGAGCACGGCCTCGGGACGGACGCCTGCCTCGAGGATGTCCCGCCAGGCCCGTGTTCCGGCGAGGCGCAGCGCGGCAATGATGCCGATCGAGTCGATTTCCTGGGCGGAGGCATGGCCCACCGCCGATGCCACGCTCCAGCGGCGCACCAGCGGTTCAAGCCGCTCCCGTTCCGCCGGGCTCAGGAGCTTGCTGTCCCGCACGCCGGCCAGGGGCTTCTGGCGTTCCAGGTCCACCACGGCAATACCCACGCTCACCGGTCCGGCAAGCGCGCCACGCCCTACCTCATCCACCCCGGCCAGGTACCGGATCCCCTCGGCCTTGAAGGTCCGCTCGTGCCTCAACGTAGGAGCCTTTGCGCGGGCAGGCACCTTGGTGGAACCCGTCCTGGGCTTGACTGCCGTGGTCATGGTCAGGGCGCCGCCGGCACGTTCCGGAACACGTCCGGGTAGTTGCCAAGGGTGGTGATGCGGTTCAGCGGCCAGGCAATGACCGCCGCTTTGCCTTCGAGGTCGTCGAGGTCGATGAACCCGCCGTCGGAATCCATGTGGGCACGGGAGTCGGCGGAGTGGTTCCGGTTGTCACCCATCACCCACACCTTCCCTTCGGGGACCACTACATCGAAGTTGCGGATCTGCGGCACCTCGGCGGGGTTGACGTAGCTTTCGTCGATTGCCGTCCCGTTGATGGTCAGTTTACCGCCGGCATCGCAGCACACCACGTGGTCCCCCGGCAGTCCGATGACCCTTTTGACCAGGTGTTGTTCAGAGTTGTCCGGCAGCAGGCCAACGAATGTCAGTCCGTCCTGGACCCAGGTGAAGGGCCCCTGCTCTTTTTCCGGCGCGGCCGGCAGCCAGCCCTTGGTGTCCCGGAAAACCACCACGTCGCCGCGGGTCAGCGCGAACGGTTCAGGTACCAGGAGGTTGACGAAAATGCGGTCGTCAACGTCCAGGGTATTGACCATGGACTCGGAGGGGATAAAGAACGCCCGGAACAGGAACGTCTTGATAAGGAAGGACAGCACGACGGCGATCACCACCACCGTGGCGACTTCCTTCAGCCACGCAAGGACCGGGCTGCCCGCGGATTTCCCGGCTGCCCTGGCGGCAGAGCGGCTGTCCGCGGCAGCGGGAGCAGGCGCCTCAGGATCCTGGGCGGCCGTCACCGGAGCCGCGTCGGAGGGTGTAACCGAGGCCCCCTCCTGACGTGGTTCAGGAATCCGCGCGTGGTTCTCGGGCATCTACTGTCCGTTCTCTGTTGTTGGTCCTGCCGCAGGCGGACGTGGTAATGATGCAAATCTATCAAGCGGCCAGATGATCTGGACCGGCCTGCCGATAACCCTGTCCAGCGGGACCATGCCGCCGCCAGGAGCACCTAGCAGGCTTCGGGAGTCGGCGGACAGGGACCGGTGATCACCCATCAGCCACAGCCGCCCGTCCGGGACCACTACGCTGAACTTCTGCGTACTGGGGGCGTCGCCGCTGAAAACGTACGGCTCCTCCAAGGGCTCCCCGTTCACAGTAACCCTTCCACCGGCGTCGCAGCAGGCCACCGAATCCCCCGCCACGCCGATGACCCTTTTGACGTAGGTTGTGTCGCTCCCAGTAAGGCCGAGCCATTGGGTAATGGCAGCCGCCGCCTCCAGGAAAGGGCCGTTTCCGCTCTTGAGCGGAGCGAAGGTGCCCCGCCCGTCAAAGACGACGATGTCCCCGCGCCGGATTGGTTCATCCCGGAAGTCGGTCCGGGAAACCACGATGCGGTCCCCGCCTTCCAGTCCCGGCTCCATGGACGCGGAGGGGATGAAGTAGACATCCAGCCACAACGACCGGACCAGTCCGCTGACGGCCAAAGCCAGGAAGACGGCAAGGAACGCAAAACGCCAGCCCATTTTTCGGGGCTGGCGTTTTGTCTGGTCCATGGTCCGTATCCTGGGCGCTGGTGCTGGATGGCTCCGGCGCTGGCCGGATACGGCTGCGGCCCAGCCTTCGTAGGTCCGAAGGGACTTACTTGGCGGTGCTGAAGTCGCGCTTTTCCTTGATCTTCGCAGCCTTACCGCGCAGTGCACGCATGTAGTAAAGCTTGGCGCGGCGGACGTCACCCTTGGTAACGACCTCGATCTTTTCGATGATCGGGGAGTGAACCGGGAAGGTACGCTCCACGCCGACACCGAAGGACACCTTGCGGACGGTGAAGGTTTCGCGGACACCCTCGCCCTGGCGGCCCAGGACGAAGCCCTGGAATACCTGGACACGGGTGTTCTTGCCTTCGATGATGTTCACGTGAACCTTGAGGGTGTCACCGGCGCGGAACGCGGGAACATCGGTACGCAGCGAGGCTGCATCGACGGAATCGAGAATATGCATGATGTGCACTCCTGGTGAACGCCACAGGTCATTCACTTTGGGTCACGGCAGGCAAGCCCGGAACGCTGGTGGCGTAACCGGAGATTGCTGCCGAAAGTTAAGTGGTCCGGCCGCTTCACTGATTGACGGGGCCGGTTGTCTTAGCTGTTGGTTGCGCTCCCCCTGTGGCAGGTGCGGACCCAGCAGACACAAGGACTAATTTTGCCACATCGCGGAGGTTACAGCCAATCCCCGCAACCACCCGAAGAATATATGGCCGCCCCCGACCGCCTAGGAGGAGGCCGCGTCCTGCTCGGCACCTTCAGCGCCAGGGCGCCGGCGCAGGCGTCCGTCGACGACGTCGTATCCCAGTTCCTGCAGTTCGGCGCGGTCCGCGCGTGGCAGCTTTCCAGCGTCGAACGTTTCGAGGAGGTCTGGCCGGCGCTCTGCCGTCCGCCGGAACTGTTCATGCCGGCGCCACTGCGCGATCTTGCCGTGGTTGCCGCTTAAGAGCACGGCCGGCACTTCCCGTTCACGCCACACGGAGGGCTTGGTGTAGACGGGATACTCCAGGAGGCCGTCGGAGTGGGATTCCTCCACCAGCGATTCCGGATTGCCCACCACGCCCGGCAGCAGGCGGCCGATGGCCTCCACCATGGCCAGGACCGCCACCTCGCCCCCGTTCAGGACATAGTCCCCCAGGCTGATGGGACGGACGTCGAAGTGTTCCCGGGACCACTCGATCACGCGTTCGTCGATGCCCTCGTAGCGTCCACAGGCGAATGCCAGGTGCTCGTGTTCCGCCAGTTCGTGCGCCAGCGCCTGGGTGAAGCGCTCCCCTGCCGGTGAGGGAACGATCAACACGGGCCTTGCCGCCCCTTCCGGGCGGCCTTCTGCAATGGAGGCCAGGGCCTGCGCCCAGGGTTCGGGCTTCATGACCATTCCCGCACCGCCGCCATAGGGCGTGTCATCCACAGTCCGGTGCCGGTCCGTGGTGAAGGCGCGGAGATCGTGGACGCGCAGGTCCAGGATCCCGTCCTGCCTGGCCTTGCCAATCAGTGACAGTTCCAGCGGCGCCAGGTACTCCGGAAAGATGCTGACGACGTCGATCCGCATCTACGCTTTGCCTTCCGGCTCCGAAGGGGCTGCTTCTGTCTCCGCATTCAGCTCGAAAAGGCCGTCCGGCGGCGTGAGGAGGATGTAGCCGCCCTCGACATTGACTTCAGGAACAATCTGCTCGACGAACGGAACCAGGATCTCGCCGCCGTCCGGGGTGGTGACCATCAGCAGGTCCTGCGCGGTTCCGGTGTTCAGCGCGGCCACCTTGCCCACGACGTTTGAGCCCACCCGGGCCTCCAGGCCGACGAGTTCATGCTCGTACCAGCCTTCGTCGTCGTCCTCCTCCAGCTCTTCGGTTTCGATGAAGAGCTTGGCACCACGGAGGGTTTCCGCTTCATTGCGGGTTTCAATCTCCTCGAAGCCCAGCAGCAGGATGTCCTTGTTCCACCGGGCGCTGTTCACAGTGAGCGGGCCGACGGATGCCGGTTCCACCATGAACTCGGCACCCGGGACAAACCGGTCCCCAGGGGCATCGGTCAGGACCTGGACGGTTACTTCCCCGCGGATGCCATGGGGTTTGCCGATTCGTGCCACCTGAAGCTGCATGTGTTCCTCTGTTCGGGTTGTGGTTGGTCCACGGTGTCCTGGTGAAAGCACTCCGGCCCCTCCACCGCGTTGGTGGAAGGGCCGGAGCTAAAACTGATATTGCCGAGCGCTCAGCGGCGGCGGTCGGTGTCGACGACGTCGACCCTTACCGGCTCACCGCCGGCCAAGGCTGCCACCACGGTGCGCAGTGCACGCGCCGTGCGGCCCTGGCGGCCAATCACCCGTCCGAGGTCGTCCTGGTGAACACGCACTTCGAGGGTGTCCCCGCGGCGGTTGTTCTTGGAGCTGACCTTGACGTCATCCGGGGAATCAACGATTCCGCGGACCAGGTGTTCCAGCGCTTCTGCCAGCAATCTACTCAGCCTCGGTGGTCTCTGCTTCGGCCTCGGCGGGTGCTTCGGCTGCATCAGACTTGGATGCCTTCTTGGTGATGGCTTCCGGGATGATGACGGAACCCTTCTCCGGGGCAACGAAGGCGACCTTCTCAGATTTGGTCTTCAGGGTGCCTTCCTGGCCCGGCAGGCCCTTGAACTTCTGCCAGTCACCGGTGATCTTGAGGATCGCGGCGACCTGCTCGGACGGCTGGGCGCCGACGGACAGCCAGTACTGCGCACGCTCGGAGTTGACCTCGATGTATGAGGGCTCTTCGGTGGGGTGGTACTTACCGATTTCTTCGATGGCACGGCCGTCACGCTTGGTGCGTGAGTCCGCGACGACGATGCGGTAGTACGGTGCGCGCATCTTGCCAAAGCGCTTAAGGCGAATCTTTACGGCCACTGTTGTGGTCACTCCTGTTTCAGAAAAAGGGGGTGAACCCGGCTTTCTGCACCCGTGGGGCGGGCCGTACTTGCGGGTTCGAAGGACAGGATCCGGACGCGGAGAGAGGGGCCACGCAGATCGAGTACCTGTTTATTGTGCCAGATCAGCGTCCGGATTTCGACTTGACACGTACCGGCCCTGCTCGCGCTGCCCGGACGGATGGGCACGGACGGCTCAGGCGGACCAGACGTAGAGGCCCGTGCGCTCCGAGTCATCGATCCTGCCGGCCATTTCAGCAAGCTGCCGGACGTAGGTGCGCGCCTGGGCAGCACCGAACGGCATGTCATCCTGTGCCGCCCACTGCTCAGCGACGTCTTCGAGGACGTCGCCCTCCCCTTCGGTTTCGTAGGACAGGAGGTCCGCCAGGGCACGCACCATCGCCGGGGGAACCGCGAGCAGCGAATCGCTCGCCACGTCCACCATGGTCAGCTCATAGTCGGCCCCGCCGGCGTGGACCGCGGTGCCGGCCAGGTCACCCAGCTGCTCCACTTCAAAGTCGCTGATTCCCGGGATCCGGACGGCGTCGCCGCCGGGGGCACTGCCGCCTTTATCCAGGATGCCGCCGCGCTTCAGTGCGGCGTCGTGGGTGGCAACAAAGATTTCGGTGAAGCCCATGGGAAGTGCCCTCATTCCGTTGACGGTGCGGCCTGCCGGGGGGCAGCGCGTGCCGCCCGGCGGTTCGGTTTCAGCCTAGTACAGATACCCCCGGCGGCACCTGCCCATGCCACCACCCGCCCGGTACACAAAACGCCGCTGTCAGCGGACGGCGACCCGGATCCTGTTGCGCCACGGATCCTCGAACCGGAGTTCGGCGCCGGTGTGGTGGGCGGCAACACCGGCAACCTTAAGGCGGTCGGCGAGGGCGCCGACGTCGTCCCCTGACGGAACCTCGATGAGGACCTCACCCAGGCCGAGCGTGTCCTTGCGCGGCCCCGCGCCGCGGCTGTTCCAGACATTCATTGCCATGTGGTGGTGGTACCGGCCCGCCGAGACGAACAGGGCCTGGCCGTGCCAGCCGGCGGTCTTTTCGAATCCGAGGGTCCCAACGTAGAAGTCGCGGGCCGTTTGGACGTCACCCACCTGAAGGTGCACGTGGCCCACGCCGGCAACCGTTCCGCGCTGGCGTTCCAGGGACTCCTCGGTGAGGTGCTGCTCCAGGTAGCGCTGCGGCGGAAGGGCCAGGCTGTCCATCACCACGTCAGTGCCATTCCAGGACCAGTTGCTGCGCGGCCGGTCCCAGTAGAGCTCGATCCCATTGCCTTCCGGGTCGGTGAAGTAGAAGGCCTCGCTGACCAGGTGGTCTGCGCTGCCGGTGAAGGAGCGGGGCTCGAACTGGGCGGCGGTGGCGATGGTGGCGGCAAGGTCCGCCTGGTTCTCGAACAGCAGCGCAGTGTGGAAAAGGCCGGCCTCTCCCCTGCCCGGGAGGTTCAGGCCCGGAGCGGGGGCAAGGTGCACCAGCGGCCTCTGCAGCCGGCCGAGGTAAAGCCCGCCGTCCTGCTCCGCGACGACCTCCAGGCCCAGGGCGCGCTGGTAGTAGTCGGTCATGACCTTCATGTCGCCCACCTTGAGCATCACGGTGCCCATGGCAAGGTCGGCAGGAAGGAGATCCTGGCTGGCGGCTTGTGCAGTCATTGAAAACTCCCGGTGCTGTGGGCCATCCGATCTGGAGGCCTTTCACTCTTAAAATTACTTGAAGCTTCAATTTATTCCAAGTCCCAATTTTCGACATTCGCCCGGCAGTTTCAGCGGACCAACCGTCCTCCCAAGACAACGTGCGCCAGGTCACGGACCGTGTCCGGCACCATTCGCGGGTCCTCCCTGCAGAGCACAACGTCAGCCCGCGCCCCCTCCGCAATTCCCTCCGCGCCCAGCCACGTCCGGGCGCTCCAGCACGCCGCGTCCAACGCAGCGGCGATGGGCAGTCCTGCCGCGTGGAGGGCGAGGATCTCATCGGCGATCCTGCTGTGCGTGATGACACTCCCGGCATCCGTTCCGGCGTAAATCCGCACCCCGGCCTCGTAGGCCTCAAGCACCCGTTCCTCCCGCCGTTCCCACAGCGCACGCATATGCGCCGCGTATGCGGGGAACTTGGGATCGGCCTGCGCCGCGATGTCCGGGAACGTGGCAATGTTGATCAAAGTGGGCACGATGGGTACCCGCTGCTCCACAAACCGGGGAAGGTGGCGTGGCAGCAGGCCGGTGGCATGCTCCACGCAGTCGATGCCGGCATCCAGCACGTCGTCGAGCGTCTCTTCGGCAAAGCAGTGCGCGGTAACGCGCGCACCCTCATCGTGGGCGGCCTGGACTGCATCACGGACGACGGCGGCAGGAAAGGACGGGGCCAGGTCGCCGGCATAGCGGTCGATCCAGTCCCCCACGAGTTTGACCCAGCCGTCACCGTCCCGGGCCTGCTTGCGGACAGCCTCCACCAGGCCGTCCGGCTCAACCTCTTCCGCGTCGCTCCCGCCCTGCAGCCACCTGGTGTCGGCAGGGGATCCTGCGTCCCGGACCAACAGCGTGCCGGCTATCAAGTCCGTCCGGGCCTGGTCCCCGGCGGTGGCCGCATCCACTGCACCTCCCACCCCCAAGCCGATGTGGCAGTGGGCATCCACGAAGCCCGGCAGCACCCAGCCGGCCAGGATCCTGTCCGGCGCCTTCGCCGGTTGGCGGAACGTCAGCCTGCCGTTAATGGACCACAGGCCGCGGGCCTCGCTGTCCGGCCCGGTAAGCACAGTTCCGGTGAACTGGATGATTTCTGGCATGGCCTTCCTCTCCTCGCCCGGACAGGCTAGCACCGGCCAACGTGGCAAGGCCCCCTCGCGTTTGCCCTTGCGGGCGTGTGGTAGCTTTCATCTTGACCACACGGGTGCCCCTGCAGGGGCTGAGATCGGGCTGACGCAGCCTGCGACCGTCGAACCTGTCCGGGTAATGCCGGCGAAGGAAGTGAGTATTCCTTGAGTATGCAAACTGCACAGCTGAACCCTGCCCACAACCCGCCAGTCGCGGAGGAAACCAGCCAAAACCAGCCTGCTGTCACGCAATCCCTGAAGTCCCGCTCGTTGGCGTTTGTCCACGATGAGGCGGCGGGCATCCGGGTACCCGTCACGGAAATAGAGCTGACGGACTCACCGAACGGGCAGCCCAACGGCCCGTTCCGGACCTACCGGACGGCAGGGCCCGGGAGCGACCCCGTCCGCGGCCTCCTTCCCGTCCGGACGGACTGGATCGAAGCGCGCGGGCACACCGAGGCGTACAGCGGCAGGGAACGGAACCTGCTCGACGACGGCCGCTCGGCTGTCCGCCGGGGCGCTGCCAGCGCGGAGTGGAAGGGAGCGCGCCCCGTGCCCCGCCGCGCCGTCGACGGCAGGACCGTGACGCAAATGCACTATGCGCGGCAGGGCGTCATCACCCCGGAGATGCGTTTCGTGGCGCTGCGGGAGAACTGCGATGTGGAACTGGTCCGCAGCGAACTGGCTGCGGGCCGCGCCATCATCCCGAGCAACATCAACCACCCTGAGTCCGAGCCGATGATCATCGGCAAGGCCTTCCTGGTGAAGATCAACGCGAACATCGGCAACTCTGCGGTCACGTCCTCGATCGCCGAGGAGGTGGACAAACTGCAGTGGGCCACCCAATGGGGCGCGGACACGGTGATGGACCTTTCCACCGGAGATGACATCCACACCACCCGCGAATGGATTATCCGCAACTCGCCCGTGCCAATCGGCACCGTCCCCATCTACCAGGCGCTCGAGAAGGTCAATGGGGAAGCCAATGCCCTTACGTGGGAGGTTTTCCGCGACACCGTTATTGAGCAGTGCGAGCAGGGTGTGGACTACATGACCATCCACGCCGGGGTCCTGCTCCGGTACGTTCCCCTGACGGCAAACCGGGTCACCGGCATCGTGTCCCGCGGCGGTTCCATCATGGCCGGCTGGTGCCTGGCGCACCACCGGGAGAACTTCCTCTACACCCACTTTGACGAGCTCTGCGAGATTTTCGCACGGTACGACGTCGCGTTTTCCCTGGGCGACGGCCTGCGGCCCGGGGCGACGGCGGACGCCAACGACGCAGCGCAATTCGCCGAACTGGACACGCTGGCGGAGCTGACGCAGCGCGCCTGGGAATACGACGTCCAGGTGATGGTTGAGGGTCCGGGCCACATCCCGTTCCACCTGGTCCGCGAAAACGTGGAGCGCCAGCAGGAGCTGTGCAAGGGTGCGCCCTTCTACACGCTCGGGCCGCTGGTGACGGACGTGGCGCCGGGCTATGACCACATCACCTCGGCCATCGGTGCCACCGAGATCGCCCGCTACGGCACCGCCATGCTGTGTTATGTCACGCCCAAGGAGCACCTGGGGCTGCCCAACAAGGACGACGTAAAGACCGGGGTGATCACCTACAAGATCGCGGCGCACGCGGCGGACCTTGCCAAGGGCCACCCGGGTGCGCACGAGCGTGATGATGCGCTGTCCAAGGCGCGCTTCGAGTTCCGCTGGCGCGACCAGTTCGCGTTGTCCCTGGACCCTGTCACTGCTGAAGCCTTCCACGATGAGACGCTGCCCGCCGAACCTGCCAAAACCGCGCATTTCTGCTCCATGTGCGGCCCCAAATTCTGTTCCATGAGGATCAGCCAGGACATCCGGGATGAATACGGCTCCGCTGAATCGCAGGCAGCCCTGGCCGAGGCTGCGGCGGGAATGAAGGGCAAAAGCGAGGAATTCCGGGCGGCCGGCGGCAAGGTGTACCTGCCGGAGCCCCGCGTTGCCGCCGGAAGCTAACGTTTCAGGAGGCGCGTGCCTGGACCCGGCTGGCGTCACCGATAAACGAGCGGATGATGCGGTCCCCTTCGATTGAATCCTGGGGCCGGTGCCCTCCCGCCGCAGTGCGGTGCAGGGCGCCGGTCTCCCGGAGGTAGCCCGCGATCTCTTCGTAAAGCGGCTCCCAGCCGCCCGTCAGGACGAGCGTAGGCACACCGGGAACGATGTGCAGCGGCGCTTCCCACGACGGCACCTGCAGCCGCAGCCGCCGGGCGGACCGCTTTTCTTCCACCGTGACCGGATGTTGCAGGTCCGTGGCGTAGACCCGGCGGACGAATTCCCGCTGGAAGTCCTCATCACTGAGTTGGTGCCGGATGTCCAGGAGTGGCCTCATTAGCGCGATGTGGGCTGCCGTGGCCGGCAGTTCCGCGGTCAGGGACAGGCAGGCTGGCTCCACCAGCGTCAGCGAGTAGACAAGGTCGGGACGTTCGACGGCGGCCATCATCGCTGCGATGGCGCCTTGGGCGTGTGCCACGATGTGTCCGCCTACGGCGCCCCGGCCGTCATCGGCCAGCGACCGCAGCAGGATCCGGGCGTCCTCGTCGAAGGAGGATTCCACTGGCTCCGCCACGGGATCGTAGCCGTGGCGGCGCAGGAACAAGGCGTCATAGGACAGTGCCAGGCCATGCTGGCGGGGCCAGGCGGCGGCGCCGAAGCTGCCCGCGCCGTGCACGAACACTACCCTCTGCTTGAACATGACCCAACCCTATTCCACAGCCCCGACATCCCAACCAGGTAGCGCCAAGTGTCGTTATGAACCGTCAAAACGACACTTGGCGCTACCTGGTTGGGAGACAGGGATGGCTACTTGCCCAGGAACTTGTCGAAGCCCTTGGGCAGGTTCAGCTGGGACGGGTCGAAGTCGCCGCCCTGCTGGCCGAAGGCAGCGCCGGTGGGCAACGCCTTGGCCGCGTTCGCCCGGCGGGCCTCGGCGTCCTTCCGCTCCTGGGCGGCCTTGGCCGGGTTGCCGGACTTCGCCTTCTTCTTGGGGGCGTTCTTGGCGTTCTTCCGCGCCCCGCCACCGGCCCCCGGCATGCCCGGCATTCCGGGCATCCCCGGCATGCCGCCCTGGGCCATCTTCTTCATCATCTTCTGGGCCTGGGCAAAGCGCTCAAGCAGCCCGTTGACCTCGGAGACGTGGACACCGGAACCGCGGGCAATACGGGCACGGCGGGAGCCGTTGATGATCTTGGGCGCAACACGCTCGTGCGGGGTCATGGAACGGACGATGGCCTCGACGCGGTCGATCTCGCGTTCGTCGAACTGCTCCAGCTGCTGGCGGATGTTCTGCGCGCCCGGCATCATCATGAGCATTTTCTTCATCGAGCCCATGTTGCGGATCTGCTGCATCTGGGCCAGGAAGTCCTCAAGGGTGAAGTCTTCCTGGTCGGCGAATTTCTTCGCCATCCGGGCGGCTTCGTCCTTGTCCCAGGATTTCTCCGCCTGCTCAATCAGCGTCAGGACGTCACCCATGTCCAGGATGCGCGAAGCCATCCGGTCCGGGTGGAACAGCTCGAAGTCGTCCAGGCCTTCGCCGGTGGACGCGAACATCACGGGCTTGCCGGTGACCGACGCCACCGAGAGCGCGGCACCGCCGCGCGCGTCGCCGTCGAGCTTGGACAGGACGATGCCCGTGAAGTTGACGCCCTCGTCAAAGGCAAGCGCCGTGTTTACGGCGTCCTGGCCGATCATGGAGTCGATGACGAACAGGACTTCGTTGGGCACAATGGCGCGGCGGATCTGGCGCGCCTGCTCCATCATGTCCGCGTCAACGCCGAGCCGGCCGGCGGTGTCCACAATGACGACGTCGTGCAGCTTCTGGCGGGCTTCCTCCACGCCGGCGCGGGCGACCGCCACGGGGTCGCCGGCAGGGTGCTCGAGCTCGGAGGATGTGGCTCCCGGGTGCGGCGCGAATACGGGCACCTTGGCGCGCTGGCCCACCACCTGCAGCTGGGTGACCGCGTTGGGGCGCTGCAGGTCGCAGGCCACCAGGATGGGGCTGTGGCCCTGGGCCTTAAGCCACTTGGACAGCTTGCCGGCGAGGGTGGTCTTACCGGCGCCCTGCAGGCCGGCCAGCATGATGATGGTGGGGCCGTTCTTGGCCAGGCGGATCCGGCGGGTTTCACCGCCGAGGATCTCCACCAGCTCCTCGTTGACGATCTTGACGATCTGCTGGCTCGGGTTCAGCGCACCGGACACCTCGGCACCCAGGGCCCGTTCCCGCACCCGGCCGGTGAATTCACGGACAACGGGAACTGCAACGTCGGCATCCAGGAGGGCACGGCGGATCTCGCGGACTGTGGCATCGACGTCGGCCTCGGAGAGCCTGCCTTTACCGCGCAGGTTCTTGAAGGTTGCTGTCAACCGGTCAGAGAGTGAATTGAACACGCGACGTGCACTTCTTTCTGTGGATGATCAAAGGCTGTGGATGATCATAGGCCGTGGATGATCGGGACTCGACTATCTAGGGTACCAAGTCGGACCCCCAAGGTGGCATGCTGGCAAAATGACGAGCCAACCAACTGTAAAAACCCTCCTCATCCTCGGCGCTTCCGGCGACCTCACGGGCCGGCTGCTCCTGCCCGGCCTGGCGCGCCTGGCGGCAAAGGGCCGGGCCACGGGTCTTCGGCTCGTCGGTGCAGGGTCCGATCCGTGGACCCCGGAACAGTGGCGCGAACGGGTGCACGCGGCCTTCGAAGCAGCTGCCGGACCTGCCGATCCTGAAGGGAAAGAAGCCCTGCAGTCGCTGGAAAAGGAAACTGTCTACCACCAGCTTGATGTCACTGCCGACGGCGCCCTGGCGGCGCTGCTTGCCGAGTTGGAAGGGCCCACCGCCGTGTACTTTGCCCTCCCGCCAAGGGTCAGCCAGCTCGCCTGTGAGGCGCTCAGGCCCGGCCAGGTTCCGGCCGGCACGCGGCTGGTGATGGAAAAGCCCTTCGGCTCCAGCCAGGAGTCTGCCCGGGCGCTCAATCAAACGCTGGTCCGGCTGGTCCCGGAAGACCACATCCACCGGGTGGACCACTTCCTGGGCAAGGCCACCGTCCTGAACATCCTGGGCCTGCGGTTCGCCAACAACTTCCTGGAGCCCGTCTGGGACCGCCACCACGTGGAAAAAGTGGAAATCATCTTTGACGAAGACCTCGCGCTGGAGGGAAGGGCCCGCTATTACGACGGCGCGGGAGCTCTCCGGGACATGATCCAGAGCCACCTCCTTCAGATCATGGCCCTGATGGCCATCGAGCCACCGGCCACTATCGGCGAACGGGACCTCCGCGACGCCATCTCCACCGTCCTGCGCGCCAGCAGCGTCCCGGAGGCCTACGCCGGTTCCACCCGCAGGGCACGCTACACGGCGGGTGAAGTGGCGGGGAAGGAGGTCCCCGACTATGCGCGGGAGGATGGCGTGGACGCGGCCCGCGGCACAGAGACCCTGGCCGAAATCCAGGTGAACATCGACAACTGGCGCTGGAAGGGCGTCCCCTTCATTCTTCGTTCCGGCAAGGCGCTGGGCGTCAAGCGCAAGGAAGCCGTGGTCACTTTCCGTCCGGTGCCCCACCTTCCCCTGGGCTTTACCGGCGTTGACTCCCCGAACAAGCTAAGGATCGGTTTTGGGCCGGACACCCTGGCGTTCGACGTCGACGTCAATGGTCCCGGGAACATCTTCAGCCTGGGCCGCATCACCCTCGACGCGGAACTGAGCGCGTCCGACCTCCTCCCCTACGGTGAGGTCCTTGAGGGAGTGCTCGCGGGCGACCCGCTGCTATCCGTCCGCGGCGACACGGCGGAGGAATGCTGGCGCATCGTTGAACCTGTGCTCAAAGCCTGGCAGCAGGATTCCGTCCCGCTGGAAGAATACGACGCCGGATCGGCCGGGCCCGCGGGCTGGCCCGGCACGGTGCCGGGAGACTGAGTCCGGCGCGGCTATATGGCGGCTGCGTCCAGCCTGCGGGCCGGCAAAGGACGCGGCACAGCAGGGCGGGCAGGGAACCTTCCGGTTACCCTGCCCGCCCTGCTGATGTTGGTGCTGTGTTGCTGTCCTAGATTGCGGCGACGCCGCGTTCGCCGGTGCGGACCCGCACCGCCTCGGAAACGTCCACCGTCCACACCTTGCCGTCACCTGCACGGCCGGTGTTCGAGCTGGCGATGATGACGTCCAGGATGTCATCTGCCTGTTCGTCCGTGGCCAGGACCTCCACCCGGATTTTTGGCAGCAGGTCCACGTTGTACTCCGCTCCGCGGTACACCTCGGTGTAACCGCGCTGCCGGCCGTAACCGCTGGCCGCGCTGACCGTCAGGCCCTGCACGCCGTAGGCTTCCAGCCCTTCCCGGATGGCCTCGAGCTTTTCCGGCCGGACGATCGCAGTAATCAGTTTCATGCCCCCACGCTTTCCTTACCTGTTGCTGATTCGGTCTTCGGCGCACCCGCTGCGCCGGAAGTCTGCGCCGCGTCCTGCTGGGTCTTGCCGGTGATCATGTCGTGCAGCGGCTGGAAGCTTCCACCGTGTCCGCCCACACCGAACTCGTAGGCGGTCTCGGCGTGCAGGCTGAGGTCCACACCCACCGTTTCCTGTTCCTGCGAGACCCGGAAGCCCATGGTCTTGTGGATGGCGAAGGCGATGATCGCCGTCAGGATTGCCGAGTACGCGATGGCGATGCCGGCCGCTGCGAGCTGCGCCCACATCTGGGTCATGCCGCCGCCGTAGAAGAGGCCGCCGCCCACACCGTCGGTGGGCAGCGCGATGAAGCCGAGGGCCACGGTGCCGATGATGCCCGAGACAAGGTGCACGCCGACGACGTCAAGGGAGTCATCGAAGCCCCAGCGGAACTTCAGTCCCACTGCGAGGGCCGAGGCGACACCGGCGACGACGCCGAGGCCGAGGGCACCGACGGGGCTGACGTTGGCGCAGGCGGGAGTGATGGCAACGAGGCCGGCAACAACACCGGAGGCGGCACCCAGGGAGGTGGGGTGGCCGTCGCGGATGCGCTCGGTGACCAGCCAGCCGAGCATCGCGGCAGCCGGGGCGGCGAGGGTGTTGACCCAGATGAGGCCGCCCTGCTCAGCGGTGGTGGCGGCACCGCCGTTGAAGCCGAACCAGCCGAACCAGAGGATGGCTGCGCCGAGCATGACGAACGGGATGTTGTGCGGGCGGTGGTTCGGGTCCTTACCGAAGCCCTTGCGGTTGCCGATGATGAGGACCAGGACCAGCGCTGCAACACCTGCGTTGATGTGGACCACGGTGCCGCCGGCGAAGTCGATGGCCGGGCCAAGCGCCTGGCCCACTGCACCTTCAGGACCGAACAGTCCGCCGCCCCACACCATGAAGGCCAGCGGGCAGTAGACAAGGGTGACCCAGACGGGCACGAACACGGACCAGGCGCCGAACTTGGCGCGGTCGGCAAT
Source organism: Arthrobacter sp. BB-1 (assembly GCF_006151685.1). Taxonomy (NCBI): domain Bacteria; kingdom Bacillati; phylum Actinomycetota; class Actinomycetes; order Micrococcales; family Micrococcaceae; genus Arthrobacter; species Arthrobacter sp. BB-1. Next base: position 52,475 of record NZ_VDEV01000022.1, read on the forward strand.
GGCGCCGCTGATCAGTGCGACGGTGATGATGGCGAAGGTGGCGGCGTAGCCGACCTTGATCAGTCCGTCCGGGGTGTCAATGCCCTCCAGCCCGAAGGTGGCGAAGGGGTTGCCCACGATCTGGAGGAAGCCCTCGCCGGAGCTCATGGAGGCGCCCCAGAGGACCCAGACAACGCCAACCATGCCGATGGAGATGAAGCTCATCATCATCATGTTCAGCGCGGCCTTGGCCCGGGTCATGCCGCCGTAGAAAAATGCCAGACCCGGTGTCATGAACAGCACAAGCGCCGCCGACACCATGATCCATACGTGACCTGCGGTAAGTTCCATGGTGCACGCCTCTCTTATCGATTTGGTCGAAATTGCGGAGATGATCCGCCTGCCAACGCCTTTTGCGTCCTGTAACGAGTGTGTCGGCGCCGTGTTTCGGCCGCGGAGGATTTAGATTGCGGGGCTGTTACAACAACCTCTAGGAAGTAAATGGTGCATATCCGGCTTGTTACGGTTATGTTTCCCCTCTCCCGCCGATGCCCGGCACCCCAGTACGCAAGGATCCTTCGACCATGACGGCAGTACCCCGCGTGAGCCGCGCCACAGCGCGGATTTTTTCCCTGCTGCACCCCGGGAGGCAAAAGCTGCCGCGCGACATCAAGGTGATGCTGGCCGCGGCCTTCCTCATTGCCCTTGGATTCGGCCTTGTTGCGCCCGTGTTGCCACAGTTCGCCACAACCTTCGGCGTGGGAAATACCGAAGCTTCGGTGATCGTGGCGATCTTCGCGTTCATGCGGCTGGTCTTCGCGCCGGCCGGCGGTGCCCTGATTGGCCGGCTCGGCGAACGGCCCGTCTACGTCATGGGCCTGCTGATCGTGGCTGCCTCCACGGCCGCCTGCGCGTTCGCCCAGGACTATTGGCAGCTCCTGCTGTTCCGGGGGCTTGGCGGCGCCGGATCGGTGATGTTCACGGTCGCTTCGATGGCACTGGTGGTGCGGCTTGCTCCGCCGGAGAGCAGGGGCCGCGTTTCCGGCGCCTACGCGTCGGCCTTCCTCATCGGCAATGTCTGCGGCCCGATCGTCGGCGGGCTGCTGGCCGGCTTCGGCCTGCGCGTTCCCTTCCTGGCCTACGCGGCCGCCCTGGTGATGGCCGCCGTCGTGGTCCAGACACAGCTGAGCCATCAGCGCCGGGGCGGCGGGGACAGGCAGGAACGCGCGCCGGACATGCCGCTGGGCGAAGCGCTGGCCATGGGCCCCTACCGGATCGCCCTGCTGTCCAGCTTCGTGAATGGCTGGGCTACTTTTGGAGTCAGGATGGCCACTGTTCCGCTGTTCGCGGTGGCGGCACTCGGGGCGGGACCCGAGGCGGCCGGGTTTGCGCTGGCGGTCTTTGCCGCCGGGAACGCCGCAGCCCTCACCTTCTCCGGCCGGCTGGCTGACACCTTGGGCCGCAGGCCCATGATGATTGCCGGCCTGGTTGTTGCCGGGGCCGCCACCGCTGCCATCGGTTTTACGTCCGGGCTGGGCTGGTTCCTTGCGGCGTCGGCGCTGTCGGGCATCGGCTCCGGCCTCTTCGGCCCTGCCCAGCAGGCCGCCGTCGCAGACGTGATCGGCAGCGGCCGCTCCGGGGGCAAGGTCCTGGCCGCCTACCAAATGACGTCCGACGTCGGCGCGATCGTTGGGCCGGTCCTGGCGGGTGTGCTGGCGGACCGGCTCGGCTACGGCTGGGCTTTCGGGGTGACCGGCGGCATCATGCTCGTGGCGGCCGCGGGCTGGGCCGCCACCCGCGAAACGCTGCGGGCAGCAAAGTCCTGACCGTGGGCCCTGCCCACTGACGAAATCGGCGGCCGCCCCTGTGGGACGGCCGCCGTTTTACACGACGAAATGGCGTCGGGTCAGTTCAGCAGCGCGTCCACAAAGGCCTCTGCATCGAAGGGGGCGAGGTCGTCCGCCCCCTCGCCCAGGCCGATCAGCTTGACCGGGACGCCGAGGCTCTTTTGGATGGCGACGACGATGCCGCCCTTGGCGGTTCCGTCCAGTTTGGTCAGGACAATGCCCGTGATGTTCACGACTTCCGAGAAGACGCGGGCCTGGTTGAGGCCGTTCTGGCCGGTGGTGGCATCCAGCACCAGGAGGACCTCGTCCACCTCCGCCAGCTTCTCGATAACGCGCTTGACCTTGCCCAGCTCGTCCATGAGGCCCACCTTGTTCTGCAGCCGGCCTGCAGTGTCGATCATGACCACATCCACTTCCTGGTCAATGCCGGCCTTGACTGCTTCATAGGCAACGGAGGCAGGATCGGCGCCGTCGATGTCCGACTTCACAGTCGGTACCCCCACCCGCTGGCCCCACGTGGCCAGCTGTTCGGCCGCCGCGGCGCGGAAGGTATCCGCAGCGCCGAGGAGGACATCCTTGTCCTCCGCCACGAGCACGCGGGCGAGTTTGCCCACGGTGGTGGTCTTTCCCACGCCATTGACGCCCACCACCATCATGACGGCCGGCTTGTCAGCGTGGCGCTGGACGTTGAGGGTGCGGTCCATGGTGGGGTCCACGAGCTTGATGAGCTCTTCGCGGAGCAGCTCTTTGACCTGCTCCGGGGTCCGGGTGCCCAGGACCTTGACCCGTTCGCGGAGGGCGTCCACGAGCTGCATGGTGGGTTCGGTGCCCAGGTCCGCCAGCAGGAGGGTTTCCTCCACCTCGTCCCACACGTTCTCGTCGATCTTGTCGCTTGAGAGCAGGGCTAGGAGCCCCTTGCCCATGATGTTGTTGGACCGGACCAGGCGCTCGCGCAGCCGGACCAGCCGGCCGGCCACGGGAAGCGGTGTCTCCACCGGAATGACTTCCAGCCCGGCCGCGGTGTCCGGGACCTCGGCGGTTTCCAGCCCCGCCAGGTCCACGCCGTCCGGGGCAGTCCGGTCCGCCACTGGGCCGGGCCGGTCCTCCACGGCAGTGCTCCCGCCCCGCGGCAGGACGGGGTCGTTGGCATCGCGCGTGCCAGGGTACCGGGTGATGTTCTTCCGGGTCTTCATGAGGACCGGAATCAGCCCGCCAATAACCACCAGGGCAGCAAGAATGGACAGAATTATGGGAAGGATGTCATTCACTCCCCTAGCTTCTCATACGCACCGGGGGCCTTCCGGGGGCGGGCGTGCAGTTGACCTGCCGTTACACCCGGCCGGTCATACGTCGGCCCCGAGCCGCTGGCTGATCACCGTGGAGACGCCGTCGCCCCGCATGGTGACGCCGTACAGCGCGTCCGCCACTTCCATGGTCCGCTTCTGGTGGGTGATGACGATGAGCTGGCTGGATTCCCGGAGTTCCTCAAAGATGGTGATGAGCCGGCCCAGGTTGGTGTCATCCAGGGCAGCTTCCACCTCGTCCATGACGTAGAAGGGCGAGGGCCGTGCTTTGAAGATCGCCACCAGCAGAGCCACCGCGGTCAGCGAGCGTTCCCCGCCGGACAGAAGCGAGAGCCGCTTGATCTTCTTTCCGGCCGGACGCGCCTCCACCTCGATTCCGGTGGTGAGCATGTCGGCGGGGTCGGTGAGCACCAGGCGCCCCTCACCGCCCGGGAAGAGCCGGGCGAAGACCCTGGTGAACTGGGCCTGGGTGTCTTCGAAGGCCTCGGTGAAGACGCGCTGAACGCGGTCATCCACCTCCTTGATGATGTCCAGCAGGTCCTTCCGGCTGGCCTTCAGGTCCTCAAGCTGGGTGCTGAGGAACTGATGGCGCTCCTCCAGCGCGGCGAATTCCTCCAGCGCCAGGGGGTTCACCCGGCCCAGGCTGGCGAGGTCCCGTTCGGCCTTCCGCAGCCGCTTCTCCTGCTCTTCGCGGACGTACGGCTTTCCCTCGACGATCTCCGAGCCGGCGTCGTCCACCGGAGCGCGGAGGGCCGCCCATTTGTCGCCGCTTTCCTCGGCCGGAACCGGAACGGGAACGTCCGGGCCGTACTCGGCCACCAAGGCGTCCGGGGTTATTCCCAGTTCGTCGATGGAGCGGGTTTCCAGCGCTTCGATCCGCGCCCTTTGCTGGGCGCGGGCGAGTTCGTCGCGGTGGACGTTGTCCGTGAGGTCGTCCAGTTCCCGCGCCAGGAGTTCATTGGCGGTCCGGACCTCCGCGAGGGCCTGGTCACGCTGCTCCCGGTTTTCTTCGGCAAGGTCGCGTTCATGCCGCGCCAGGTCCACGGACACGTCAACGTGGCGGAGTGCCAGGCCGACGGCGGCGGACACGGCGGCCGCGCGGCGCGCCTGGATGCGGCGCACGCGCGCGCGCTCGGCGGCTTCCTCCCGGGCCCGGCGCTCCGTGGCGGCGGCCCGTTCCAGTGATGCCACGCGGTTCCTGGTGGCAGAGAGCTGCTCTTCGGCGCTGCGAAGCGCCAGGCGTGCCTCAACCTCCGCGGCCCGTGCGTGGGCCGCAGCCTGGGCCAGGGCGTCGCGGTGGTCAGTTGACGGCTCCTGCTCCGCAGGCGCTTCCTGTGCTGCCGCCAGGCGTGCGGCCACGGCGGCGAGCGCCTCCTCCTCTGCCGCCACGTTGTCCTCGGCCCTGGCCAGCGACGCCGCCAGGCGGTCGCTTTCACCGACGGCGCTGCGGAGTAGGGAGTTCAGGTGGCCGAGGCGTTCCGCCACTGCGGCGAGCTTGGCGTCGGATTCGTGCAGTCTGTCCAGCGCGGCATCGGCCTGTTCCTGCACCTCCGTCCGCTTTGCCTCGGCAGCGGCAAGGGCGAACCTGTTCCGCTCCAGGCCTGTCGTGACCTCCGCAAGCCGGCTCTCGGCGTCGTCCACTGCCGCCTGCACCTCAAGGAGGGACGGCGCCTTGGCCGAGCCGCCTGTGGCTGACAGTGCGGTGAAGACATCCCCGGCGGTGGTGACGGCCGTCAGCCCGGGATGTTCCGCCACCAGGGCGGACGCTGCCCGGATGTCGGGGACGACGGCGGTGCGGGCCAACAGGGACGCGACCAGGCCTGCGTAGGAGGTGCCGCTGCTGATGAGGGCCCCCGCCCAGCGCGCGCCTGTGGGGAGGGACGCGCCAAAGTCGGCTTGGTGTCCGGCCGTGGCCCCCGCCGGTTCGAGGAGCAGTGACGCCCGCCCGGCGTCGTCATCCTTGAGGAGCTGGAGCACGGCCGTTGCCGCCTCCGCATCCCGGACCACGATTGCCTCGGAGGCCTCCCCCAAGGCGGCGGCTATCGCCGTCTCAAAGCCGGCTTCCACCGTGATTCCGGCCGCCAAGGTACCAAGGATTCCATCGAGGCCGGCGTGCAGCGCGTGCCTCGCCCCGTCCTTCCGTTCGAGGCCCAGCTTCAATGCGTCCCGGCGCGCCGCCAGCGCATCCCGCTTCCGTACCCCCTCGCTGACGGCTGACTTCAGGCCGGCGATTTCCTGGACCACTGCGTTGAGGGCATCACTGGCGGCCTCGTAATCGGCGTCAAGGGATTCCTCTCCCTCTTCCACACCGGCCACCTGGTTTTCCAGTGCCGTGAATTCGGCCTGGGCACGTGCCCGGCGCTCGGTCCCGGCGGCAAGGGATTCACGAAGCCTTCCCAGTTCCGCCTGGGCGGACTCAACGCGGGACCTCGCCGCCGCAACCTGGCCCGCCAGCCGGGCCAGCCCTTCGCGCCGGTCAGCCGCCGCCCTCAGCTCCGCGGTGAGCCGCTTGTCCTCTTCGAGCGCGGCACGCTCGGCCCCGGCTTTTGCCGCGCTGGCGGTGTCCAAGGCGGCTCGCCGGTCAAGGATGCTGCGCTCAAGCTCGGCGAGCTCCTCGCGGACCCTGGCTGCCTGGCGCTCCAGTTGTTCCGGATCCCGGCCCGACGGCGGCGCCTCCACGGACCCCAGGAGGCGGCTGCGGTCCTGGGCCAGGGAGCCGAGTGAACGCAGCCGCTCCCTGGCGGCGGACAGCCGGTACCAGGCGTCCCTTGCGGCATTCAGCCGGGGGGTCGCAACAGCAGCCAGTTGCTCCAGTTCAGCCTGCTGGCGGCGGCCGGCCTCGAGCTGCTGGCCGGCGAGGGCCCGCCGTTCCTTTAGGGCAGCCTCGTCCGCCACGTCCTGTTCAAGTGCCAACTGGAGCTGCACCAGGTCATCGGCCAGCAGGCGGGCACGGGCATCGCGGACATCGAACTGGACCCGCTGGGCCCGGCGGGCCACTTCCGCCTGTTTCCCCAACGGGGTGAGCTGGCGCCGGATTTCTCCGGTGAGGTCCGTGAGGCGCTGCAGGTTTGCCTGCATGGCCTCCAGTTTGCGCACCGTCCGTTCCTTGCGCCGGCGGTGCTTCAGGATGCCGGCGGCTTCCTCGATAAAGCCCCGCCGGTCCTCCGGCGTGGCATGGAGGACGCGGTCCAGCTGTCCTTGGCCGACGATGACGTGCATCTCGCGGCCCAGGCCGGAATCGGACAGAAGTTCCTGGATGTCCAGCAGGCGGCAGCCCGCACCGTTGATGGCGTATTCGGATCCGCCCGTACGGAACAGCGTCCGCGAAATGGTCACTTCGCTGTACTCGATGGGCAGGGCGCCGTCAGTGTTGTCAATGGTCAGGGAGACGTGGGCCCGGCCAAGGGGCGGCCGGCCGGACGTACCGGCGAAAATGACGTCCTCCATCTTGCCGCCGCGGAGGGTTTTGGCCCCCTGCTCGCCCATGACCCACGCCAGGGCGTCCACCACGTTGGACTTCCCGGAGCCGTTGGGGCCAACCACCGCGGTGACCCCTGGCTCGAAATTGAAGGTGGTGGCGGACGCGAATGACTTGAACCCCCGGACGGTCAGGCTTTTGAGGTGCAAGGCTTTTCGGATCTCCTGAATGGCTGAGGCGGCTGCTTCGCTGTCCTAAATCTAGCGGGTTCTGGCGCAAAGTCCGGGATTCGGCCCTGCCGTGGAGTCCTCCGCGGCGCCTACCAACGGCCGTTCCGGGGACGCGGCTGGCAGACGGGGCACGTGTGCGAGGACCTGTTCATGAACTGCTCGCGGCGGATGACGGCGTGGATTCCCGCTGCGGCGCAGCGTTTGCAGGCCTGACCTTCCCGGCCATAGACATTGAGGGACCGGTCAAAGTATCCGGAGGCACCGTTGACGTTCACGTACAACGAGTCGAAGCTCGTTCCGCCGGCAGCAAGCGCGTCCAGCATGACCTCCCGGGCGCTGGCGAGCACCCTTTCGGCATCGGCACGCCGCAGGGTGTCCGTGGGCCGGGCGTAGTGGAGCCGCGCCCTCCACAGCGCTTCGTCGGCGTAGATATTCCCGATTCCCGAGACCAGTCCCTGGTCCAGCAGGGCCCGCTTCAGGCCGGTCTTGCGCTTGCGGAGGCGCCGGTAGAAAAGGTCGAAGGAGAAGGCGGGGTCCAGGGGGTCCCGTGCGATGTGCGACGCTTCCTCAGCAATCAAGGGCAGGGGTGATTCGGCAAGGCCGCCGGGGCCGCCGTCGTCCGTTGGGACCATCGCCGTGACAAACAGTCCGCCAAAGATCCGCTGGTCCACGAACCTGAGCTGTTCGGGCATGCCGTCACTGGGGGTGAGCCTGAAACGGACTTTCAGGTGCTTTTCGTCCGGGACCTCCCGGTCCTGCATCAGGAGCTGGCCGCTCATCCCCAGGTGGGCCATGAGGGCAACGCGCGGACGGTCCATGGTTGGCACCGGCGCGGCTCCGGCGACGCCACCCCCGTTGCAGGCTTCCAGAAGCGGCATCCACAAGAACTTGCCCCGCCGGACGACGTCTGCGACCGTGGCGCCTTCCAGGTTCCCGGTGAAGTCCTCCACACCCAGGGCGTGGCGGCGCACGGACCTCGGATCAAGGACCTCCACGGAGGTGATGGTCCGGCCGCGGACCCAGCTCACCAGGCCGCGGCGGACCACCTCAACTTCGGGAAGTTCGGGCACGGCGCTACTTGGCGGGGACGGAACCGGCGGACTTTTTTGCCCCCGCTGCGGCCCCGGTAAGCACCCGCCACGCGTCGGCGGCCGCTTCCTGCTCCGCTTCCTTCTTCGAATGGCCGGAACCCTTGCCATAGGCGGTGCCGCCCACGTGGAGGACGGCGGTGAACGTGCGGGCATGGTCCGGCCCCGAGCCGTCCACGGCGTAGTGGATGGTTCCGAGCTGGCGGCTGGCCGCGAGTTCCTGGATGCTGGTCTTCCAGTCCGTTCCCGCGCCGAGGGCGGCCGCGTCCTTCAGCAGGGGACCGATCAGGCGCATCACCAGCTGGCGCGCTGTTTCGATGTCGTTGGACACGTAGGTGGCCCCGATCAGGGCTTCCATAGTGTCAGCCAGGATGGAGGCCTTGTTGTTGCCGTGGGTGAGCTTCTCGCCCTGTCCAAGGTAGATGTAGTCCCCGATGCCCAGGCTGCGTCCGATGCCGGCCAGCGCACGGGTGCTGACGACGGCGGAGCGCCGCTTGGCGAGCTCGCCTTCGGGCAGTTCCGGGTTGTCCCGGTACAGCGCGTCGGTCACGGAGAACCCCAGGATGGAATCACCCAGGAATTCGAGCCGCTCGTTGGTGGGTATGCCGCCGTTTTCGTAGGCGTAGGAACGGTGTGTGAGCGCAAGACGAAGCGTCCCGGCGTCAATAGAGACACCGAGACGCTTCAGAAGCTCTTCAGTTGAAGACATCATGTCAGCCTGAGTGGCCGATTAGACGTCCGCGACCTTGCGTCCCTTGTACTCAAGGAACAGCGCAGTGCCGGCCGAGTCGGTGACAACCTTTGCCTGGTGCGGCAGGCTGTAGGTGACCTGGCCGTTCTCGACGGTCTTCACCAGGTGGGGGGCGGTCGCCTTCCACTGGGAGCGGCGGGCGCGGGTATTCGAGCGAGACATTTTCCGCTTGGGAACAGCCACGGCTAACTCATTTCTCTCTAGACAAACACGTACAAATCAATTTTGCCGGTCAGGCTTAGCCATATCAGCTAGGGCAGCCCAGCGAGGATCCAAGACCTCGTGGTGGTGCCCCGGCTCGTCTTCCAGGCGAACTCCGCATTCGGAGCAAAGGCCCTGGCAGTCTTCCCGGCACACCGGCTGGAACGGCAGCGCGGTCACCACTGCGTCCCGCAACACCGGTTCAAGATCGATTACATCGTGCTCGACTCGACGTTGCTCTTCATCATCTTCTTCGTCCGAGAGCTCCACACCCTCATAGAAGAAAAGTTCTTGCACATTGACCTCGAGGTCATACGCAAGGGGATCCAGGCATCGGCCGCATTCACCTGTTACCTCGGTGAGCACGGTTCCTGATACCAAAATTCCTTCGTGTACGGCTTCAAGCCTCAGGTCCAGCTCGACATCCGAGCCTTCCTGAACGCCAATGAGCGCCACGCCAAGATCACTTGGCGCGGGTACATGTTCCTTCAGTGTCCGCATGCTTCCCGGGCTGCGCCCGAGGTCCTTGACGTCGAACGCCAGGGGCGAACCAGCACCTCTTTTAATGAGAACTCCTGTTGAACATATGACCGACGTACCATCTTAGCCTGAAGAGCCACAGGGACTCAAACCGGCCGGCAGGGAGTGCCGAAGTACCGGACAAGCCTACCCCCTCGGCTGCTGTCCGGGGCCCGACTCGCCCGCAAGCATCCGCCGCTGCACCGACCGGGGCACGTAGTCGGAGACGTTGCCGCCAAGGCCGGCTACCTCTTTGATGAGGGTGGAGGAAAGGTGGAGGTAGTGGGCTTCCGCCGGCAGGAAAACCGTTTCGACGCCGCTGAGCTGCCGGTTCATGGTGGCCATGGGCAGCTCGTAGTCGAAATCGGAGGACGACCTGAGTCCCTTGACGATGGCCGAGACGCCGCGCTGCCGGCAGTACTCCGCCAGCAGGCCTTCCCCGACGGGTTCCACCACAATGCCTTTGAGCGAGGCGAGGGTTTCGCGTGCCATGTCCAGGCGCTCCGGCAGGGTGAACCTGTATTTCTTGGCCTGGTTGGTGGAGACAGCCACGATGACCTCGTCAAAGAGGCCGGCAGCACGTGCAATAACCTCGAGATGGCCGTTGTGGATGGGGTCAAAGGATCCGGGGCAGACAGCGCGTCTCATGCTCCGAACCTACCCCATGGGAACGCCGGGATACCATGACTGGATGCATCCACCACGGGAACTTTCCGCCCCCCTGGCCCCTGCTCCGTGGCAGCGTGCCGCCCTCGGAGCCAACCTGCTGGCCCCCGACGGAGGCCTGGGCGTCACCATCTTCGAGGAGATGACCACCCTGGCCGTCCAGACCGGCGCCATAAACCTCGGCCAGGGGTTCCCGGACGAGGACGGCCCTGCCGAAATCCGGGAAGCCGCCAGGTCTGCCATCCTTGCCGGGGCGAACCAGTATGCGCCGGGCAAGGGCATCCCGGAACTGCGGGAGGCAGTCGCGGCCCATCAGCAGCGGTTCTACGGCCTCTCCCCCGACCCCGCAACCGAGGTCATCGTCACCACCGGCGCCACCGAGGCCATCGCAGCCTCGCTCCTGGCCTTTGCCGGTCCCGGCGACGAGGTCCTCACCCTGGAGCCTTTCTACGATTCCTACGGCGCGGTGATCGGCCTGTCCGGTGCTGCGCACGTGACAGCCCCGCTGGTGGCGCCGGACTTCATGCCGGACATGGCCGCCCTGGAGGCTGCTTTCAGTGCCCGGACGAAGGTGGTGTTGCTGAACAACCCCCACAACCCCACCGGGGCGGTCTTCCCGCGGGACGTCCTGCAACGGGTGGTTGACCTGGCACGCAGGCATGACAGCATCATCATCTCGGACGAAGTCTATGAGCACCTCACCTTCGGCGTCCGGCACATACCGGTGGCTTCCCTGCCCGGAGCGGCGGACCGGACCCTCACCATTTCTTCTGCCGGCAAGACCTTTTCCCTGACAGGCTGGAAGGTCGGCTGGCTCACGGGACCCGAAGGGCTGGTGTCCGCCGCCCGGACGGTCAAGCAGTTCCTCACCTACAGTTCGGGCACACCGTTCCAGTCGGCAATCGCCGCGGGCCTGGCCCTTCCCGACTCCTTCTATGAGGGCATTGCGGCGTCCCTTCAGCACAAGCGGGACATCCTGAGTGATGGCCTGCGCGCGGCGGGGTTCGAGGTCTTCTCCCCGCAGGGCACGTACTTCGTCAATGTGGATACCGCCCCCTTGGGCATCAGCGACTCCGTGGAACTGGCCCGGAAGCTCCCGGCGCTCGTAGGCGTGGCCGCAATCCCGGTCCCCGTTTTCTGCCACGCCGAGGGAGCGCAGCGCACCCGGAGCCTGCTCCGTTTCGCCTTCTGCAAGAAAGCCGAGGTCCTGGAAGAGGCCGCCGGCCGGCTGGCTACACTCCGCGGCAGGCTCTGATGCCCGAGGGGCGGGAGGTCCGGGCGTCGCGTTTCCTGCGCACCACCGGGCAGCACGCGTCCATCGAACCCGATGCCTTTACTGCCGGCAGCTACGTCCTCAGCATCGGCGGCGCGGAACAGTCCCACGTGAACCTCCTGCAGCCGGAGGAAATCTTCTATGAATACCTGCGCCGGATCGGGCACCTGGTGGACCTGGCGGCCCCCGCCGGGGTCCCGGTCAGCGCCCTGCACCTCGGCGCCGGGGCGCTGACCCTGGCCCGCTACATCCAGGCCACCAGGCCCGGATCGGTGCAGTACGCGGTGGAGCTGGAGCGCGAGCTGCTGGATTTCGTCCTGCGCCAACTCCCCCTGCCCGAGGGGACGGACCTGCAGACCGTCATCGGCGATGCGCGGGAGTCCCTCGCCGGCCTTGAGCCCGGGCTCCGTTTCGACGTCGTCATCCTGGACATTTTTTCCGGACCGGAAGCGCCCGCGCACCTCGCTGCCAGCGCGTTCTACCAGGAAGTACGGGAACGGCTCAGCCCTGGCGGACTGCTGATCGTCAACGTCGGCGACGAGCCGGGACTGACCCTGGTCCGAAGCCAGGTCTCCGCCATGCGGCAGGCCTTGGCGGACGTGGCCGCCGTCGCCGAAACAGGCATGTTCGAGGGCCGCTACCCCGGCAACATCATCCTGGCCGGCACCCTCACCCCCTGGCCGGCGGAATGGAGCGCTGAGCTCATCGCCCGAGGACCGCACCCGGCAACGGTACTGGCCGGAGTGGACCTCGACCCCTTTGCAGGATGAGCCCTGGAGGCCGTGGCTCCTGCGCCTGGTCTAGCGCCCGGCCGGTTCCGGCGCCTCGGGAATGTCGTCATTGTCGATTGCATCGGGTACGAAGGGCTCCGCGAACCAGAGCTTGGTCTCCCCGTATTTTTTCTCCGCAAACCGGGTGAGGGCATCCGGCCAGCGGGGTTCGGGTGAACGGGAGGACCGCTCCACCACCACGACTGCGGCCGGCGACAGGTGGGGTGCGAGCTTCTGGAGGGCCGCCTGCAGGGCGACCTCTTCGAGCGGGTACGGCGGGTCCAGGAAAACGAGGTCCCACACCGCGGCGGCCGAGGCACGGTCCAGGAAGGGCTCCACTTTGGATCGGTGGACGGTCACGGCTTTCCGGCCCAGGACGCCGTTGACGAGATCGGCATTGCGCTGGCAAACGGCGCTGGCCTTGGCCTCGGACTCCACCAGGTCCACCGCCTGGGCGCCCCTGCTGCCGCTCTCGACGCCCAGGGAGCCGGAACCGGCGTAGAGGTCCAGCACCCGGGCGCCGGCAATGACGTTGAAGGCATCAAGGCGGGAAAACAACGCTTCCTTGACGCGGTCCGTGGTGGGCCTGGTGAGGGACCCCGGGACGGCGGTCAAGGGAGTGCCGCCGGCGGCACCTGCAATGATCCGGCTCATCTAATGCTCCTGTCTTCGCCGCCAGGATATCCGGCACCCACCATGCTAGCCGCGTTCAAGGAACGCCTCCTTCTCGGGATTGAGGTATTTGTCGATCGCCTCGGCGAGTTCCGGGCGGGCGGACAGGGCAGGGTCCTCGCGGACAATCTGCTGGGCGTCTTCCCTGGCCCGGGCAATGACGTCATCGTGTTCCAGGACGCGGAGCAGCTTCAGCGTTGAGCGTCCGCCTGACTGCGAGGCACCCAGGATGTCGCCCTCGCGCCGCAGCTTCAGGTCCTCTTCCGACAGGACGAAGCCGTCCGTGGTGGCGGCCACGGCCTCCAGCCTGCGCCGGCTGGGGTGCCCGGGCTCCAGGGCGGTCACCAGCAGGCAGGTCCCGGGCAGCCCGCCCCGGCCCACCCGGCCGCGGAGCTGGTGCAGCTGGGAAATCCCGAACCGGTCCGCATCAAGAATGACCATCAGGGTTGCATTGTGGACGTCCACGCCCACCTCGATCACCGTGGTGGAGACAAGCAGCTTGATGCGGTTGGCCGCAAAGTCGTCCATGACGCCGAACTTCAAGTCAGGTTCCTGCCGGCCGTGGAGCGGCGCCAGGGGAATCCCGGACAGGGTGGGCTCTTCCCGCAGGTGCTCGACGACGGCTGTCACGGAGGCGAGTTCCCGGCCGCCGTCTCCTTCCGCATCCCCTGCCGGAGGCTCCGCTTCCCCGGGGCTGAAGTCGCCGTCGTCGTCCGTTCCGATCCTGGGGCAGACGACGTACACCTGGTGGCCAGCGTCAATCTCCTCCCGTGCGCGGGCCCAGATGCGGCCTGCCCAGGCCGGGTTTTCGGCAAGTCCCACCAGGTGGGTGGAGATGGGGGCCCGGCCGGCCGGCAGCTCGTCCAGGACCGAGGTTTCGAGGTCGCCGAAAACCGTCATCGCGACGGTCCGCGGGATGGGCGTGGCGGTCATGACCAGCAGGTGCGGCGGCTTCCGTGCCTTGGCGCGCAGGGCATCGCGCTGCTCCACCCCGAAGCGGTGCTGCTCGTCCACCACGATCAGGCCGAGATCGTAGAAGGACACGTTGTCGCTCAGCAGGGCATGGGTGCCGATGATGATGCCGGCCGTCCCTGAGGCGGCATCAAGCAGGGCCTGCCGGCGCGCCGCCGTTGACATGGAGCCGGTGAGCAGCGAAACCTGGACGGACGCGCCGTCCATTCCGCCCAGCAGTCCGTCACCGGACAAGGGACCCAGCGTCCGGCGGATCGATTCAAAATGCTGGGCGGCGAGGACTTCCGTAGGCGCCAGCAGGGCCGCCTGGCCGCCGGCATCCACCACCTGCAGCATGGCACGGAGTGCCACGACGGTCTTGCCGGAGCCCACTTCGCCCTGCAGCAAGCGGTTCATGGGGACGTCCCGGGAGAGTTCTGCAGCCAGCGTTTCCCCGACGGCGGCCTGCCCCGCCGTGAGCGTGAACGGAAGGCTGCGGTCGAAACCGGCGAGCAGGCCCTCCGGAACAGGCCGGCGGGCGGTGGCTTCCTCCGCGGCCAGCTGGGCCCGGCGGCGGGCCAGGGCGGACTGCAGCACCAGCGCTTCCTGGTACCGGAAGCGACGCCGTGCCTGCTGCCAGTCAGAGGCAGTTTCCGGTTCATGGATCAGCCGGTAGGCTTCGGCGATTGGCAGGAACTTCTCCCGGGCCGCGATGGCGGGTGGCACAGGATCCGGGAGGGAGCCAAGGTTTGCCGTCTCGAGCAGGGTTGAGACGGCCTTCTGGATCTTCCAGCTGGGAAGCTTGGCGGTGGCCGGATAGATGGGAATGGGCATGGCGGCCAGCTTTTCCGGATCCCGGCCGTCCTCGCTGAACGGGTCATCGTCCAGCAGCTGGTAGTCGGGGTTGGTGAGGCCAAGGGATCCCTTGAAGGAGGTGACCTTGCCGGAGAAGAGCGCCCGGCGGCCCGGGAGCAGGTCCGCCTGGGCCTTGTAGCCGTTGAAGAAGCTGATCTTGAGCGTACCCGGCGCCTTGCCGCGGTAGTCCGTACCGGCAACCAGGCGGAGGCCCTGCCTCCCGTCGTCGTCGGAAACCACGACGTCGGTGATGGTGCCGCGGCGCGCCTGCATCCGGCGGGTGCTGCTGGAGAGCACCCGGGCGATCAGGGTGACTTCCTCGTCCCGGGGGATCTCGCTGATGGGGGTCAGCTCCCCGCGGTTCATGTAGCGGCGCGGGTAGTAGTTCAGCAGCCCCTCAACTGTGGTGATGCCCAGATGCTTCTCGATGACCGTGGCGGAACGCTTGCCGATCCGCCGTTCCAGCGCCAGGTCCAGTTCAGCGCTCATGCCCACTGGAGTTCACTGCATCCGTTGCCGGGTCCCGCGGCAGCGCGAGTTCACTGATGCTGATGTTGGCCGGCTCCCCCAGGGAGCGGATGATGTGGACGGCGGGATCTGCCTCGGGGACATGGACGTGGACGCGCCACCGGTAGTTGCCGTCGGAGTCCGGACCGCTGCCGACCTGGCTCATGATCACCGACTCGCCCACCTCGTCCAGCCGCTGGCGGAGGGTCGCTGCATTGAGTGGAGACAGGCTGATGGTGCACATGACCTCCACCCCGTCGTCGTCCGGCATGGCCGTATGGATGTGCGGATCCTGCACGTCGTAGCCGTGCAGGCCGTCAAGGAGTTCGCTTTGCAGCTCTTCGCCCAGGACCGCCGAGCGAAGGCAATCAAGGATCAGCAGCATCCCCACTCCGCCGGCATCAACTACGTGGGCGGACGTCAGGGCGTCCAGCTGCTCCTCAGTGTGGATCACCGCTGCGAGGGCGCCTTCCACAGCCGCGTCCAGGGCAAGGCCCAGGGCGTGGTTGCTGTCGTCCCCGTTCTGTCCGGCATCCACGGCGGCCGCGGCCCGGGCCGCGGCCTCCATGACGGAGAGCATGGTTCCCGGCACGGGGTCACTCAAGGCGGACCACGCACGGATCTGGGCACGGTTCAGGGCGGCCGCAAGCAGGGTGGAGGTCAGCCGGGTGTGGCCCGCCAACGGTTCGGCAGCAGCGCACAGGAACACCGAGAAAAGGGTCCCCGAGTTTCCCCGCGCTTCCTCCATGGCGGCCTGGCCCGCTGTGGCCAGGACGGCACCAACGTCCATCTGCGCGGGCTGGTCCCCGCCGGCAGCGAGGGAACGCGCTGCCGCACGCACCGTGACGTAGAGGTTGGTTCCGGTATCGCCGTCGGCCACGGGGAAGATATTGATGGCATTCAGGCGGTCGCTGTGGTTGCCAAGGGCGGTCTCGGCCTTGCCCAACCACCTCTTCATCGCTTGCGCGTTAGCGGCAACCTTAGTGTGCAAAGTGATCCCATCCCCCGGTGTCCGCGGACCGGCCCGCAATTTTGACGCCCGGGCCTTCGTTGATTCCCAGTGCTTGTACTGAGCCTATCGCAGTGAATCCGGGAGGCAGCGGCGAACCGGGGGGGAATGTGGCCAGCAGTCCGTGGTCCTCCCCGCCGCCGAGCACCCACTCCCGGGCGTCCATGCCCAACAGCTCCGCAGCCGGCAGGAGGGGGCCCGCCAGCCATTCCAGCGGGCCTGGGTCGAGGTCGACGGCCACGCCGCTCGCTGAGGCCAGCCGCGACCCGTCGCGCAGCAGGCCGTCCGAGACGTCCAGCATGGCGGTGGCGCCGGCGCCACGCGCGGCGGGCCCTGCCGCCAGGGGCGGCCTCGGCCTGCATTGCAGGTCCACCAGGGCGCGCTGGCCGGCGCTGAGGGCATCAACGTGCACGTCCGATTCCAACAGTGCGAGGCCGGCGGCAGCGTGGCCGGCAGTGCCTGCAAGGGCAAGGACGTCCCCCGGCCTGGCGCCTGACCGGAGGACTGCCGGGCCGCCGTCAAGCGTTCCCAGCACCGCAACCGTGACGGAAATTTCGCGCCCGCGCCCCAGGTCGCCGCCGGCCACCGAACAGTGGACAGCGCCCAGTTCCCTGATGCCGGCGGTGAGGCCGTCCGCCAGGTCCTCCACCCAGGCCACGGCCGTTTCAGGAGGAAGGGTCAGGCTGACCACCAGCGACGTGGCCCTGGCCCCCATGGCATTGATGTCGCTCAGGTTCTGCGCGGCGGCTTTCCAGCCGACGTCAAAACCGGTAGTCCGGTAGCCGTTGGGCCACTGCAGCCTGAAGTCCTGGTCCTGCACCTGCGTGTCGATGCTGATCACGGTCCTGCCGTCAGGAGCAGCGACTATGGCGGCGTCGTCCCCCGGGCCGAGCAACGTAGCCTCGCCGTGCACGCCGTCCATGGCCAGGCGCGGAAAAATCCGGGCCAGCAGCCCGGACTCGGAAAGTGCTGAGACTCTCACGGCGGGCACGGCCAGCGGCTCCCCGGCGGCGGCCGGGCTTTCAGGGTGTGGCAGTCGGCGGCGGAACTGTCCTGGGTGGGATTGTCCGGGGCAGGTGGCGGGATTTTCAAGCACTCCCCTACGCTATCGCGCGGCTCCGACATTACCGGCTGCCAATGCCGCGTCAGGGCGGCCTCTGCAGCGGCGATAGGCTGGAGGCATGCACCGTCCCCAGTTTTCCCTGCCCGCCCGCGTCGCCAGGCTGGCACTGGTTGGGAGCCTTGCGGCCATTCCGCTAACGTCATGCTCGCCTGCCGTGGATGTTCCCGCTGCCAAGGACGCGGCCAACCCGGCGTGTGCGCCCATGATGGTGGGTCTTCCTGACGCCATCGGCGAGTACGCGCTGCGGAAGACGAACAGCCAGGCCACCGCCGCCTGGGGCGATCCGTCCCTGGTGATCCTGCGCTGCGGCGTGAATGTTCCCGGGCCCACCACGGACCGCTGCGTGACGGTCAACGGCATCGACTGGGTCATCAAGGAAGGCGACCCGGTGTGGACCCTGACAACCTACGGCCGCGAACCGGCAACAGAGATCCTCATGGATCCCGACAAGATCAGTTCTGCCACAGTCCTGGCCGACCTTGCGGCAGCGGCCGGCAAAGTGCCCGCCGCCAGGAGCTGCGTGGGCCAAGAGGACCTGCAGAACCTGCCGCCGAGCAAGTAGGCCATCGGCGGCCCACGCCGGTGGGGATCAGCGCAGCCCGGTTTTGCGGTTCAGCGCGAGGTAGATCAGTTCGTCGATGAGGTCGGCGTACCCCAGTCCGGAGGCCGCCCACATCTGCGGGTACATGCTCTTGGGCGTAAAGCCTGGCATGGTGTTGATCTCGTTGATGATGAGTTCCCCGGCCGGCGTGTAGAAGAAGTCCACCCGGCTCAGGCCCTCGGCCCCCACGGCGTCGAACGCCGCCGCTGCAAGCTCGCGGACCCTGGTGATGGCTTCCTCGGGGATATCGGCGGGGCAGCTGAGGGAGGCGGCGTCGTCCTCAACATACTTGGCGTTGAAGTCGTAAAACTCGTGGGTGCCGCCCGCCACGGAGATCTCACCCGGCATGGACGTGCGGGGGGCGTCGGTGCCCCTGCCTTCGAGGACCGCACATTCGATTTCCCGGCCGGTGATGCCTGCCTCGATCACCAGTTTCAGGTCGTGCCGCCGGGCTTCCTCGATGGCTGCATCAAGCTCGTCCAGGGAATCGACCTTGGAGATACCCATGGAAGATCCTGCCCGTGCCGGCTTGACGAACACGGGAAATCCCAGCCGGTCCACCTGTTTGCGCACCGATTCCGGGTCTTTGCGCCACTGCCTGTCCGTGACGGCAACATAGGGACCGACATGCAGCCCCGCGGCCTCGAACACCACCTTCATGAAGTGTTTGTCCATGCCCACGGCCGAAGCCAGGACACCGGCGCCGACGTAGCGGGTATCCGAGAGCTCCAGCAGCCCCTGGATGGTGCCGTCCTCACCGAACGGGCCGTGAAGGAGCGGGAAGACCACGTCCACCGTGCCGAGTTCCCGGGGAACCTCGTTCGGGGAAGCGAGGATCAGCTGGTGCTCGCCGCCGATCTCGGCAAGGGTCACGGTCTGCGGCGAAGGCGCCACCTCCGGCAGGGACGTTGCCGCGAGGGACCATTGGGCGGTATCGGCGGGCGCGAGGACCCATTGCCCGGTTTTGGCGATTCCAATGGGAATCACCTCGTACTTGTCCTTGTTGATCGCGCCGAGGACACCGGCCGCGGTCACGCAGCTCACGGCGTGCTCGCTCGAGCGGCCGCCGAAAAGTACCGCCACCCGGGGTTTCGCCCGCGGCGCGGTCTCCACTGCGCTCAGGTTTTCATGGGACATCGTCAGTAATCGCCTTCAGGTTTCAGTTCCCGGGACAGCAGGACGGGCCCCAGTTGGTCAACGGACAGCTTGCCTGCCAGCACGGCGACGACGGCGGCTGTGATGGGCATGTCCACGCCCAGTTTGCCGGCCAACTCGTGGACCGCCTGGCCCGATTTTATGCCTTCGGCGGTCTGGGTCATCTTCTGGCCCACCTCCTCGAGCGTGAGGCCCTGCCCCAGGAGCCGCCCGGCGGTGTGGTTGCGTGACAGCGGGGAGGAGCATGTGGCCACAAGGTCGCCCAGGCCGGCAAGGCCGGCCATGGTCTTGGCTTCCCCGCCCAGGGCAAGGGCAAGCCGGGACGTTTCCGCAAGTCCGCGGGTGATAACGGAGGCCTTGGTGTTGTCCCCCATTTGCTTGCCCTCGCAAATGCCGACGGCCAGGGCGATAACGTTCTTGACGATTCCGCCGATCTCCACCCCCACCACGTCAGCGGTGGTGTACGGCCGGAAGTAGGGCGCGGTGCAGCTCCTGGCGATCCAGCCTGCGGCGGCGGAGTCGGTACAGGCAACAACAGACGCCGTGGGTTCTTCGCGGGCGATTTCCATGGCCAGGTTGGGGCCGGACACGATGGCGATGCGCTCAGCGGGCAGGCCCAGCTCCTCGCTGATGACCTCGCTCATCCTGGCATCCGTGCCGAGCTCCAGGCCTTTCATCAGGGAAACAACCATGGCGTCCGGAGCGATCAGGCCTTTCCACTCCCGCAACTGCGGGCGGAGTGACTGTGCAGGGACGGCGATGACCACAAGGTCAGCGCCCTCCAGGACCGCGGCGACGTCCGTTGACGCGGAGATGCTCTCCGGCAGCGGGATGTCCTTCAGGTACTGCTCATTGCGGTGGCCGGTGTTAATCAGGTCCACTACTTCGGCGCGCCTGCCCCACAGCCTGATGCTGCGCGGCTCCCCGGCAGCAGCCGCAGCGTCGGCCAGGATTTTGGCAAAGGTTGTTCCCCAGGAGCCGGCGCCGAGAACAGCAACGGAACGGGCTGAGCCCGTCTGCTTTCCCCCAGCGGTCACGGAGTTTCCGTTCCGGAACCGGTCGGCTTCTGTCCGCGTTCCACGAACCTGCCGTGCCGCGCCTGCTGCTGCTTGGCCGGATCCCACCGCTCAGCCGGCGGCTCTTCCCCCCTGATCTCCGCCAGGAGTCCGGTGATCGCATCCATGATGGCGTCGGTGGCCGCGGTGAGGGTTGCCTTGTCCAGCGGACGGCCGCTGAAGGCGCTGAGGTCAACAGGCTCCCCCACTACCACCCTGGACTTCTTGCGCGGGAACAGGTGGAACCTCTTGCCGTAGCGGGGGAACACCTCGTGGGCGCCCCAGTGGGCAATCGGAACCACGGGAATGCCGCCCTCAAGGGCCAGCCGCGCAGCACCCGTGTGGCCTCTCATGGGCCACATCCCGGGATCCCGGGTCAGGGTGCCTTCGGGATAGATGATGATGGCCCCGCCTTCGGCAACGATCTCCTGCGCAAGCTGCAGGGAACGGTTCGCACCCGCCGTCGAACGTTCCACCGGGATCTGTTTTGTTGCGCGCAGTACCCAGCCCAGCACCGGAACCTTGAAGAGCCCTGACTTGGCAAGGAAGTGCGGGGCAATCTTGTGGTTGTAGAGGAGGTGGCCGATGATCAGGGGATCGATCTCGGTGCAGTGGTTGGGCGCGGCAATAAATCCGCCCGCAGGCAGCTTCTCCGTTCCCTCCCACTTCTTGTCCATCATGAGGTTGAACAGGGGGCGGACTATGCCGGCGACCACGGCAAGGGTGGCGCGGCTCTTAGCCGGTTCTTTCACGGCTTCCTGCTACTTCTCTGTGGTGATGTCGAAGTCGGCACCGAGGCCGGCCAGCTTTTCGGTGAAGCGCTCGTAGCCGCGGTTGATGATATCGATCCCCGTGACGCGGGACGTGCCGGTGGCGGCGAGGGCGGCAATCAGGTGGCTGAAGCCGCCGCGCAGGTCCGGCACGTCAATGTCGGTCCCCTTCAGCTGGGTGGGCCCGGAGATCACTGCCGAATGGAGGAAGTTGCGCTGGCCGAACCTGCACGGCACGCTGCCCAGGCATTCGCGGTGGACCTGGATGCTGGCGCCCATCCGGATGAGTGCGTCAGTGAAGCCGAACCGGTTCTCGTAGACCGTCTCGTGGACGATGGACACGCCTTCGGCCTGGGTCAGTGCCACCACCAGCGGCTGCTGCCAGTCGGTCATGAAGCCGGGGTGCACATCGGTCTCCAGTACCAGCGGGTTGAGCTTGCCGCCGCGGTGGTAGAAACGGATGCCGTCCTCGCCGATGTCCATGCCGCCGCCCACCTTGCGGTAGGTGTTCAGGAAGGTCATCATGTCCCGCTGCGAGGCACCTTCAACGTAGATGTCGCCCTTGGTCACCAGTGCCGCAGACGCCCACGACGCCGATTCGTTGCGGTCCGAGAGCGCCCGGTGGTTGTAGCCGCCGAGGTCGCGGACACCTTCGATGCGGATGGTGCGGTCCGTCTGGACGCTGATGATGGCGCCCATCTTCTGGAGCACGGCGATGAGGTCGATAATTTCCGGCTCCGTCGCAGCACCGGACAGTTCGGTGATGCCCTCGGCGCGGGTGGCGCTCAGCAGCACCTGCTCCGTGGCGCCCACGGACGGGTAGGGCAGGGAGATCTTGGCGCCGTGCAGGCCCTTGGGGGCCGAAATGTGGATCCCGCCGGGGCGCTTCTCCACCACGGCACCGAACTGGCGCAGGACGTCCAGGTGGTAGTCAATGGGCCGGTCGCCGATTTTGCAGCCGCCAAGATCGGGGATGAACGCTTCGCCGATCGCGTGGATCAGCGGCCCGCAGAGCAGGATGGGAATCCGGGAGTCGCCCGCGTGGGCGTCGATGGCGGTGCTGGACGCCGTTTTTGCGGCCTTGGGATCCAGCGTCAGGTCGCCGTTCACCGGGTCCTTGACCACGGTCACGCCGTGCAGCTGCAGGAGGGAGGTGACTACCTCCACGTCCTTGATCTCCGGCACGTTCCGCAACACCGACGGTTCGTTGCCCAGCAACGCTGCCACCATCGCCTTGGGAACAAGGTTCTTTGCTCCCCGGACGCTGACGCGGCCTGTAAGCGGGACTCCGCCGCGGATTGTCAGAACACTACTCATATACCGGTTTCCTTACGATCACTCGCCCCCAAATCCTTGCAAAGGCTCCAACCAAGCATAGGAGGTCGCGTTACCGAACCGAAATACGCAGGCGACGGCGGCAGGGCGTGGCGCGCCGCCGTCGGCGCGTTTCGAAGGCGGGCAACGCTGCTTTGGCGGCCTCAGGAAAGGCGTGCCGGCAGGGTTTTGGGCTTGAACGAGGGCCGGGTGGCCTCGTAGGCGGTGATGTCCGCCTCATGCTGGAGGGTCAGCCCGATGTCGTCCAGCCCCTCGAGCAGGCGCCACCGGGTGTAGTCGTCGATGTCGAAGGGCGCAACGATGTTTCCGCACACCACGGTCTTGGACACCAGGTCCACCGTGACCTCGGTCCCCGGCGCGTTCTCCAGTTCCTTCCAGATCAGCTCGATGTCGTCCTGGGACACCTCGGCCGCGAGGAGCCCCTGCTTGCCGGAGTTGCCGCGGAAGATGTCGGCGAAGCGGGAGGAGAGCACAGCCTTGAAGCCGTAGTCCTTCAGCGCCCAGACGGCGTGCTCACGGGAGGAGCCGGTGCCGAAGTCCGGGCCCGCCACCAGAACGGAACCCGCGTTGAACGGCGCCTGGTTCAGGATGAAGGCCGGGTCTTTGCGCCATGCCGAAAACAGGGCGTCCTCGAAGCCGGTCCGGGTGATCCGCTTGAGGTAGACGGCCGGGATGATCTGGTCCGTATCCACGTTGCTCTGCCGCAGCGGGACGCCGATTCCGGTGTGGGTGGTGAACTTTTCCATGGCGTGTCCTAGGCTGCGTCGGTGCGGATGGCGGCGGATTCGGGGGCCGGATCGAGGTCCGACGGCGAGCTGAGGGTGCCGCGGATGGCGGTGGCTGCGGCCACCACCGGGGAGACCAGGTGAGTCCGGCCGCCCTTGCCCTGGCGCCCTTCGAAGTTGCGGTTGGAAGTGGAGGCGCAGCGCTCCCCCACGTCGAGCTGGTCCGGGTTCATGCCCAGGCACATCGAGCAGCCGGCGAAGCGCCACTCCGCGCCGAAGTCCTTGAAGACCTTGTCCAGGCCCTCAGCCTCGGCCTCAAGCCGCACGCGTGCCGAGCCCGGCACCACCAGCATCCGGACGTTCGGGTCCTTCTGCCGGCCCCGGATGATATCCGCCGCGGCACGGAGGTCCTCCATCCGGGAGTTGGTGCAGGAGCCCAGGAAGACGGTGTCCACCCGGATGTCCTTCATGGGCGTGCCAGCTTCGAGGCCCATGTACTGCAGGGCGCGTTCCGCGGCGGCCTTGGCGTTTTCGTCGCCGAAGTCCTCGGGGGACGGGACGGACTGGGACAGTGAGACGCCCTGGCCGGGATTCGTGCCCCAGGTGACGAACGGCTCCAGCGTGTTGGCATCGAGGTCCACCTGGGCGTCGAAGGTCGCATCGTCGTCGGTACGCAGCGTGTTCCAGTACTCGACGGCGGCGTCCCAGTCAGCGCCCTGCGGGGCGTGCGGACGGCCCTTCATGTATTCGTACGTGGTCTCGTCCGGCGCCACCATGCCGGCGCGGGCGCCGGCCTCGATGGACATGTTGCAGATGGTCATACGGGCGTCCATGGACAGGGCGCGGATGGCCGAGCCGCGGTACTCCAGGACGTAGCCCTGCCCGCCGCCGGTGCCGATCTTGGCGATCACGGCGAGGATGATGTCCTTGGCTGTCACGCCCGGGCGGAGCGTCCCCTCAACATTGATGGCCATGGTCTTGAACGGCTTCAGCGACAGGGTCTGGGTGGCCATCACGTGCTCCACCTCAGAGGTTCCAATGCCCATGGCCAGGGCGCCGAAGGCACCATGGGTGGAGGTGTGCGAGTCACCGCAGACAACGGTCATGCCCGGCTGGGTGAGGCCCAGCTGCGGGCCGACCACGTGCACGATGCCCTGTTCGGCGTCGCCCAGGCTGTGCAGGCGGACGCCGAACTCGGCGCAGTTGTTGCGCAGGGTCTGGATCTGGGTGCGGCTGGTCAGGTCGGCGATAGGCTTGTCGATGTCCAGCGTAGGAGTGTTGTGGTCCTCGGTGGCGATGGTCAGATCCGGGCGGCGCAGCTTCCTGCCGGCCAGCCGCAGGCCCTCGAACGCCTGCGGCGATGTGACTTCGTGGACCAGGTGGAGGTCGATGTACAGAAGGTCGGGCTGGGCGTTGGCACCGTCGCCGTCACCTTTGCGCACCACATGTGCGTCCCAGACCTTCTCGGCCAATGTCTTTGCCATGGCCATCTCCCTTCACTGCTGTTTGGCTGATGAGTCCAACTGAATCAGGACGGCTCCGCACTGCGCCAGCCGAAAGATTTGCATCTCAGATATTGAGACGGCAATATCATTACATGGACAATTCTAGTGGAGTCGGTGTCATTGATAAAGCGGCCCAAGTGCTTGATGCACTCGAAGCCGGCCCCACCACCCTGGCGCAGCTCGTGGCGGCCACAGGCCTGGCCCGTCCCACTGTGCACCGGCTTGCCCTCGCCCTGGTGCACCACCGGCTGGTGAGCCGCGACATCCAGGGCCGTTTCGTGCTCGGCAGCCGCCTGGTTGAGCTTGCCTCGGCGGCCGGCGAGGACCGCCTGATTGCCTCTGCCGGACCCGTGCTCATGCAGCTGCGTGATGCCACCGGCGAGAGCGCCCAGATCTTCCGCCGCCAAGGCGACTGGCGTGTCTGCGTCGCCTCCGCCGAGCGTCCCATCGGCCTGCGGGACACCATCCCCGTGGGCACCCAGCTGTCCATGAAGGCCGGATCTGCCGCCCAGGTGCTGCTCGCCTGGGAGGACCACGACCGCCTGCTCGAGGGGCTGCAGTCTGCCCGCTTTACGCCTACTGTCCTGGCAGGCGTTCGACGACGGGGCTGGGGCCAGAGCCTCGGCGAACGCGAGCCCGGGGTCGCCTCAGTTTCCGCGCCAGTGCGCGGGCCGTCCGGCCGCGTGATTGCGGCAGTTTCGATTTCCGGTCCGATCGAGAGGCTCACCCGCCAGCCCGGCAGGCTGCACGCCGAAGTGGTCTGCAATGCCGGCCGCATCCTCACCGAGGCCCTGCGCAAGAACAACGACTGAGCCACTGCCAACCGCCCGCGGCCTGAACCAGCGCCACCGGAGCTAGGATTTTGGGCATGGGCAGCTACGCAGTGTTTCTTCGCGGCATCAACGTGGGCGGCATCAACATCAAGATGGCCGAGCTGCGGGAAGCCCTCAAGGCCGCAGGCTTTGCCGATGCCCGCACACTGCTTGCCAGCGGAAATGTTGTCCTCACCAGCGCCCTCGACGCGGACTCCGTCAAACGCGGCTGCGAAAAATGCCTCCGGGAAGCGTTCGGCTACGACGCCTGGGTGGTGGTGCTCGACTCAGCCCGGCTGGCAGAACTGGTGGCGGCCTGCCCCTACCCGGAGGACGACAAAACCACCCACAGCTACATCACGCTCTCCTCGGACGCCGCGGTCCTGGATGAACTCGATGCGGCAGGGGCGGCGCTGGAGGGAAGCGAGCAGGAGCGGCTCGGTCCGGAGGCCCTCGCCTGGCTGGCACCGGCCGGCGGAACGTTGGACAGCCCCTTCAGCAAGATTTCCGCGAAGGCCAGGTTCAAGGCCGCGACCACAACGCGCAACCTGCGCACCCTGATCAAAGTAAGGGACGCTGCCGCTGAACTCGCGGCGGCCGGGGGTTAGGTCCATGCCCGGGTCGGCCGGCTCTATCCGGCCGCCGTCTTGAGCGCGGCGTTGAAGGCGGCCTGCCGGCTGACCTCCACTTCTACGGGTTCCACCACGAGTTCCTCCGCAACAGCGGCCACTGCGGCATTCAACCGCCTCCGCGCCCTCGCCGCCCGTGCACTGGCCGCGGCGGCAGCAATAAAGCGGCCCGTAATGGCCAGGAAAATGCCCAGTGCCACCCCCAAGGCGATCATCAGCGTAGGAACCGGCCACCCCTCCACCCTGGGCACCTCCGGCACGGGCATCTGGAAATAGCCCAGTGCCGCCAGGACACCAAGCCAGCCCAAACCGCCCAGCACCGTCAGCAAGGCCAGCCACTGCGCCACGTTGAAGACTCCCCACCACCAGGACCGTCGGTTGGCGGCAAGGTCCGTTCCGGCGATGGCCTGGTCCAGGGCATCAGGCAACCGCTCCCTTCCTTCGCGGGCCGCCCCGCGGATGGCCGCACGCCACGGGCCCGGGGCACCGGCACTTGCGGCATCGGCGAACTCGCGTACCGCGGCGTCCGTGCGGGCCCGTTCCGGCGCCCCCGCCGGCGGGAGCGATGTGCGGTTCAGCTCCGAGGGCGCCGCGCTGCGGAGGTTGAGCCGGCGCAATGGGTCGGCCCGGAAGCGGGACAGCCACCGCGTCACCGGCCAGCCGGTGCGCTTGACTGACTCCAGCCGGTAGGACTGCGCCACTGCCCGGACCACCACCGGAACGTTCGCCGCCACTGCCAGTTCATCAGCGAGGCGGGCCTTCGTTCCAGGCCGGACGCCGGCCGCAGTCCCCTCTCCGGAGACGGCACCCAGGTCCGCTGATGCTTTAGTGATATCTGCGGCAAGCCGCTGCGACTGGGCTTTGCGCTTGACCGCCACCCCGCGGATGGCCGCCCGGACCTGCTCCACCCCGGCCCCCGTCAGTGCCGAGGCCGCAAGCACCTGGACCTTGGCGAGTCCGTCGCGGGCGAGGATCCCGCGCAATGATTCCAGGACGGGCTGCACATCCCGCTCCGGCAGCCGATCCACCTGGTTGAGGACCACCAGGGTCACGGCACCGTGGGAGGCCAGGCGGGACAGGAAGTCATTGTGCACTGCAGCGTCGGCGTACTTCTGTGGATCAAGGACCCACACCAGCACGTCCACCAGCCCCACCATCCGCTGCACCACTTCGCGGTTGGACGCCTTGGTGGAGTCAAAGTCCGGCAGGTCCAGCAGGATCAGGCCGGTGTCTTCGCCGGCAAACCCTTCCACGGCTGCGGCGTGATGGCGGCTGCGGACCTCCAG
Source organism: Arthrobacter sp. BB-1 (assembly GCF_006151685.1). NCBI lineage: Bacteria > Bacillati > Actinomycetota > Actinomycetes > Micrococcales > Micrococcaceae > Arthrobacter > Arthrobacter sp. BB-1. The sequence goes on from NZ_VDEV01000022.1 coordinate 79,511, forward strand.
CCAGTCCAGCAGCGGTTCGCTGCCCTCTGCTCCCCACACCCCTGCCAAAGGTTCGGAGGTTGTGGGACGGCGCGCTGCCGCCGTCGCAATTTCAGCCCCGCTGACCGCGTTGAAGAGCGATGACTTGCCGCTTCCGGTTGCTCCAAAGAACCCCACTACCGTGTGATCCGCGGAGAGCGAGCGCCGTGAACTGGCGCGCTCCAGGACAGTGTAGACGTCCTGCAGGGTCTCGTCGGGGAGTACCCCTTCGCCGAGCTCGCGGGCGTCGTTGAGGGCGGACAGCCTGCGGTCAAGCCTGGAAGCATCCCGGGTGTCGCTGTGGCGGCTCATGCGCTTTCCGCCAGCCGGACCAGTGCGTCCGCGTGGGCAGCGAGTGCCTCGGGTGCGCGGTCATCGCGCTCCGGCAGCCGGGAGAGGAACTTTCGCCGCTCATCCTGCAGCAGCCGCTGGCATCGGGCGTGCAGGTCCTCCCGCGCTTTTTCCGCCATCCGCCGCACGGCGTCCTCGCCGAAGACCGCCTCCAGCAGCCGCTGGCCCACGACGGCGGTACCTCCCGCCACGCCCACCTCCAGTCCGGTCAGTCCCGCCGTCATGGAGAACACCACGATCATCAGCGCGGCGCCCAGTCCGTTGATGCCGAAGGACAACCAGCGCGCCTGGGTCCGCTTCCCTTGTCCCTCCGTGCGGATCAGCTCCATCAAGTCTTCCTGCCACGCCCGGATTTCAGCGGCGGCCCTGTCCTCAAACCCTGGGGTTGTCCCGGAGAGGTCGTCCGTCCCAAGCAACTGGCGCCCGGCGGGGTCGGTACGCCAGCGCTGGTCCGTGTCCTCTGCGGCGTTGGCGGCCTCGTCAACAATGACTGCCTGCAGGCCTGTTTCGATGGCCGCTTCCACCCTCACGGCCGGGGCCGGTTCACCGCGGAAGAAAGCCCCCACCCGGTCGCGGAACCGGCCCACGTTCTGTTCCAGGGTGCGGAAGAACTCCCCTGTGCCAACGAAGTCCTGCCAGCGGGCCAGCACTTCTCCCCTCAGAAGCGCCCCGTCCCTCGTGGCGTCAAGGATGCGCTCTGCGGCGTCCTCATAGGCGGCCACGGCGGCGTCTTCCAGGTTGTCGGCGGCATGCTGCTGCTCGCGTGCGGCCTGGGCCACGGCGGTGACATGGCCTGCCAGCGCCCTGACGGTGCCGTTGAGCGTGCGGCGGGCGATGTCGGACCGGCCCGCGGCATCTGCTGCCAATTCCCCCAGCCAGGTCCGCAGTGGCAGGACGGCCCCGGCGGGGAGCATGCCCAGCGGATCGAGGCTGGTTTCCGGTATGACGAACAACTGTGCCGCGCCCAGGCCCTCGCGGTCCAGGAGGCTTCGCAGGTCCTCACTGACCTCTTCTTCCGCCCCCGGCGGCACCCGGTCCAGGACCACCGCCACCATGATGTCCCGCGAGGCGGCGTTCAGCAGGAGTTTCCAGGGAACCGCATCGGCATAGCGGTTGGCGGTGGTAACGAACACCCACAGGTCGGCGGCGGCCAGGAGTTGTGCGGCCAGCCTGCGGTTGTCGTCCGAAATGGAATCGACATCAGGGGCGTCCAGAACAGCGATCCCGGCGGGCACGGCCGGATCAGCCACCAGGACAAGCGACGACATTGCGGCTGCGTCGGGTGCCGCCCCTGCCCGGCTTGCCGGTACGGGGCCACCGGTGACGGACCCCCGGATCCTGCTCAGGCTGGGCAGTACGCGCTGGCCCTCGAACCAGGCGGCCTCTGACGGGTGGTGCAGGAGGATGGGCTGGCGGGTGGTTGGGCGGATGGCGCCCGACCGCGTCACCGGGTGGCCCACTATTCCGTTCACGAGCGTTGACTTGCCCGCCCCCGTGGAGCCGCCGACGACGGCAAGCAGCGGCGCGTCCAGGCTGCGGTACCGGGGAAGGATGTAGTCGTCCAGCTGGGCCACGGCGCTGGCGGCCTCGCGGCGCGCCTGCTCAGCATCAGGCAGGGCAAGCGGCAGTTCCGCGGCTGCCAGATCATCGCGCACCTCTTCGAGCAGCGTTACGGCCGCCAGGGCCGCGGCACTGCCGGAAGGTTTGCGCTGCGGATCCTGCAGGGCGTCTTGCTCGTTCCGGGAGGTCACAGCAACATCATGCCAGTTCACGCACGCAGGGCCGCAGTTCCGGCGAGCCACCCAATGACGCGTGTGGCATCCGGAACACCAGGAAAGGGTGTACAGCATTCAGCCTGTGGACGGAAAAGCAAAAAATGGTCCCGGGCATCTGCCCGGGACCATTTCGGTGGTGACCCCAGCGGGATTCGAACCCGCGTTACCGCCGTGAGAGGGCGGCGTACTAGGCCGCTATACGATGGGGCCGTGTACATTTCCGTACCTGTGATCAGCATTTCCGCTAATCAAGCTCAGTGATTGTTTCACACACTTCGCTTCTGTTTCAAATCGGCGAACCGGCTGAAACCGCCTGCCTTGAGCTTGAAATTACTGCTCAAAACCAGAGCTGGGATACCAGGACTCGAACCTAGAATGACGGTACCAGAAACCGTAGTGTTGCCAATTACACCATATCCCAATGATACTTTCGGGCCGGTTTTCAGGGGTTTTACCCTGCTCCGTGCGCCTCAGCACGAGAAATTACTTTACCTGAGACTTTCGGCTCGCACAAATCGGCCCGGCCGGTCCTCTGGTGCCGCGCCCCGGCACCAGCCCGGCCTTCGTCTTAGGCCCTGCGAAACCACATGAAGACGCTGATCGCGTACGCCGGAACCAATATGCCCGCAGCTGCGCCGTACGCCATGTCATAGGTGAGGTAGGAGATGAAAACCAGGATCGCGGCAGGACCGTTGGCGAGAGCGAACCAGCGCTGCCACCTGGCCTTTGGCCCTATGAATACGGCAGCTGTCAGCATGATCGCCATTCCCATGAAGGTGTAGGCAGCAGCGTCCACCATTTGCGTGAAACTCCCAGGCGCGAAAACCAGCAGTTTGACCTCCTCCTCGGTCCCGTTCATCGTTCGCGGATGCACCACGAACAGCCATGTCACATAGACAAGTTCTGCGAGCGCTGCGTAGATAGCGGCGAAGAGCGCTGCGCTGTGCGTCCAGACCTTGGCTGCTGCGGAGCAGGAGTAGTGGACACTGACAGTGAGCAGGACGAACGACGGCGCGAGCAGGGCGGAAGCGCCGATCGGGACCCAAACGTCCCATGGAGAGGAGAAAAGGGGATCCAGGAGCACGCCAAGATCAAAAATGATGTAGGTGGCCGCAGTGGCAGCCGCGGACCATGCCCCTAGCGCGGCCGCCCCGCGCGCAGATTCAAGGCGTACGGGCGACGACCGGGGCGTCTTACCATTCGAGTATCTAGTGCTCCGCACGGCGCACCTCCTGGAATCCCATCTGACTCGACGTTAGGCACTGGGCGTCACCGGCGGCAGGGTCCAAAGCCCCGGTGCGCCGAAGGTCTTCGGACTCTGGCCGGCTGGTGCCGGCGCGGGCGATGCTGGCCAGGTCGGCCTGGATGGTGAATCGATTGACAGGAGGACGGCGTGGTGGCTTGGAGAGCCTGGACTTTAACCGGCTTGTTCGGGGCGGCCGGGGTTGCCTGCTTTAGGGTGTGGCGTCCCTGGCAACTGACATGGGGCGCCAGCCCTGATGAGGTGGCCCGGGCATTGCCGGGTGATGACCTGGTGCGTGCTCCGACGTTCAACGCCACCCGTGCCATCACCGTCGGGGCGCCGCCCGAACGGATCTGGCCCTGGCTCGTCCAGGTGGGAGTACGACGGGCCGGCTGGTACAGCTATGACCTGCTGGACAACCTGGGGCATCCCAGCGCCCGGCGGATCCGCCCCGAATGGCAGGACCTGGAACCGGGCGACGTCCTGGCGATGAGCCCGGACGGCAAACACGGAATCAACGTCTATTCACTGGACTACCCGCGCTCCATGGTCTGGGGCACACCCGGTGACACCACATGGGTTTGGCAGCTGGACCCCCAACCGGACGGAACCACCAGGCTCCTCACCCGGATCCGCTCCCGGATCCGGTGGTCGCCGACGTCCATTGCGTTCTCGGCGCTGCTGGAGGTGGCCGACTTCTGGATGATCCGTAAAATGCTGGCCGGTCTGCGTGAGCGGGCAGAGCAGAACGTGACGTCCGGGGAGTGGCAGGATACATCGCAGCCTGCCAACGCCTCTTCCTAGGTGAGCAGCTCTGCCAGCGAGGACACGGAGTTGCCTTCAAACTCCGCCACGGGCTCCCCCACCCTGTTGAGCCAGACGCCAATCAGCCCGGCCGCCGTCGAGCCCTCCGCGTCCAGGAGCCGGTTGTCGCCCACATACAGCGTGTCGGCCGGCGCCGTGTCCAGGAGCCGCACCCCTTCAAGGTAGATGGCGGGATTCGGCTTCGCCACGCCCAGCGTGTCCGTTCCCACCAGCCGCCGGACGCGTTCCAGTCCGGCCCCGTCCAGCTTGGCGCGCTGGTAGTCATGCACGTTGTTGCTGACCGCCCCGTAAGGGATTCCTGCCCGGTCCAGGAGATCCAGCAGCGGCAGGACATCCGGGAAGGGCTTCACGTAGGCGGGCTGTTTTTCAATGTAGGCCGACAGCCACTGGTGGGACTGCTCGCCGTCGCCCAGCTCGACGCCGAAGTGCCCCAGCGCGGCACGGCCCCGCAGCAGGCGCTGTTCGTTGAAGGTGAGCTCACCGGCAAGGTAACGGTCGTAGTAATGCGTGGTTTCGTGCGTGAAGATGCGGCCGAACCTCTCCCACCCCGCCTGGTCCAGCCCGGGCAGGAGGTGTTCACTGACTTCCCGCAGGGCGGTTGTCATCGAGAACTCAAGGTCCACCAGGGTGTCGTCGATGTCGAACAGGATGCCCCGCACAGCCCCGAAGGGCGTGTCCAGGAAACCGGCAGGGGCCGTGCTGGGAGCTGTCATCAGCCGCGGAAGGCCCGGAGCCTGCGGAGCGAGGATTCACGGCCCAGGATCACCATGGACTCGAACAGGGGCGGCGAGATCCGGCGTCCGGAAACAGCCGTGCGCACCGGTCCGAATGCGAGGCGTGGTTTGAGGCCAAGCTCTTCAACGAGGGCCTGCTTGAGGGCAGCCTGGATTTCTTCGGCCGTCCACTCGTGCACGCCGTCCAGGGCGGCAATTGCCGCATCGAGGACCTCCCCGAGGTTCTCGGGAAGTCCCTTCCGGGCGTCGTCCGCCACATCGATCGCGGCGTCGTCCTTGAACAGGAATCCGAGCATGTCCGGGGCCTCGCCCAGGAGCGTGATGCGCTCCTGGATCAGGGGTGCCGCTTCAGCCAGGATTTCTTCCTGCCGCGCCGTGAGTTGCTCGCCGACGTAGCCTGCGGTGCGCAGGTACGGGACCAGCCGCTCCCGGAAGTCCTCCGGGGCAAGCATCCGAATGTGGGTGCCGTTGATGGCCTCGGCCTTCTTGATGTCAAAGCGTGCAGGGTTGGCCAAGACGTCGTGGACGTCGAAGTTTTCGATCAGCTGGTCCACCGTAAAAATGTCCTCGTCGGCGGACAGGCTCCAGCCCAGCAGGGACAGGTAGTTCAGGAGGCCCTCGGGAATGAAGCCGCGGTCTCGGAGCAGGAACAGGTTGGACTGCGGATCGCGCTTGGACAGCTTCTTGTTGCCTTCGCCCATCACGTACGGCAGGTGGCCGAACTCGGGCATGTAGCTGGCTACGCCGAGTTCCATCAGTGCGCGGATGAGGACAACCTGGCGGGGCGTGGAGGAGAGCAGGTCCTCGCCGCGCAGCACGTGGGTAATGCCCATGAGGGCGTCGTCGACGGGGTTCACCAGGGTGTACAGCGGTGAACCGTCCGCGCGCACGATGACGTAGTCCGGGATGCTGCCGGCCTTGAAGGTGATCTCGCCGCGGACCAGGTCGGTGAAGGTGACGTCCTCATCGGGCATCCGGACCCGGAGCACCGGCTTGCGGCCTTCGGACTTGAAGGCGGCCACCTGTTCTTCGGTCAGCTCGCGGTCGAAGTTGTCGTAGCCAAGCTTCGGGTCGCGGCCAGCGGCGCGGTGGCGCGCCTCGACTTCCTCGGGGGACGAGTAGCACTCGTAGGCGTAGCCCGCTTCGATCAGCTTCGCCACCACATCCTTGTAGAGGTCCAGCCGCTGCGACTGCCGGTACGGCTCGTGGGGCCCGCCCACCTCCACGCCCTCTTCCCACGTGATGCCGAGCCACTTCAACGCCTCCAGCAGCTGCTGGTAGCTCTCCTCCGAGTCGCGTGCAGCGTCCGTGTCCTCGATGCGGAACACAAAGGTGCCCTTGGTGTGCTTGGCATGGGCCCAGTTGAACAATGCCGTGCGGATCAGGCCCACGTGCGGTGTGCCGGTGGGCGAAGGGCAGAACCGGACGCGAACGGGAGTGTCGGCAGAAACGGAGGGCAGGGAGGCAGCAGTCGACGCAGAAGCAGTAGTCATAGTGGCTTCAACTTTACCGTCTGCCGCCAGGGGTGAAGGCGGCGTTGGGGTCAGCGCCGAACGATGGGGTTGGACAGGCGTCCGATGCCCTCGATCTCCACCTCGAAGCGGTCCCCCGCGGTGACGAGTCCCACGCCGGCCGGAGTCCCGGTCATGATCACGTCGCCCGGAAGGAGGGTGAATGCCTGGGACACAATGGACACCAGTTCGCGGACTCCCCTGATCATTTGGCTGGTGCTGCCGTCCTGCCGCAGTTCCCCGTTCAGCCGGCCCTGGATCTGCAGGTCCTCGGTGTCGAGTTCGGTCTCGATCCACGGGCCCAGCGGCGCCGAGGTGTCAAAGCCCTTGGCCCGGGTCCACTGCAGGTCGGTCTTCTGGACGTCGCGGGCCGTGAGGTCGTTGCCGCACGTGTAGCCGAAGATGACGTCATCCACGCGGTCCTCGGGGACGTCCTTGCAGATCCTGCCGATCACCACGCACAGTTCCGCCTCGAAGGAGACTTCCTCGGAGAATTCCGGCAGCACCACGGGATCGTTGGGGCCCACAACGGCGGTATTGGGCTTCAGGAACAGGAGGGGCTGGGCGGGCACTTCGTTGCCGAGTTCATGCGCGTGCTCCACGAAGTTTCGTCCCACCCCGATCACCTTGCTGCGCGGAATGATGGGGGCCAGCAGCCGGACGTCCTCCAGCTTGTGGCGGACGGATGTGCGCTCCACTCCGTTGAAGAAGGGGTCTCCGTGGATGACAGTGATTTCCTCACTGCCCGTGTCACCTTCGACGACGCCGTAGAGGGGATCAGAATCAACGACAAACCTGGCAATACGCATGGCTCCTACCCTACCGTCCCGACAGGCTGCGGCTGCCAGCGCCTACTGCTGCGGCGGCACGCCGCGCAGGTAGTGGAGCTGCGCTGCAACGGACGTTTCAGCGGCCCGCCGCACGGAGGGGCCGACGTCGGAATAGACGACGGCGGCAACGTCACCTGCGGACGCGTCCCGGCCCAGCCTGTCCACAGCAGCGCGGATCTGTTCCAGCCGCTCGAGGCGGTGGCTGCGGTAGGCGCGCGCAATTTCCTCCAGCGACGGCAGCACCGGACCGTGGGCCGGCAGGACAATGGCAGGCCCCAGCGCTTCAAGCCGGTCCAGCGAGGCAAGGTAACTTCCCAGGGTTCCGTCAGGATAGTCGAGCATGGTGGTGCCGCGGCCCAGGATGGTGTCCCCGGTCAGGACTGCGCCGTGGAACCCGTCGCCAGGGAGGTGGAAGCACAGGGAATCGGACGTATGGCCGGGAGTGGCCAGCACCCGGATTTCCACGCCGGCGGCGGAAAGTACTTCGCCGTCCTCCAGGGGAGTGCCGCCGCCGTGGCAGTGGACGCCCCCGGCCGCGCGCACCGGGGCACCGGTCAGCGCGTGGAGGCGGGCGGAACCGGCTGTGTGGTCCGCGTGGCGGTGGGTGATGAGGATGAGCTCCACGGGGCCGGCAGCGGCGAGTGCCTGGAGGTGCGGCTCGTCCAGCGGGCCGGGATCGACCACAACGGCACCGGGGTTGCCGGGGACACGCAGGACGTAGGAGTTGGTCCCTTCCAGACTCATGGGCCCTGGATTGGGCGCGAGGATAAACCCGGTCAGGGCGGAGCTGCGCTGCAGGCGGCCGGGGGCGGGGGCTGGAGTCACCATCCCATCTTTGCATCCACCCGTGGTGCACTGGTGTTTCCCGGCAGAGGAATAGAACAGCCACGGCGCCGGGTTGAGCACCAGTGAAGAACACCCCATCACCCAGGAAGCCGGAACCAGACACCATGAGCACCACAACAACGCTTGCCGATCTCCTCGCCGAGGCTGACGCCGCCGGCCACGACCATGCCCTGACGGAGAAGAACAGCGGGCTCCAGCACATCCACAACCACGCGACGGGTGGCATCGTCTGGTTTCCCACCTGGAAGAAATTCCGTGAGACCACGGACTGGCGCGAGGAAGTGGATGCTTTCGCGGAGGATCTCACGTCTGGTTCACAGCTGGCGGAAGAAGTCGCGGCAAGTTCCGTCGCCGCCGAGTTGGAGTCCCTCCTAAAACGCGCGGCAGCCGTGGGTGATGCGGGTATCTTCGTCGAGAAAAACCTGACCCGGCACCTGACCCGGACCTGGGCCCTCGCCGACGCCGTCGCCGAGGTAACCGGGAAGGCGCTGCCCACCGGCAGCACTGTGCCGTCCATATTTGCCGACTACCCGTACGACGTCTACGCCCAGGACGGTGGCGCCTTTGCGACGGCGCTGTGGAACGACATGATCGATGCCCGCCGTAACCAGGCCATCGCCGAAGAAGCTGCGCGCAGGGCGCTGAAGCCGGTGTCCCGCAAGGCCCTCAAGAACGCCGCCCGGAAGGCCGCCCGGCGCTGAGTGCCGCCGTCGGGCGTTTCAGGAGCTCTGCGCCCCAGCGGTCCCAAGCGTGTTCGCGAAACCGAACCTTCACGGTGGGGTTTCGCGAACACGCCTAGGATGCCTGCCGCGCTGAAACCGGTTAGGCCAGGCGGGTCAGCCAGCCGTGGTTGTCCGGGACGGTTCCCGTCTGGATGCCGAGCAGTTGCTCGCGGATTGCCATGGTGGTCTCCCCCGCCTTGGCGTCCTCGGAGCCAATGAACTCGGTGGCGTCCTTGAGGACTCCGATGGGGGTGATGACGGCGGCTGTACCGCACGCGAAGACCTCGGCAATCTCGCCGGAAGCAACGCCGTCGCGCCACTCATCAAGGGTGATCTTGCGCTCGGTAACCTGGCGGCCCATGTCCTTGGCCACCTGGATGACGGACATCCTGGTGATGCCTTCCAGGATGGTGCCGGTCAGCGCGGGAGTGACCAACGAGCCGTCCTTCATCACGAAGAAGACGTTCATGCCGCCCAGTTCCTCGACCGCATTGTCGTTGAAGTGGTCAAGGAAGAGCACCTGCTTGCAGCCGTGAGCTTCGGCTTCCTGCTGGGCGATCAGCGAAGCGGCGTAGTTGCCGCCGCACTTGGCGTCGCCGGTCCCGCCACGGCCGGCGCGGGCGTACTCACGCGAGATCCAGATGGAGACAGGCTTCAGCTCGCCGCCGAAGTAGTTGCCAACAGGCGAGGCGATGACCCGGAAGGAAACTTCGCGCGCAGCCCGGACACCAAGGAAGGCCTCGGTGGCGATCATGAACGGCCGAAGGTAAAGCGCTTCGCCGTCACCGCTGGGCACCCATTCCTTGTCCGCAGCCACCAGCTCACGGATGGCGCCGAGGAAATACTCGGCCGGGAGTTCGGGAAGGGCGAGCCTGCGGGCGGACTTGTTCAGCCGCGCCGCGTTTGCTTCCGGGCGGAAGGACCAGATGGAACCGTCGGCATGGCGGTACGCTTTGAGACCCTCGAAAATCTCCTGCCCGTAGTGCAGCACCGCGGCGGACGGGTCCAGGACGATCGGGCCGTACGCTTCAACCCGGGCATTGTGCCAGCCGCCGTTGCCGTGCTCGTCCACGCTGTAGTCGACAACTGCCGTGTGGTCGGTGAAGTGCTTGCCGAATCCCGGGTTGGCCAGGATGGCTGCACGCTCTTCAGCAGACTTCGGGTTGGCCGAGAGCTGCTGGCTGAATTCGACGCCAGAGGCGGTCTGAGTCATGGTTCCTCCACGATCGGCCGCCCCCGGTTCAGCGCTGAACAGCAAGGGCGGCATTTGGTGATTCGAGACAAGCTTACGCCCGAAGCCGGAGGCCCTGGCGCGGGGTCAGAGACCGGCGGCGATGGCGTCGCCGATGGCACTGGTGGTGCGTGCACCGCCGTCGCGCTTTTCGACGTCGGCAACCACTGCCGCTTCGATCCTGCTGGCCGCCGCGCCGTAGCCCAAGTGGTCCAGCAGGAGGGCAGCCGACAGGATGGCAGCCGTGGGGTCGGCCTTGCCCTGGCCGGCAATGTCCGGGGCGGAGCCGTGCACCGGCTCGAACATGGACGGAGCGGTGCGGTCCATGTTGATGTTGCCCGAGGCTGCGAGGCCGATGCCGCCGGTGACGGCCGCCGCGAGGTCGGTGATGATGTCCCCGAACAGGTTGTCCGTGACGATCACGTCAAAGCGGGAGGGGTCGGTGACCATGAAGATGGTGGCGGCGTCCACGTGCAGGTAGTCGTGGGTGACTTCCGGGAACTCCTGGGCGACGGCCTCGACCGTGCGCTTCCACAGGTGCCCGGCGAAGACCAGGACGTTGTGCTTGTGGACCAGGGTTACATGCTTGCGCTCCCTGGCGCTGGCGCGGCGGAAGGCATCCCGGACAACCCGCTCCACGCCGTGGGCCGTGTTCAGGGAAACTTCGGTGGCAACCTCGTGTGGAGTGCCGGCGCGCAGGGTGCCGCCGTTGCCCACATAGGGTCCTTCGGTGCCCTCGCGGACCACGATGAAGTCGATGGTGCCGGGGTTGGCCAGCGGGCTTCCCACGGTTCCGTAGAGCCGGGAAGGCCGAAGGTTGACGTAGTGGTCCAGGCTGAAGCGGAGCTTGAGCAGCAGCTCGCGTTCAATGATGCCGGAGGGGATGCGGGTATCGCCCGGGGCGGCGCCTACCGCGCCGAAGAGGATGGCGTCCCTGGTCCGGAGGTCCGCCAGGACCTCGTCCGGCAGGGTCTCCCCGGTGGCCAGCCAGTGCTCGGCACCAAGCTGGTAGTGGGTCTGCTTGAGCTCAACGCCCTCCGCTGCCACGGCCTTCTCGAGGACCTTAAGCGCCTCGGCAATCACCTCGGGGCCAATGCCGTCGCCGGGAATTACTGCAAGATCAATGGAGGATGCGCTCATGGATTCAGGTTAGCCAAGACATCCATATGCTGGTCAAGCCGTCTCAATATTCGAGAAGGAGGGCGTGCCCGCCGCCGGAGCCGGCTGCTGCCGGTCAGCCAGCGACAGGGGTAGCGGTTACTACCACGTTGGTTCCCCAGAGGTCGTCCGTGTAGCACGAAATGAGCACCAGCCTGTTGGGTGCAACCTCCCAGATAGGACTGTCCTTGAGTCCCGATTTTACGTACGTGGTGACCGAGTCCACCCGGTATTCCAGCTCACCCGCGGACGTAACAACCGTGAGGCTGTCCCCCGCTGCCGCCTTGGAACTGAGCCGGTTGAAGGGCGCCTCAAGATCCTGCCAGCTGTGGCCCACGACGTACGTGGTGTTGGTGGAGCCCGAGCCCGGCATTCCGTACGGGGTCAGCCAGTATCCGTCCATGGTGGGCGGCGGGATGATCGTCTGTGAGGCAACGTCCGAACTGCTCGGATCGAGCGGATACACAGGAACGTCGATATCCGCAGCGGGATAGATCAGCCGCTGCGGAGGAGCAACCGGTGGCCCCGCCATTTGCGAAGGCACTTCCGAGGGGATATCAGGACCAGGGGTAACCGGAGCGGTGCCGGTCGTCGCGTGCGTTGGACGAGGCGCTGATGCCACCGCTGTTGCGCCGCCGTGCGGTGTCCGGCCCCCGGCGTCAACCAGGACAGGGAGAAGGGCTACGGCAACGAAGCCCACGATGCCTGCCAGGGCCAGCAGGAGAGTCGTTTTGAAAATGGCACGCCGGCGATGGTGGCCTGTTGTACTGGATTTTGCTTCCGCTCCGGGTACTTCCTCCGGGTGATGTCCTGCCATGGATCGTCCTCATGCTTCGGCTTAGCTTGGGGAAAACGGCCCGGGTGGAGACGCAAAACGCCGTGCAACAGCTGCACGGCGCTTTGCGTTCCTTTACCTGGATGCCGCCGGGGCGGCGGTCACCGGACGCTATCCGTGGTGCTGGCCGCGGACCACAACCCCGGCAATGGCCTTCCGGACAGCAAGGGCAACGCCGGCAGCCAGCACAGCAGCCAGGCCGCCAAGCCAGGGAGCTGTGCCCACACCGGACGAAGCCGACACGGCGGTCTGCACGTTGAAGCCCTCGTTTGGCTCGGCCACTGCACCCGCTCCGCCTCCGGCAACAGCTCCGCGCGGATTCGTCCCCGGCACGGCACCCGCAGGCGGAACTACGGCACCGGGAACGGTGGGCGGAGTTGTCGGCGGCGTGGTGGTCGGCGGCGTGGTGGTGACCTTCACGGGCTTGCAGTCGTTCTCGAAGATTGCCTGGCCTGCCGCGGTCCAGTTCTGGCCGGCAGGAATCACCTTTCCGCTGTTCGGCGGGATGATGTCCTCTTCATGCTGGTGGTGGGCGCCACCGTGGCCGTTCAGCCCCTGCAGCGCGATGGTAATGACCTGGTAGGGGTTCTTTTCCGATCCCGTGGCATGGCAGATGGTGATCTTCTTGTCGTTGTCCTTCGGCGGTTCAGCGGGATTTCCGCCCGGCATGGCGCAACCCGCGTTCCACACATCCACCTTGTCCAGGTTCTGGCCGCGCGGCAGGACCTTCCCGTTGTTGGCCGGGATGATGTCCTCTTCGTGCTGGTGGTGGGCACCCGCGTGGCCGTTCAACGCATTGAGGTCAATGGTGATTGGCTGGTAGGGGTGGGTTTCAGACCCCGTGGCGTGGCAGATGGTGATCTTCTCACCGCCTCCCGATTCACCTGTGGCGAATGCCGTGGCTGTTGCACCCATGAGTGCGAGGCTTGTGACCCCCAGGGTGGCAAGGATCCGTTTCATTTCCGTCTCCGTCCATAGTCTGCTTCAGACTGTCCAGACGCGAGAGAGAACACACCGCCCCAACCTGACGGTTCAACCCGGCGTAACGGGTCGAAAGGCAAACAGACAGCATCGGGGCGACGGTTCTCCCAGATGCGAACTGTCAGTTTGCTAACACGTTCAGGCTATGGATTTTCCTGCCGGGAATCCCCAGTAGGACGTACTTATTTTCGGAATGCGGAACTACTTGGCCTCTGCCGGCTCTTCGTACTTCGGGAACACCGGGGACGGAGCCGGCAGTGGCGTCCCTGCCACGATGGGGGTGCCAATGGCGGCGAACTGCCGGGCCTCCCCTTCCGGCTGGCCGAGCGTCTGCAGCAGCGCCGCCGTTGCCTTGGGCATAACCGGCTGCGCCAGGATGGCCACGATCCGCAGCACCTCCAGCGTCACGTACAGCACCGTGTTCATGCGTCCGACGTCGGTCTTCCGCAGCACCCAGGGTGCCTGCTCCGCGAAGTAGGCGTTGGTGTCGCCGAGGACTCCCCAGATCGTTTCAAGGGCGCGGCTGAATTCCTGCTTGTCAAAGGCTGCCCGGGCCGCCTCAAGGAGGGCGCCGGCCTGCTCCAGGATGGCGTTGTCCCCAGCCGTGAACGCACCCGGAACGGGGACCTTTCCCTCGCAGTTCTTGGCGACCATGGACAGCGAACGCTGGGCCAGGTTGCCGAAGTTGTTGGCCAGGTCCGCGTTCATCCGGCCCACGATGGCATCGTGGTTGTAGCTGCCGTCCGCGCCGAACGGCACCTCGCGGAGGAAGAAGAACCGCACCTGGTCCACGCCGTACTGCTCCACGAAATCGGACGGGGCCACCACGTTGCCCAGGGACTTGGACATTTTCACGCCGTTATTGTGCAGGAAGCCGTGGATCATGACGCGCTTGGGCAACTCCAGGCCCGCGCTCATCAGGAAGGCGGGCCAGTAGATGGCGTGGAAGCGGGAGATGTCCTTGCCGATGATGTGCACATCGGCGGGCCAGTACTTCCGGAACTTCTCCGAATCGACGTCGGGGTAGCCCACACCCGTGAGGTAGTTGGTCAGGGCATCCACCCAGACGTACATGACGTGCTTGTCGTTGCCCGGAACCGGGACGCCCCAGTCGAACGTCGTGCGGCTGATGGACAGGTCCTCCAGGCCGCGCTTCACGAAGCTGATGACTTCGTTGAAGCGGTACTGCGGGGCGCCGAACTCAGGGTGCGCCTCGTAAAGCGCAAGGAGCTTGTCCTGGTAGGCGGACAGCCGGAAGAAGTAGCTCTCCTCCGCCGTCCAGGTCACCTCGGTGTCCGTCTCCTTGGAGTAGCGCACGCCGTCGTCCTTGACCACAGTGTCGTCCTCGACATAGAACGCCTCGTCCCGGACGGAGTACCAGCCCTCGTACTTGGACAAGTAGATGTCCCCGTTGGCTTCCATCTTCTTCCAGATGGCCTGCGAGGCAGCGTAGTGGTCCTCGTCCGTCGTCCGGATGAAACGGTCGTAGGAAATCCCCAGTGCGGAATGCGCCGCCTTGAAGGCCTCGACGTTCCGGTCCACCAGCTCCTTGGGAGTCAGGCCTTCCTTCTCAGCGGTCTGGGCGATCTTCATCCCGTGCTCGTCCGTGCCGGTCAGGAACATCACGTCATAGCCATCCAGCCGCTTGAAGCGTGCCATTGCATCGGTGGCGATGTACTCGTAGGCGTGGCCGATGTGCGGCACGCCGTTGGGGTAGGTGATGGCCGTGGTGATGTAGAACGGCGTTTTCTCTGAAGCAGTCACGTGGAGGACGTTACCTTCGGTGCGGAGGGGCGGGCTAGATGAGTTCAGTCAGGGTATCGCTGAGCCGGACCAGTTCGTGGTCATGCGAGGCCACCAGGACGGCGATCCCGTCCGACGTGGTGTCCTTCAGGATGCTGATGATGCGGTTGGCCGAAGCACGGTCGAGGCTGGCAGTGGGCTCATCCACCACCAGGACGCGGGTGCCCAGGATCAGTGCCCGGGCGATGGCCACGCGCTGGCGTTCGCCGCCGGACAGCTGGGCAGGACGGTGCCGCATGCGGCGGCCCAAGCCCACGAGGTCCAGCAGGTCCTTGGCCATGTCGCGTCGCTGGTCCACTTCGCCGTCCGGGACCGCCGGCAGGAGCACGTTCTCGAGCGCGCTCATCCCGTCAATCAGTGCACCGCCCTGGTCAACATAACCGATCAGGGCACGACGGCGGTCCGCGATTTCGTCATCGCCCATGCTTTCCAGGGAATCGCCTTCCCAGAAGACGCGGCCCGACGTCGGCAGCGTCAGTCCCGCGCCGACGGTGAGGATGCTGGTCTTGCCGGAACCGCTGCGGCCGGCAACGCAGTGCATCTCCCCCGCGTGCAGGGTGAGGTCGAAGTTTTCCACCACGCTGACGGCTTCCGCACCGCCCTTGCCCCCGCCGTAGCGGATGGTGATGTCACTCAGTTCCAGCGGGGTCGCGTGGTCGGCGGCCTTGACGATGGTGTTGGCACGGGTCTGCAGGGGGACCTCGGCGGAGCCGGACCGGCGGCTCCGCTGGACATTCGTCGGGTTTGTCATTGGACCACTTTCGTTGCAATCGGTATCCAGCAAAGTACAGCCACAAGGCCCGCCACGCCCGCCCACAGCGCGGCGTACGGGGCCAGCAGCAGGCCTATCCCCAGGGCGCCCAGCACGCCCAGCGGCAAGGCCAAGGTTCCCACCAGGGCGTTCTCGAACAGCCGGACCTGGCGCAGCATGTCCGGGTTCCAGCCCATTGCCTCGAGGATGCCGAGGTACTGGCGCTTGGCGTTGAGTTCAAACCGGCCGGTGACCAGGGTGAGCACCAGCCCCACAGCCACGCCCGAAAGAGCGAGGAGGATGCTGGGCAGCGCGACGCTGGCAGCGGCCAGGCCGCTGAGGGCACTGGCGCCGGCAGCGCGGGGAATGTCGATGAGCAGGGAGATGAGGCCGCCCACTGCAGCGCCGAATACGCCGACGGCTACGGCGAGGGAGATCGTGTTGAATTTGTTGGTGCTCAGCTGGCGGTTGGCGAAAGTCAGCGGCGAGTCCACCGGGATGAGCCGCTCGTCATGCTGCGGCTCCTGGTCCACGACGTGGCCGTGGCGCAGCTGCTGCGCGGCGAAGAACGCCGCAGCGGCGTAGAGCACCAGGACGGACACGGACACGAGGGCCGTGGCCAGGCTCCAGCTGACAAGGCTCAGCACGGTCCCGGCGATTGCCAGCAGGACGGCTCCCACACCGAACTCCTCAAGCACCCACCGGCGGACCCGGCGCTGGTTCCAGCCCATGGCACGGAGTGTGCCGGCTTCGCTCCGCCGCTTACGGATGTAGCTGACGGTGGATGCGCCCGTCAGGAGGGCTGCACCGCAGAGCGTCAGGAAGAGCAGGGTGATGTTGGTGCCGGACAGCGATCCGGTGACGGCTTCGGCGGCGTTCTGCCGCACCCAGGACTGCTGGACGGTGCCCAGGGCGGATTCCTTGCCGGCGCCGTCCTTGGAGTAGCCGGGAACGAAGATGCTGGCATCCTCGCGTGCGGAACCTGCCACGACGGTGGCTTCCAGGCCCATTGCGCGGATTTCGCCGGCCAGCTTCTCGACGTCGGGCTGCGCCTGCTTCCAGCTGCCCGGCGCCTTCGCGCGGACCCGGACGGCGTCGATCACACTGGCGTTGTCCTTGTACCCGCGGGCGGCGGCCAGCCCGTAGTAGTCGGTGATGGCGCCGGCGGACTGGCTGGCCAGGCCGGTGGCGCTCAGGGACGGTTCCAGCTGCGTAGCGGGGACATCGTTGCCGGCAGCGTCCTTGACCAGCGTGAAGGGGGTGGGATCGTAGCCGCCGAGAGGCAGCTTGTTGACGTCGCCGGCGGCAGCAGCAACGGCCGAGGGGTCGAACGTGCCGTAGACCATCGCCAGCGGGGCAGCTGACTGCGCACCTGTTTCGAGGTTCTCGCGATAGGAACGTTCATCCACCGGTTGGCGCTGGGTCTGGTCAACAGGGGCGCCGTTGGCGCTCTTCTCAGGCAGCCGGTTGACGGTGACCCATTCGCCGGGAACTGCTGTCTTGTCCACAGCCCCGTTTGCAGCCGTTTCACCGTCCGTGTACTTGGGGGCGGCGGCAAAGTCGGTGCTCCAGGTGGCCGGGGTGTAAAGGCCCTGGTTGAAGTTGCCGGCGCTCCCCAGCAGGGAGGAGTGGTCCGTGGAGCCGGGCCAGGAGAGGACAAAGGGGTCCTTGGAGACAAACGGCAGGTAATCCTTGTCCAGGGACCGGGAAACTGTGCCGACGTCCTTAACTACCTTGCCGGCGTCGTCAATCTCTTCGATCTTGACGTTGTACTTGAGGTCCAGGGAGGTGCCGGAGCGCACGATCAGCGGAATGGCCTGGGAATCGGCGGTCAGCTGCCCGGCCCGCTTGGCCTGCTGGTACTGGGTCATCAGCGGCGCCCAGTACTTGAGCTTGACGCCGAGGAAATCCGGGCCTTCCTTCAGCTGGTCCATGCTGACGCCGTTGGTGAAGAGGCCTTCGAAGTACCGTCCGATGGCCCCCGCGTCGCGGGCGTCAGCAGGCGGCGCCTTTTCCAGCGGGGCCAGGAAGTCACCGGCGGAGCCCAGCAGGGCGCGCTCGGCTGCCGGATCAACGGCAACCACGGACTCCGTCACCTCGGGCGCGAGGGGCAGGGATACAGACAGGTTAAAGAGGTTGTGCTCGGACCCTCCGGCCGGGGCGGGGAACTTGATGCCGGTTTCATCACCGGGGGCAGCAATCCGGATGCTGCTGCCTCCGGCGGCCTTCTCTTCAACGAGCTTGGCCTTGCCCAGGGTGCCTTCGGCAGTCGACTTGAACAGCGTCTGCTCGGAGACGCCGTCGGAGCTGACGGCGCTGGCGGTCAGGCGGTACTTCTTGCTTTTGTCGCTCAGCACGGATTCGGCCGCGGGCCACTGGGCGGGGGCAGTTGCGCCGGCCGCCTGGTCGGTGGTTGCGGTGCCGGCCAACCCGGCGTTGTAGCCCAGGTAGTCCATGGCGTCCAGGCGGGGCGACTCCAGGTTCTGGGTCACCCGGGACACAAGGCTGATCGGGGCCGCTACGGAGGTTCCGGTGAGCTTCCTGATGGCGTCCAGCTGCTCGAAGCTGATGCCTCCGGTCCCGTTGGCGATCTCCGGCTGCATCAGCGCACCGGAGGGCGCCTTGGCCTGGACCAGGACATCGTAAAGGCCCCGCGAATTTTCATCCACGGTCCTGTTGAGTGCAGCCTGTGACTGGCTTTGGACGAGGACCGACAAGCACATGGCTGCGATCAAGATGGCCGCGGTCAACAGCAGCACCCTGCTTCTGATGAACCTCTGGACGGCGTTCATGGAACTCCCTGAAACCTGGAATGCGTGCGCACATTCGAGTCCGCCCGGGGCGGACATGGACGATTACGGACGGATGTGCAAAAAGGTAATTGGCCGGCCTGCCGGCCCCTGTCCTGAATCAGGACCAAGCCATTGTAAGCAGACCGGCCAATCATACGTGGCCTTGCCGAGACTCGCCGAAGCGGGGCCGGCGGTACGGTGTTTCCCTGCCGCGGACTAGTCCTCCAGGTCCACTTCACGCACCATTTCGGCGCCGATGCCTGCCTTGATGGCGTCGAGGACCTGCTGCGGCACCGAGCTGTCGATGGTCAGCAGGGCGAGCACCTGGCCGCCCTCGTCAGAGCGTGCTACCTGCATGCCGGCGATGTTGATGTTGTTCATGCCGAGGATGTGGCCGATCGTTCCGATCACGCCGGGGCGGTCGGTGTAGGCCACCACCACCAGGTGTTCGCTGATCGGGATTTCCACCTCGAACCCGTTGATGCCCACCAGTTTCTGGATCTGCTTGGGGCCGGTCAGGGTACCGGCCACGGAGATCTGGCTGCCGTCGCTGAGGGCGCCGCGCAGGGTCAGGACGTTCCGGTAGGACTCGGTCTCCGGGGTGGTGATCAGGCGGACGTTGATGCCCCGCTGCTCGGCGATGACCGGCGCGTTGACGTAGGAGACCTGCTCGGTCACGACGTCGGCGAAGATGCCCTTAAGGGCGGCCAGTTCCAGGACCTTGACGTCGAGGGAGGAGATCTCGCCGGCAACCTCGACGTCGAACTGGGTCAGGGAGTCGTGCGTGAGGGCCGTGAAGATGCGGCCCAGCTTCTCGATCAGCGGGATGCCCGGGCGGACGTCGGGTGCGATGACGCCGCCGGCAACGTTGACGGCGTCGGGAACCAGTTCACCGGCCAGGGCAAGGCGGACCGATTTCGCCACCGAGACGCCGGCCTTTTCCTGGGCTTCGTCCGTGGAGGCGCCGAGGTGCGGGGTGACCACCACGTTGTCCAGCTTGAAGAACGGCAGGTCCGTGCTGGGCTCTTTGGCGAAGACGTCCACGCCGGCACCGGCGATTTCACCGTCCTGCAGCGCCGTGAAGAGGGCTTCCTCGTCCACGAGGCCGCCGCGGGCCACGTTGACTACATAGGCGGTGCTCTTCATCTTCCTGAAGGCGTCCGCGCCCAGCATGCCCACCGTCTCCGGCGTCTTGGGCATGTGGATGGTGATGAAGTCGGCCTGGGCCAGGAGCTCGTCCAGGGTGACCAGCTGGACGCCGAGCTGCGCGGCCCGGGCGGAGGTGATGTAGGGATCGTAGGCAAGGATCTTGGTGTCGAAGCCCTTCAGGCGGGCAGCAACCAGGGCGCCGATCCTGCCGAGGCCGATGATGCCGATCTTCTTTTCGAAGAGTTCGATTCCCGTGTACTTGGAGCGCTTCCACTCGCCGTCCTTCAGGGCGGCGCTGGCCTGCGGGATGTGGCGGGCCAGGCTGAGGATGTGGCCTACCGTGAGCTCAGCTGCCGAGACGATGTTGGACGTGGGCGCGTTCACCACCATGACGCCGGCCTGCGTGGCTGCCTTGATGTCGACGTTGTCCAGGCCCACGCCCGCGCGGGCAATGACCTTCAGGTTCTTGGCAGCGGCAATGGCTTCTGCGTCCACCTGCGTGGCAGAGCGTACCAGGATGGCGTCAACGTCGCCGATGGCAGAGAGCAACTGGGAGCGGTCTGACCCGTCGGTCTGGCGGATCTCGAAGTCCGGGCCCAGGGCCTCAATAGTGGCGGGGGAAAGTTCTTCGGCGAGCAATACTACGGGTTTTGACACGGCTGATCCTCTGCGTTGCAGTCCTGGGGATGAAATCAAGTCTAGGCCGACGGAAAGGCCGGGCTCACATTGTTAAGTGTGAACCCGGCCTCACCGTCGATTTAACTAATGGGGTTGGCAGCAACCGGCCTTAGCGGGCTGCGGAACCTTCCACATAGTCCACGTCCTGCTGCTGCCAGGAGAACAGGGAGCGCAGTTCGCGGCCAACGGCCTCAATGGGGTGCTGCTCTGCCTTGGCACGCAGCTCCTTGAACTCCACGCCGCCGTTGTCCTGGTCCTCGATGAAGCGCTTGGCAAAGGCCCCGGACTGGATGTCGGCCAGCACAGCCTTCATGTTTTCCTTCACCTCCGGGGTGATGACACGCGGGCCGGAGACGTAGTCGCCGTACTCTGCGGTGTCGGAGACGCTCCAGCGCTGCTTGGCGATGCCGCCTTCCCACATGAGGTCGACGATGAGCTTGAGCTCGTGGAGGACCTCGAAGTAAGCGATCTGCGGCTGGTAGCCGGCTTCGGTCAGGGTTTCGAAACCGTACTGGATCAGCTGGGAGACGCCGCCGCAGAGGACAGCCTGCTCGCCGAAGAGGTCCGTTTCGGTCTCTTCGGTGAAGGTGGTCTTGATGACGCCGGCGCGGGTGCCGCCGATGGCCTTGGCGTAGGACTTGGCCAGGTCCCAGGCGGAGCCGGTGGCGTCCTGCTCGACGGCGATGATGTCGGGGATGCCGCGGCCGGCTTCGAATTCGCGGCGCACAGTGTGTCCGGGAGCCTTCGGGGCGACGAGGATGACGTCGACGCCTTCGGGTGCCTGGATGTAGCCGAAGCGGATGTTGAAGCCGTGGGCGAAGGCGAGGGCCTTACCGGGCTTCAGCTTGCCCTTGATGGAGTCGTTGTAGATGGCACGTTGGTGCTGGTCCGGCGCCAGGATCATGATGACGTCGGCCCATTCGGCGGCGTCGGCAACGTTCTTGACCGTGAAGCCGGCGTCCTCTGCCTTGGGTGCGGACTTGGAGCCGTCCTTCAGGGCGATAACAACCTCGACGCCGGAATCGCGCAGGTTGAGCGCGTGGGCGTGGCCCTGGGAACCGTAGCCAACAATGGCAACCTTGCGGCCCTGGATGATCGACAGGTCTGCGTCGTCGTCGTAGAACATTTCAGTCACTTGCGTAACTCCTCTTGAGTGGATTGTAGATAGGTATGTAGTGGTGCGTTCACGGGCGCTGCGTTTGGCCGGGCGGACCGCGGCCAATGTCCTAGGCGGACCGCAGCGCCCTGTCACTCATGGAGCGGGATCCCCGTCCAACGGCCAGGGTGCCGGACTGCACGATTTCGCGGATGCCGAAGGGCTCCAGCACTGAAAGCAGCGCTGCAAGCTTCTCCGGGGTACCGGTTGCCTCTATCACCAACGAGTCTGTGGACACGTCGACGACGGCGGCACGGAACAGGTCTGCGGCCTGGGTAACCTGCAGGCGTGTCGCGGCATCCGCACGTACCTTGACCAGGATGTGGTCTCGCTGTACGGAAGATTCGGAAGTCAGCTCAACGATCTTGATGACGTTGATCAGTTTGTTGAGCTGCTTGGTGACCTGCTCGATGAGGTCGCCGTCGGCGTCGACGACGACGGTCATCCGGGAGATGCCCGGAACCTCGGTGGGGCCAACGGCAAGTGAGTTGATGTTGAAGGCGCGCCGGGCGAAGAGGCTTGCAACCCGGGTCAGGACGCCCGGTTTGTCTTCCACCAGGACGGAAAGTGTGTGGCGGCTCATTGGTCAGTCCTCTTCTTCCCATTCCGGGGTCATGTTGCGGGCAACCTGGATCTGGTCGTTGCTCACGCCGGCGGGCACCATCGGCCACACCATGGAGTTGGGGCTCACCACGAAGTCGATGACCACGGGGCGGTCGTTGATTTCGAGGGCCTTCTGGATGGTGGCGTCAATGTCCTCGTCGCGTTCACAGCGGAACGAGGCGCAGCCGTACGCCTCCCCCAGCTTGACGAAGTCCGGGATGCGGACGGTGTCGTGGCCGGTGTTCAGGTCGGTGTTGGAGTAGCGGCCTTCGTAGAAGAGCGTCTGCCACTGGCGCACCATGCCCAGGGAGGAGTTGTTGATGACGGCAACCTTGATGGGGATCTTGTTGATGGCGCACGTGGCCAGTTCCTGGTTGGTCATCTGGAAGCAGCCGTCGCCGTCGATGGCCCAGACCACCCGGTCCGGTTCGCCCACCTTGGCGCCCATGGCCGCCGGGACGGCGTAGCCCATGGTGCCGGCGCCGCCGGAGTTCAGCCAGGCGTGCGGGCGCTCGTACTTGATGAACTGTGCCGCCCACATCTGGTGCTGGCCAACGCCTGCAACGTAGATGCCCTCCGGTCCGGTCAGCGCACCGATCCGCTCGATGACCTTCTGCGGTGCGGTCAGCCCGTCGTCCGGCTCGGTCCAGCCCAGGGGGTAGGTTTCCTTCAGGTTGTTCAGGAAGGCCCACCACGTGGTGAGGTCCGGAGTGCCCGACGCCTCGAACTGGGTGCGGACGGCTTCGGTGAGCTCCGGGATGATCTCCTTGACCGAGCCCACGATGGGCACATCGGCGGTGCGGTTCTTGGAGATTTCGGCCGGGTCAATGTCCGCGTGGATGACCTTGGCCATGGGGGCGAACGTCTTCAGCACTCCAGTGACGCGGTCATCAAACCGGGCACCGAGGGTGATGAGCAGGTCGGACTGCTGCAAAGCAGTCACGGCGGAGACGGTGCCGTGCATACCGGGCATTCCCATGTGCTGGGGATGTGAGTCCGGGAAGGCGCCCTTGGCCATCAGCGTGGTGACAACCGGGGCTCCCGTGGCCTCGGCGAGTGCCAGCAGCTCAGCCGAAGCGTGGGCCTTGATGACGCCGCCGCCAACGTACAGCACCGGCTTGCTGGCTGCAGCGATCAGCTTGGCGGCTTCGCGGACCTGCTTGTTGTGGCCCCGGGTGACGGGGCGGTAGCCGGGCAGGTCCACGCGGGGCGGCCAGGAGAAGGTCATCTGTCCAACCTGGGCGTCCTTGGCCACGTCCACCAGGACGGGACCGGGGCGTCCGGTGGAAGCCAGGTGGAAGGCTTCGGCCATCACGTGCGGGATGTCGTTGGGGTCGGTCACCAGGAAGGAGTGCTTGGTGATGGGCATGGTGATGCCCACGATGTCGGCTTCCTGGAAGGCGTCGGTGCCGATCACACCGCTGGACACCTGCCCGGTAATGGCCACCAGGGGAACGGAGTCCATGTGGGCATCCATGATTGCGGTAACGAGGTTGGTGGCACCGGGGCCCGAGGTGGCGATGCACACGCCTACCCGCCCGGTCACCATGGCGTAGCCTTGCGCGGCGTGGCCGGCTCCCTGTTCGTGACGGACCAGCACGTGGTTCATGCTGGAGGCCATCAAGGGGTCGTAGGTGGGCAGGATCGCGCCACCGGGCAAACCGAAAATATCGTCGACGCCGAGTTCTTCGAGCGAGCGGACAATTGCTTGCGAGCCGGTCATCACCGTCGGGGGTACAACGTTGTTCGGCCCAAGGACAGGAGAGACGGCGGCAAGGTCGGCGACGACGGCGGCGTTCTCAGCCGTCCGGTCGGCGCGGTCCGGAGCCTTGGCGGCTCCGGCGGACTTGGTGGCCATCAGCGAGGGGCTGATGGGCGATCCTTTGCTCATCGGACTCTTCCTTGTGGATCATCTGTGGTTCGTGGAAACTGCGGAAAATAAAAAAACCCCTCAGCCTGGCGGCTCTTCGAGGGGTTCGCGCGTGACAGTTCGTTGCCGGGGCTAGTGTGCCACGCGCTTGGTAAGGACGACGACTGCATCTGCAACAGCGCAGCTGGTAACGAAAGTCATGCGTTCAGTTTTCCCTCTGGGCGAGATACGTGTCAACGAGCCGTGCCACGATCTCACCATGTGGACCCCATTGTCCACTCTTTGGCGGGTCCCCCCAACTAAGTAGCGCTAAGTGTCGTTCTGAGCCTCCAAAACGACACTTGGTGCTACCTGGTTGGGAGGGCCGCCACCATACTGCTGCTACCCGCAGTATGCGCCTGTGCTGGCACTGTGCACCAGCTTGGCATACTTGGCCAGCACGCCCTTGGTGTACCTGGCCGGGAGCGGCTCCCAGCCCACCTTGCGGGCTTCGAGCTCAGCCTCGTCCACCAGCAGGTCGAAGCTGCGGGCCGCAATGTCCACGCGGATCCGGTCGCCGTCCTTGACGAAGGCGATGGGCCCGCCGTCGACCGCTTCGGGCGCGACGTGTCCGATGCACAGGCCGGTGGTGCCGCCGGAGAACCGCCCGTCCGTCAGGAGCAGGACGTCCTTGCCGAGGCCTGCGCCCTTGATGGCACCCGTGATGGCCAGCATCTCGCGCATGCCCGGGCCGCCCTTGGGGCCTTCGTAGCGGATGACGACGACGTCTCCGGCCTGGATCTGGCCCTTGTCCAGCGCGTCCAGGGCGCCCTGCTCGCGTTCGAAAACGCGGGCGGTGCCTTCAAAGACATCGGCATCGAAGCCTGCGCTCTTCACCACGGCGCCTTCGGGGGCCATGGTGCCGTGCAGGATGGTGATCCCGCCGGTCTTGTGGATCGGGTTGTCCAGGGCACGCAGGATCTTGCCGTCCAAATCCGGCGGGTTGATCGCTGCAAGGTTCTCAGCGACAGTCTTGCCGGTGACGGTGAGGCAGTCCCCGTGCAGCAGGCCGGCGTCGAGCAGTGCGCGCATGATGACCGGCACTCCGCCGATCTTATCGACGTCGGTCATCACGTAGCGGCCGAAGGGCTTCAGGTCGCCCAGGTGCGGGATCTTGTCACCGATGCGGTTGAAGTCATCCAGGCTAAGCTCAACCTCCGCCTCGCGGGCGATGGCCAGCAGATGGAGCACGGCGTTGGTGGATCCGCCGAACGCCATGGTGACGGCGATGGCGTTTTCGAACGCCTTCTTGGTCATGATGTCGCGGGCCGTGATGCCCTGGCGGAGCAGGTTGACCACAGCTTCGCCTGACTTGCGGGCGAATTCATCACGACGGCGGTCTGCCGAGGGCGGGGCGGCGGAACCTGGCAGGGACATGCCCAGCGCCTCGCCGATGCAGGCCATGGTGTTGGCTGTGTACATGCCGCCGCAGGCGCCTTCGCCGGGGCAGATGGCCTTTTCGATGCGGGTCAGGTCTTCCATGCTCATCTTGCCCGCGGCGCACGCGCCAACAGCCTCGAACGCATCGATGAGGGTAACTTCCTTTTCGGAACCGTCCTCAAGCTTGACCCAGCCAGGCATGATCGAACCGGCGTAGAGGAAAACGCTGGACAGGTCCAGGCGTGCGGCTGCCATGAGCATGCCCGGGAGGGACTTGTCGCAGCCGGCCAGCAATACAGAGCCGTCGATCCGCTCAGCCTGCATCACGGTTTCCACGGAATCGGCAATGACTTCGCGGGACACCAGGGAGAAGTGCATGCCCTCGTGGCCCATGGAGATGCCGTCGGAAACGGAGATGGTGCCGAACTGCATGGGGAACCCGCCGCCGGCGTGGACGCCTTCCTTGGCACCCTGTGCAAGCCGGTTCAGGGAAAGGTTGCAGGGAGTGATTTCGTTCCAGGAGCTGGCGACGCCGACCTGGGGCTTTGCGAAGTCGTCATCCCCCATGCCGACCGCCCGGAACATGCCACGTGCCGGGGCAGCGTGGATTCCGTCCGTTACCACCCGGCTCCTGGGTTTGATGTCAGGCTTGTTCTCGGTTGCGATCTGGGCGTCACTCATAGGGGAAAGTCTAGGGCTCCTATGGACGCCTGCACGACAGATCCAGGCCGTTTGGGACCAAAAGCCTGAATCTTGGTGCCAAATAGTGGACTGCCATCCCACATGGTGAGACAGAGGGGCGGGCCTTTCTTGCTGCTGGGCTGGCTCACTGCTTTCTGTTCAGGCCCGCCGCGGAACTTCAGCTACCGCCGTCGATCTGGACAGTCGTGGCCGCCGGACGTAGCGTCAGGAAAAGACACCTTGCCATCCGGACTGAAGGGCCTGCCATGGATTTCGTTTTCTGGATCATTCTGATTGTTGTCATCGTCGGCGTTGTGTGGTGGCTGCTGAACCGCAACAGCGCATCGAAGGCTTCCGGGACGCCCGGGACCGAGGGCACCCGCGCCGATGGAGCGCTTTCGGGCGGAAGCGCCGCTGCCTCCGCCGAAGCAGCCGGAACCACCGGCATTCCCGGCGCAGCTGGCTTTGGCCGCCCCGCCGAACCTGCCGCCCCGACCACCGCAGAGGAACCCGCAGATACAGCGGCGGCACCCGCTTCCCCGGCACTATCCAGCCAGGACGAGCGCCGGCGCCAGGATGAGGACGAGTGGGAAACGAAATGGTCCGAGGCCTCGGGGGCGTCGGCCGTTGTGGCCGGCGGGGCTCCGCACCGCGGGCCGCAGGTAAGTACGGGACAGGAAAGTACTGGACGGGAAGGCTCCCGGCAAGAAGGTGCTGGACAGGAAGGCTCCGGACAGGACACTTCCCCGGCGCCGGCAGAGCAGTCCGTAGCCGCGGCGCCGGTATCCAGGCCGGTCCACCACCCTGAATACACAGAGCCGCACGCCCCTACCCTCCCGGGCGCCGAGACGGCGGCGGTGGAGGACACGGACGACGACGGTCCCTCCGGCCGCGCTTCCGCGTCGGCGGGTGCCGTTACCGGGAGCGGCGCCGAAAGCGGCATGGCAAGTGGAACCGCACCTGCGGCTGACGCCGTCGGCCACCCCGCCCCGGGTAACGCGGCTGCGACGCCGCCGGCCGCCGTCGTTCCAGACAGCGCGCCCGCGGCAGAAACGGCGGACCGCACCCAGTCCTCCGCCCTGACTGAAGCCGGGGCCGACCACGCCCAACAGACCGTGGCCGCTGCAACGCCGGAACCCGCAGGACACCTGGCGGCGGACGAGCCCTACGGTGCCGGTTCAGCGGCCGCCGGAGCGGACGGCAGCGGACCTGACGGCTACACGGTGAAGGGTGACGCCGGAACCATGGTCTATTACGAGGAGGGGCACCCCGAATATGAGCAGGCGAGGGCTGAAGTCTGGTTTGAGTCGGCCGCGCATGCCGAAGCCGCGGGCTTCCGGGTTCCCCGACGGAAGCGGCTCCAGTAGCAGAAGCAGCGCTGGTCAGGGACACCCGCGCCTCCGCGGCGCTGCCGCCGGCTTCGCGGCTGCCTGCGTTGCCCTGCTCCTGGCGGGGTGTACCGGCGGGCAGGGCGGGCCCGCCGGAAGTACCACCTTCAAGGGAACGGCGGGCGGGCAGGCGCCGCTAGCCGCGGAACGCCTGGAGCTTCAACTCAACATCCCCTGGGCAGCGGTGTTCCTTCCGGACGGCACGGCCATCATCTCGGAACGCGACACCGCCCTGCTCAAGGCAGTGCCCCCGGGCGGCAAAGCAATTGAGCTCGGCAAGGTGCCGGGGGTAGTGGCCGCAGGGGAGGGCGGCCTGCTCGGGCTTGCCCTCTCCCCCGGATTCGCCTCCGACCGGTACCTGTACGCGTACCTGACCGCACAGGAGGACAACAGGATTGTCCGGCTGGCGCTGGAGGACTCAGGAAACGGGAGGCTCTCCCTCGGCGAGCCCCAGGTGATCTTCACCGGAATCCCCAAGGCGACCACCCACAACGGCGGAAGGATCCGCTTCGGCCCCGACGGCTTCCTGTACGTGGGAACCGGCGACTCCCAGCGCAGGAACCAGCCCCAGGACCCTGAAGCACTGGGCGGCAAGATCCTCCGGCTGACCCCCGAGGGCGGACCGGCACCGGGCAATCCTTTCGGCAACGCGGTCTACAGCCTGGGCCACCGGAACGTGCAGGGCCTGGCGTGGGATAGTGCCGGTCGGTTGTGGGCCAGCGAGTTCGGACCCGATGTCAACGACGAACTGAACCTTATTCTGCCCGGGGCAAATTACGGCTGGCCAACGGTGACGGGCGCACCGCACCGCCCCGAATTCCAGGACGCAAAAGTCGTGTGGCCCTCCACCAGCGAATCATCACCCAGTGGGCTGGAAATCGCCGGGTCCACCGCCTACCTCGGGGCGCTCCGGGGGCAGCGGCTGTGGACGGTGCAGCTGGAGGGCGGGGAGGCGGGTAATCCTGTGGCCCATTTCACACGCGAGTTCGGGAGGATCCGCGACGTCGTCAGGACACCTGAGGGCGGATTCTGGCTGCTGACCAACAACGAAAACCCTGATTTTGTGCTGGTTCTGCCCCCTCCCGAGTAATGCCGGTACTGCTGTGGGCGCCGATTTCACATGGGCAAAAAGTTCGTGTAGAGTTTCATGTCGTTGCGGAGATCAACCGGGAAAGAAAAGCCCGGTGATCACAGCAAAAAGATGCACCTCTAGCTCAATTGGCAGAGCAATTGACTCTTAATCAATGGGTTCCGGGTTCAAGTCCCGGGGGGTGCACGAATGGGAAAACAGCCTCCTGCTCGCGGAAACGCAAGCAGGGGGCTGTTTTGTTGTGCCTGGACTTCACTATGTGGCTGGCCCAGCCACGGAGCGGCAGCGGGGGGAGCCTGGCAGGGTGCACGCACCCACCGCCCACGGGGAAGAAAAAAGGCGTGGCCGCAGCCCCGGGGGCCGCGGTCACGCCTGCTCGCCGGCGGTCAGGCCGGCAACAGAGTCCTAAGGTGCATTCTCCACCAGCGCGCCGGTGGCGGCGCTGGGGGTGGTGGCAAACTGGCTGGCCAGTTCCCGCACCACGGCCTGGAGCTCCTGCCGCAGCAGGTCAGGATCAATTGAGGCTGAAGCCAGCACCGAGCGTTCCATCTCCACCGCGGCCGTCACCGCTTCCTTGCCCTGCTCGGTAAGGGACACCACGTGGCTCCTGCGGTCCGACGTGCTGCGGACGCGGACGATGTGCCCGTGGGACTCAAGGCGGCTGAGCGTCTTACCCATTGTCTGTGCCTGGACACGAACGTATTGGGCAAGCTGCGCCTGGGTCATGGGGCCTTGCGCATCGAGAACCTCGATGGCAATGACACCCGCGTGGGTGAGGCCGATGGCGCCCAGTTTTTCGTTCCAGGAGTGTTCAACGAGGCGCGCGGCAGTGGACAAGAGGCGCCCCGTGGGCCAGTGATCCATATCAGGCATAGCAGCAAGTATAGCCAAGTGCCGATTAGCACTGGTTCCCGACCCTTACTAGGCTGGTGTGTCCCGCCTGCGACAAGGAGAAAAACAATGGCTGACAGACTCGTAACCGGAGACGACGCGCCCGGTTTCACACTGAAGGACTCTTCCGGCGCGGACGTCAGCCTGTCCGCGCGCCCGGGCCGCCACACCATTGTGTACTTCTACCCCGCCGCAGCAACACCGGGATGCACCAAGGAAGCGTGCGACTTCCGGGACAGCCTTGCCTCCCTCCAGTCGGCCGGTTACGACGTGCTGGGGATCTCCCCCGATCCGGTGGAAAAGCTGGCAAAGTTCGCGGCGAAGGAAGGGCTCACTTTTCCCTTGCTCTCGGACGCGGACCATACGGTCGCCGAGGCATACGGTGCCTGGGGCGAGAAGAAGAACTACGGCAAGACCTATGAAGGACTGATCCGTTCCACCATCGTGGTGGATCCGGAGGGCAAGGTTGCGCTGGCCCAGTACAACGTCCGGGCCACGGGCCACGTTGCCAAGCTGCGGCGCGACCTGAAACTCGACGCGTGACCATCCGGCGCTGAGCCAAGGCCCTGCCCGGGCGACGCTACAATGGACACTGGCGTCCGCCGTCGCGCCCTATAAACGGGAAACAGCGACCGGAAGCCCTGCGCGAGTGGTGAAATTGGCAGACACGCAGGATTTAGGTTCCTGTGCCTTCGGGCGTGGGGGTTCAAGTCCCCCCTTGCGCACTATGTGGTCCCCCGGCCGTGGCCGGGGGACCACCCTGCTTAACAGTCACGGCACCTGGTTCTTAGTCACGGGACTTGGGCGAACCGACGGCGAATTCGCGGGCCGCCGAAAAACTCCTTGGAATGCACCCATCCGCGTCCCGCCCCCGGCCGAATACCCAGTGAGACACCAGCCAAGGGCAGGTGCCCACCAGCAAGATTCGAACGACGCCGTCAGACAGCACGTCCGCGGCGGGCAGACGCCACAATCCAAGGAGAACCGAAATGCAGACCATCAAGCGCACAACCTTCACCGTCGCAGGCGTTGCAGCAGCAGCTCTGCTCAGCCTGACCGCCTGCGGCGGTTCAGCATCGACGTCCGGCTCCTCCGCTCCCGCGGAGTCGCCGGCCGCAACGAGCATGGCCCCCTCCCCCTCGGCCAGCTCCTCCGCCGCGGCCATGGATCCGGCGGCAAACCTGGTGGGTCCGGGCTGCGCCGGCTACGCCGAACAGGTCCCTTCGGGCGCAGGTTCCGTTGAAGGCATGGCCCTCGATCCGGTGGCCGTAGCAGCGTCCAACAACCCGATCCTGAAGACCCTTACGGCGGCCGTTTCCGGACAGCTGAACCCCAAGGTTGACCTGGTGGACACGCTGAACGGCGGCGAGTTCACTGTGTTCGCGCCGGTGGATGACGCCTTCGCCAAGATTGATGCGGCCACCATTGAAACCCTCAAGACGGACGACGCCCTCCTGAGCAAGATCCTGACCTACCACGTGGTTCCCGGCCAGATCACTCCGGACAAGATCGCCGGCACGCACGCCACGGTCCAGGGCGGTTCCGTCACTGTCACGGGCAGCGGTGACCAGCTGAAGGTTGACGGCGCCAACGTGATCTGCGGCGGCGTCCAGACCAAGAACGCTACGGTCTACCTGATCGACTCGGTACTGATGCCCAAGTAACCACCAGGTGCGGTAATCGTAAGGTGCCGGCATGAACACTGACGCCGGGGGCGGTTCCGAATGGATCGCCCCCGGCTTCGCTGTGGGCCGAGCAAGCCAGGCAGCCCCCGCGGTGGATGGCGGGCCGGGTCCCCTGCCGTGGCTCTGCTGCCGGAACACCCCGCGGCGCCGGGGACCTGCAGGTGGCGTCTACTAGACTGGGCTTCGGCCCGCACGCGGCGGCGCCGGCAAGATCCAGAGGTGATAAACGAGTGCCCAGCAGTACTTCGCGGCGGACAGTCATCAAGACGGGCGCTGTCCTCCTGGCGTTGGGCGTAACCTCCTGCACAGCCGTACCAGCCCCTTCGCCGTCGTCGGGCACGCCCAGCCCAACCGCCGCAGCGGAGCCGGCCGCAACCTTCAATTTTGGGACGGCTGCCCAGCCCCTGGGCCTGGATCCCGCACTGTCCAACGACGTGGAGTCCCAGCGCATCACCCGGCAGATCCTCGAAGGGCTGGTGGGCGTCGACCAGATCACCGGGAAGCCCACACCATTGCTCGCCACGGAGTGGACTGAATCCAACGAAGGCCGTTCCTATACCTTCAAGCTCCGGACGGACGTTGCCTTCCAGGACGGGACCCCGTTCAATGCGGAGGCCGTCTGCTTCAACTTCAACCGCTGGTTCGCCTTCTCCGCGGACCTGAGGCGGCAGGCTCCGGGCGGAGCCTTCAAGGGTGTTTTCAAGGCGCATTCGGACGAGCCGGAGCTCTCCATCTTCAAGAGTTGCACGGCGCTCTCGGCCGACACCGTGAGGATCGACCTTACCCAGCGGTTCACCGCCTTCCTCCAGGCGCTCACCCTGCCGGCCTTTGCCATGGCCTCGCCGGCCGCCCTCGCCGCGGGCACGGCCGATGTCCTCGACCAAAGCCGTGGCGGACAGCCCGTGTCCGCGTTTGGCACCAAGCCGGTGGGTACCGGGCCGTTCAGCCTTTCCTCCTGGGACGAAGGAAGCGTCACGCTGGCCACCAACAAGTCCTACTGGGGCGAACGCGGCCAAATCGCCGCCATCAACTTCCTGGCCTACGACCACCCGCAAGCCAGGCTCCAGGCCCTTCTTGACGGCAAGATCGACGGTTATGACGCCGTGACGGTGGGCAACTTTGACCAGCTGGTCAAGCGCGGAAAGCAGATCGTCCAGCGCGACCCCTTCTCCGTTATGTACGTGGGCATCAACCAGGACGTCCCCGTGCTCCAGAACCAGAAGGTCCGCCAGGCGATCGAAATGGCGATCGACAAGGAGACCCTGATCCGCAGGTTCTTCATCGACAACACGGCCAAGGCCACCCAGTTCGTGCCGCCCAAGATCAGCGGATTCAACAACGAGGCCCCGGAGCTGGGCCACGACCCCGCCAAGGCCAAGGAGTATCTCAAGGAGGGCGGGTACGCCGGCGAGGAACTCAGGTTCTACTACCCCCTGAACGTCACCCGCCCCTACCTGCCCACCCCTGAGAAGGTCTACGCCGAAATCAGCCGCCAGCTCACCGCCGTCGGGTTCAACATCCGGCCGGTTCCGGTGGAGTGGTCCGACGGCTACCTGCAGAAGGTGCAGTCCCCCGGCGACCACGCGCTCCACCTCCTGGGCTGGAACGGCTCCTACTCCGACGCCGATAACTTCGTGGGCCCCCTCTTCGGGGAGAAGAACGGGGAGTTCGGTTACCACGATCCCCAGGTCTTTTCGAAGATCAACCGGGCGCGCGGCCTGCCGGAAGGCAAGGAGCGGGATGAGCAATATCACACCATCAACGCCCAGATCGCGGCGACCGTACCCGCCGTCCCCGTCGCCTTCCCCATCTCCGCCCTGGCCCTGTCCGACCGTGTCCTGAGCTATCCGGCGTCGCCGGTCTTAAATGAAGTTTTCACGAAGGTGCAACTAAAGCCTTGACGGACCGGCCCAATTTCAGTATGTCCGCTGCCCGGGGATATTCTGTGACAGCCAGAGCCGCTGCAATCGGAGACTGATCGTGACCTTCATTTCCAAGACCCCACATGCCGACGTCGTCCTGATCGGTGGCGGCATCATGAGCGCCACGCTGGGGGCATTCCTCAAGCAGCTGGAGCCGAGCTGGACCATCTCCCTGTTCGAGCGGCTGGACCAGCCCGGGCTGGAAAGCTCCGGGCCGTGGAACAACGCCGGCACCGGCCACGCCGCCCTCTGCGAGCTCAACTACTCCCCTGCAGCCAAAGACGGCTCAGTGGACCCCTCCAAGGCGCTGCAGATCAACGAACAGTTCCAGCTTTCCCGCCAATTCTGGTCCCACCTGGTGGACCGGAACCTGATCGGCTCGCCCAAGGGCTTCATCAACACCGTGCCGCACATGAGCTTCGTCATCGGCGAGGACCACACCCGCTTCCTGAAGACGCGGTACGAAGCCCTCAAGCCGCACACCCTGTTCCGGAGCATGGAGTACTCCGAGGACCACGGCCAGATCGCCAAGTGGGCGCCGCTGATCGTGAAGGGGCGCGACCCCAAGCAGCGCATCGCCGCTACCCGCGCCGCCGAGGGCACCGACGTCGACTTCGGGGCACTTACCCGCGAGCTGACCACCTACCTCGGGAACAACGGCGTCGAAATCAACTACGGCCATGACGTCACGGGCATCTCCAGGGCGTCCGACGGCGGCTGGAACCTTTCGCTGAAATACCCCAAGTCCGGCGAGCACGGCAAGATCCACGCCAAGTTCGTTTTTGTGGGCGCCGGCGGAGGCGCGCTGCACCTGCTCCAGGCTTCCGGCATCCCGGAAAGCAAGGGTTATGGCGGGTTCCCCGTCTCCGGGCAGTTCTTCCGCTGCACGGACGAAGCCATCGCCGCGCAGCACAGTGCCAAGGTGTACGGCCAGGCATCGGTGGGTGCTCCCCCCATGTCGGTGCCCCACCTGGACACCCGGTACGTGGACGGCAAGCGTTCGCTGCTGTTCGGACCCTACGCGGGCTTCTCCACCAACTTCCTGAAGAACGGTTCCTACCTCGACCTTCCGCTGTCCATCAGGCCGGGCAACATCATTCCGATGCTGGCGGTGGCGAAGGACAACATGGACCTCACCGCGTACCTGATCAAGGAAGTGGCCAAGCGCCACGGCGACAAGGTCGAAGCGCTACGCGAGTACTACCCGGAGGCCAAGGACGGCGACTGGGAACTGATCACCGCCGGCCAGCGTGTACAGATTATCAAGAAAGATCCGCAGAAGGGCGGCATCCTCCAGTTCGGAACTGAAGTGATCGCCGGCCGTGACGGTTCCATCGGCGCGCTCCTGGGTGCATCCCCCGGAGCCTCCACTGCGGTCCCGATCATGATCGAATTGCTGAAGAAGACGTTCCCGCGGAACTTCAAGGGCTGGCAGTCCAAGCTCAAGGACATGATGCCGGGCTACGGGGTCAAGCTGGACGAGAACCCGGACCTCGCCGTCGAGCTGGAAAAGGCAACGGCCAAGTCGCTTCAGCTGGAGAGCGTTAACGCCAGCCACTGACCCTGCCGGGGCCGGCGGCCGGCACGTCCGGGTCCGTATCAGTCAGTCAACCCCTCAGGAGACCATGCGATGTTCCGGCTGGCACAACTCTCACTTGCGAACCGGGCCCTGATCGCACTGGTCACAGTCTTCGCCTCCGTCTTCGGCGTGATCACCATGTCATCGCTGAAGCAGGAACTCATCCCGTCCATCGAGTTCCCGCAGATCACCGTGCTGACCGCAATGCCCGGCGCTTCCCCGGAGGTGGTGGACAAGCAGGTGAGCGGGCCCTTGGAGACTGCCCTGAACGGCGTGGAGGGGCTGGAATCCACCTCCTCCACGTCCCGCAACGGCGTTTCCCAGATCACCATGGTCTTCACCTACGGTTCCAACCTGGACCGGGCGCGGAACCAGATTGACCGGGCCATCTCCAACGCCAAGCGGACCCTGCCCGAGGACGTCCAGCCGCAGGCCTTCGCTGGCAGCATCAACGATTTCCCCATTGTGTTCCTGGCGGTTTCCTCGGACAAGGGCCTCAGCGAGCTGAACGCCGACCTGCAGCGGCTAAGCGTGCCCCGCCTCCAGAAGATCGAGGGCGTCCGCGGCGCCGACGTGACGGGCGGCGCCACCCAGCACATCGAGATCCTCCCCCGCCCCGAGGCGATGGCGGCGTCCGGTGCCACCATCGCCTCCATCCGGGACGCGCTGGCCAACAACGGCGCGCTGATCCCGGCCGGCACGCTGGAGGAACAGGGCAAGACCCTGTCCCTGCAGATTGGCAGCCCGGTGGATTCACTGGACGCCATCAAGGCCCTCCCCCTCGGAGGAGCCAGGAACGCCGCCACGATCGGCGCTGTGGCGGACGTTGCCGTCAAGGACGACGAACGCACCTCCATCACGCGGACCAACGGTGCGGAAACGCTCGCGGTGTCCGTCACCAAAAAGCCTGAAGGCGACACTGTCGGCATCTCGCACGCAGTCCGGGACACCCTCGACGAGCTGGAGGCCGAACTGGGCTCGAACGCCAAGTTCACCCCGGTGTTCGACCAGGCACCGTTCATCGAGAAGTCCATCAAGGACCTCACCACCGAGGGCCTGCTGGGGCTGGGCTTCGCCGTTGCCGTCATCCTGGTCTTCCTGATGTCCGCCCGCTCCACCCTGGTCACGGCAGTGTCCATCCCGCTCTCGCTGCTGATCACCTTCATTGGGCTGTCCGCCACCGGGTATTCCCTGAATATCCTGACGCTGGGCGCACTCACCATCGCCATCGGCCGGGTGGTTGACGACTCGATTGTGGTGATCGAGAACATCAAGCGGCACCTGAGCTACGGCGAGGACAAGGTCACGGCCATCCTGACCGCCATCAGGGAGGTGGCGGGGGCGATTACCGCGTCCACGCTGACCACCGTGGCGGTCTTCCTCCCCATTGCCTTCGTGGGCGAGCTTGCAGGCGAGCTGTTCAGGCCGTTCGCCCTCACCGTCACCATGGCGCTGCTCGCATCGCTGCTGGTTTCGCTGACCATCGTCCCGGTGCTGGCGTACTGGTTCCTGAAGAACAGCGGCGCCGCGGCCGGCGCGGCTCCGGCAGGGTCAGCAGCTGCCCGCCGCAACGCCGACGAGGCGCGGGAAAGGGCGCTGGAGGCGGAGCAGCGCAGCAGGCTCCAGCGCGGGTACCTGCCCATCCTCGGCAAGACCCAGAAACATCCGGTGATTACCCTTGTTGCCGCCGTCCTGGTACTGGGCGGCACGGCGGCCATGACGCCCCTGCTGGCCACGAACCTCCTGGGCAACTCGGGCCAGAACAGCCTCACGGTCCGCCAGGTGCTGCCCGCCGGCACCAGCCTGGCGGACACCAGCGCGGCGGCCATCCGGCTGGAAGAAGTCCTTCGCGGCATCGACGGCGTCAAGGACGTCCAGGTGACGTCAGGCAACGCGCAGGCCGGGTTTGCCGCGCTCACCTCCACCGGATCCTCAAACTCCACGTTCACGGTGGTCACGGACGAGAAAGCCAACCAGGCGCGCCTGCAGGAGACTGTACGGAACGAACTGGCAAAGGTCCCCGATTCCGGGAAGGTCTCGGTGGGCACGCAGCAGGGCGGCTTCGGCACGTCTTCCACGGTGGACATCACGCTCAAGTCCGCCACCACCGCCGACCTGCGCGAGGCCAGCGACACCATGGTTTCGGCGATGGCGGGCGTGCCGGGAACCAGCGAGGTGGCAACCAACCTCGCGGCAAGCCAGCCGGTGGTCCAGGTCAAGGTGGACAGGGCCAAAACCGTCGCCGCCGGGCTCAACGAGGAACAGGTGGCCGGGGTGCTCGCCTCAACCATCAGCCCCATCCCCGCCGGAACCGTCCGGATCGACACCGACGACTTCCCCGTCCAGATCGGCAAGGGCACCAAATTCACCAGCATCGAGGCCGTCCGCCAAATCCCCCTGCCGGCCGCCGGCGGCCCTGTGACGCTCGGCAGCATCGCCGCGGTTGAACAGGTGGACGTGCCGGTATCCATCACCGCCAGCAACGGCCAGCGCACCGCGCGCGTCTCCGTCACGCCGTCGGGCTCCAACCTGGGCGCGGTCAACGCGGAGGTCCAGAAACGCCTCGAAGGCGTGCAGCTGCCAGCGGGCGTCACTGCCGAAATCGGCGGTGCCACCACCCAGCAGCAGGAGTCGTTCCAGCAGCTCGGACTCGCCCTCCTGGCGGCAATCGCCATCGTCTACGTCATTATGGTGGCGACCTTCAAGTCCCTCATCCAGCCGCTGATCCTGCTGGTCTCGGTGCCGTTTGCCGCCACAGGTGCCGTGGCCCTGCTGCTGCTCACCGGCGTCCCGCTGGGCCTGCCGTCTCTGATCGGCATGCTCATGCTGGTGGGCATCGTGGTCACCAACGCAATCGTGCTGATCGACCTCATCAACCAGTACCGGCAGCCCCGGGACGGGCGGCCGGGCATGAACGTGGCTGACGCCATCACACATGGCGCGCGCCAGCGCCTGCGTCCCATCCTGATGACCGCCCTCGCCACGGTGTTCGCCCTCACGCCCATGGCACTGGGCCTCACCGGCGGCGGCGGCTTTATCTCGCAGCCGCTTGCCGTGGTGGTCATCGGAGGGCTCATCTCCTCCACTGCCCTGACCCTGGTCCTGGTGCCGGTCCTTTACAGGCTGGTGGAAGGCCGCCGCGAGCGGAAGGCGCTGCTCCGGGAGCTGCAGGCCCGGCCGGAATTCGGGCCCGGGGCCGACGTCGACGAGGAGTTCCGGGACTGGACCACCGGCATCGTGCCGAAGACCAGCGGCCGCCGCGCTGCCCCCGGAAGCCCCGAGTAAAACAACGGAATAATTCCGCCCCGGCTGCGTTATATCCGTCGATAGATGCAAATGCATCTAAATTGGACTACACTGGGAGCAAGCCAGCAGTCCAGGAACGGAAAGGCACATCATGCAGATCGGTGTTTTCAGCGTCAGCGACATCACCACGGACCCCACCACGGGCCGGACCCCAACCGAGAACGAGCGCATCAAGGCGTCCGTGGCCATCGCCAAGAAGGTGGAGGAAATCGGGATGGATGTCTACGCCCTGGGCGAGCACCACAACCGGCCGTTCTTCTCCTCCTCCCCCACCACCACGCTTGCCTACATCGCGGCCCAGACGGAACGGATCACGCTGTCCACGGCAACAACGCTGATCACCACGAACGATCCCGTGAAGATCGCCGAGGACTTCGCCATGCTCCAGCACCTGGCCGACGGCCGCGTGGACCTGGTCCTGGGCCGCGGCAACACGGCGCCGGTGTACCCGTGGTTCGGCAAGAACATCCAGGACGGCGTTGAACTGGCCATCGAAAACTACAGCCTGCTGCGCAAGCTCTGGGACGAGGACACCGTGAACTGGTCCGGCAAGTTCCGCACGCCGCTGCAGAACTTCACGTCCACGCCGCGCCCGCTCGACGGCGTCGCCCCCTTCGTGTGGCATGGTTCCATCCGCACTCCGCAGATTGCGGAAGTGGCGGCCTACTTCGGGGACGGCTTCTTCGCCAACAACATCTTCTGGCCCAAGGAGCACTACCAGCAGCTGATCGGCCTTTACCGGGAGCGCTACGAGCACTACGGCCACGGCAAGGCGGACCAGGCGATCGTGGGCCTTGGCGGCCAGTTCTTCATGCGGAAGAACTCGCAGGACGCGGTCAAGGAGTTCCGGCCCTACTTCGACAATGCGCCGGTGTACGGGCACGGCCCGTCCCTGGAGGACTTCACCTCCCAGACGCCGCTGACGGTCGGCAGCCCGCAGGAGGTCATCGAGAAGACGCTGACCTTCCGGGAGTACTTCGGCGACTACCAGCGGCAGCTGTTCCTGATCGACCACGCCGGCCTGCCGCTGAAGACCGTGCTGGAGCAGCTGGACCTGTTTGGTGAGGAAGTCCTGCCCGTCCTGCGCAAGGAATACGCCGCCCGCAAGCCCGCGCACGTCCCCGAACCGCCCACGCACGCCGGCCGGGTTGCCGCGCTGCTGGGGGCGCAGGACGCCGAGAAGTCCGCAGCGGAGGCCTGATGGCCGGCAAGAGTCCCGAATCGCCGGTCCGCCTGGCAGCGGAAACCTGGGAGTCGCTGTTCCGGGCCCAGGTGGCCGTCATGCGGAAGCTGCAGTCCGGGCCGGCGTTCCGGAAGCTCGCAGTAAACGAGTACGACGTCCTGTTCACACTGTCCCGGTGCCCGTCCGGCTGGCTGCGGCTCAACGAGCTCAACGACAACGTCCTGCTGAGCCAGTCCAGCCTCAGCCGCCTGGTGGAGCGGCTGGAGAAGCGCGGGCTCGTGGCCAGGATGCCGGCGCCTGAGGACGGCCGCGGGGTGCTGTTGAAGCTGACCGACGAGGGGCGGGAGCTCCAGAAGGAGATCGGGCGCGAGCACGTCCGCGATATCTCCGCCGTCCTGGGGCCCGCCCTGACAGCGGCTGAACAGAAGGAGCTGATGAGGCTCACTGCCAAGCTCAGGAATTCGCTGGGCCCGCGGCCGCCCCGGCAAGAACCGAGCTAGCCCAGCGCCACCAGCGTGGCCGGATCCTCGGCCGGGAGGGTGCCGTTAACCACGGCCGTGACCTGCAGCTGGCTCAGCGTCAGGCTTCCGCCCACCGTGGACAGGAACGCCGTGTCCGCTGAGTCCCTGCCGGCCGTAATCCGCAGCATCGACTCCCGCGGGGCAAGCCCCGTGGGATCGATGACATGCCATGCGCCTTCCACGTAGGCCTCGGCCACGGCGTGGAAGTCCATGGGGCTCAGGCCAGGGGCGTACACGGCGGCAAGCCGGGCCGGGATGTCCTTGGACCTCAGCAGGGCGATGGCCAGGTGGGCGAAGTCGCGGCAGACTCCGCGGCGGCTCAGGAGGGTTTCCACTGCGCCGTCCGTCCCGCGCGAGGAGCCGCTGATGTACCGGAGTTCCCCATTCACCCAGTTCCGCACGGCGTGCAGCAGTTCGGCGCCGCGAAGTCCTTCGAACTCGGCGTATGCGGTGGGCAGCAGGCGGTCCGACTCGGCATAGCGGCTGGGCCGGACGTACCGGATCCGGTCGGCCAGCCCGGCTTCCTCGGGCTGGGCCTTCCCCGCTACCGTCGCCGAGTATTCCACGGTCACTTCGGCCGGGTCCGTGAACTCCATGTAGTGCAGCCTGCCGCCGTGGTGGTCCGGCACCTCGGAGGCGGGAACCTGCTGGCCGCCCGATGTGATGGACAGGCTCTCCCCAAAGGAGGAATAGCCGTCATTCCTCGCCGCGGCTATGGCCATGGCCACCTTGGTGTTGGCTGTGGTCCTGAAAACCAGGCGTGCGGAAACAGTGCGTTCCATGACTCTCCGGGGGTGTCGGCAGCGGAAGGAAGTCGCCGGTTGTCGCGGCCGTTGATGTGGGCCGGGAACGGGGCTAGTTCTTGATCTCCAGAGACATTAGCATCCGCTGGACGTTGGCGAAGTCGCTGCTTTCATCGACGTACTTTGCGGCCTGGTCCAAAGTGTCGAATGCCTTGGCGGGTGCCACTTTTTCGTCGGGAGCGAATGCCCTGACGGCTACCAGGTCGCCGAAGGAGTAGTCACCTTTGCCGGCCGGGCCCCGGATGATGTTGCGCAGTTCGCAGGCCTGGCCGTCTGCCCCGCCCACAAGGTTCGTGACGCCGTAGGAGCCGAAATACCGGTACCCCTGGATCACGCGGAACACGACCCGCGGCGGAATGGTTCCGTCCCCGCCTTCGGCGGTAAGGTCCGCCGGGACGCTGCTGATGACGGTGTACGGCCGCCGCGCGTCCTGGGGACAGTCAGCGGACGACGGCGGGAGTCCGGTCCGGAGCGCTGCCATGAAGGTGCCGTCGGGCTTCTTCACCTCCACCTTCAGCGCACCGGGCAGGGCGCCCTCCTCCGGGGCCACCGCCTGCGCTATCCACTCCTGCGGCAGGTCGAAACTCACGGTTTTTGCGGGGTCCGAGAAGGTTTTCCAGGCGGAAGCCGTGGCCACGGGGCTGGACGTGGCGGAAGCCGTGGCTCCGGGCGTGGCGTCTGCAGTGGCGGCAGCTGATGCCGGCGCGGTGGGGGCGGCCGTGGTGCCCGGCCCCCCGGGCTGCGCTGTCCATCCGGGTCCGCTGTTCGACGGTGTGGAGCATCCTGCGAGGAGCACGCCCGCCAGGAGAACGGATGCGCCCGCCAGGGCCCTCGGTGTTGCCATGCCTTCCATGCGGCCAGCCTATCGGGACGCGGCAGCCGCGGTCCTTTCCCTGGACGGCGTTTCGGCCGTACCTCGGCACCACATCGAAAAGTGGAAGCCGCACTGCCGCGGTGCGTGTCGCCGTCGGACGTGCAACTCCCGCGCCGGGGACTAGGCTGGTGCTTATGGAAGCCCACCACGGAACGGCCGAAGAAGATTTGGCGGACATTTCCGCCGTCGACATCGCCGACTGGCGGCTCCGGACCTTTGCCTTGTACGCCAATGTCCGCAAGGTCTCGGCCGAAAGTCCCGCGGAGGCGCACCTGTACTGGCGCCACCAGCGGGACCTGATGTTCGCCACCCACCCTGCCTCCCCGCTGACTGCCGAGGGCAAATCAACCTTTGCCGGTTTGAAGACGGCCGACTATGACCCGATTTACCGTTTCCACGTACCGCTGACCATGGAAGGCGCCGGGCGGGAAATGAAAGTGGAAACCGGGACCGACGGCGTGGTGAACTTCGTCAGGCTGGGCACGTTCGACCTTCCCGAGATGGGCCAGCTCGCCGTGTGGAAGCTGCGGGGCTACGGCGGCGGCATCTTTGTGCCCTTCCGTGACGCGACGGCAGGCCAGCCCGGCGGAAGCTACGGGGCCGGCCGCTACCTGCTGGACACCATCAAGGGAGCTTTCCACGGCGTCAACGGGACAGGGCCGGAGGCCAGCTTTGTCCTGGACTTCAACTTTGCGTACAACCCGTCCTGCGCCTACAACGAGGCCTGGGCGTGCCCGCTGCCGGGACCGTCCAACCGGCTGGCCGTGGACATCCCCGTGGGAGAGCTTTACTGACGGTATCCGTGGCCGCTAGCAGCCGAGGCCCCGCACGCTTGCCACTGCCTGCCGGACAGCTTTGGCAGCGACCTTCAGGTCTTCGCCAGCCACCGCTGCGTCAAAGCTGAACCGGACGGCTGTCTGGGCCACCCCGGCTTCGAATCCCATGGCCGTGAGGACGGGCGACGGCGCATCGGATCCGGCTGCGCAGGCGGAGCCGCTCGAGCACACCACGCCCTGGCGCTCCAGTTCCAGGAGGACCGATTCGCCGCTGGTTCCGGGGAAGCAGAACGATGCCACGGAGGGCAGCCGCTCCGCGGGGTGCCCGGTAAGCACCGCTCCCGGCACTCCCGTGAGCACGGCGTTGATGAAGCTGTCCCGCAGGGCCGCCACCCGGCGCCGTTGTTCCTCCTGGCCGGCCTGGGCAAGCGCCAGCGCGGCGGCCAGCCCCACGGCACCGGCCACGTTTTCCGTCCCGGAGCGGCGCCCGCGTTCCTGCCCGCCGCCGTGGATCAGCGGTTCGATCCTGGTGCGGCCGCGGACAAACAGCACCCCGCAGCCCTTGGGTGCCCCCAGCTTGTGGCCCGAAAGGCTCAGGGCGTCAACGCCCAGTGCCCGGGTGTCCAAGGGGAGCCAGCCCGCCGCCTGGACCGCATCCGTGTGGAAGGGAATCCCGTGGCTGCGTGCTGCGGCGCCCAGTTCGGCGACCGGCTGGACGGTTCCCACTTCATTGTTGGCGTACATGATGCTGACCACCGCGGTTTCGGGGCGCAGCACTGCGAGGAGCGCCTCCGGAGTGACCCGCCCGGTCCCGTCCACGGGAACCACGTCAACCCTGAATCCATGGAAGCGTTCCAGGTACCGGGCGGACTCCTCCACGGCAGGGTGTTCGACGCCGCTGATCACCACCCTGTCCAGTGTTGGGTCAGCTGCCTGCCGCGCCAGGGCAATGCCTTTGACGGCCAGGTTGTCCGCTTCGGTGCCGCCGGACGTAAACGTGATTTCACCCGGCCGGCAGCCCAGGACCGCGGCCACCGAGGCCCTGGCATCCGCGAGCGCCTTGGCGGCCGATTCGCCCAGGGTGTGGTGGCTGGAGGGGTTGCCGAAGTCACCGGTCAGGTAGGGCCACATGGCTTCCAGCACCTCGCGGCGGACGGCGGTGGTGGCGGCTGCGTCAAGGAAGATCACGGTGTACTCACCCGGCTGTCAGTTCCACGTCCAGGCCGAGGTCCAGGGCGGCCACCGTATGCGTGAGGGCGCCGACGGAAATGACGTCCACCCCGGTGGCGGCAATCCCTGCCACTGTTCCCAGGTTCACGTTGCCGCTGGCCTCCACTGTTGCGCGCCCGCCCACCAGGGCAACGCCCTCCTTCAGCTCCGCCACCGTGAAGTTGTCCAGCATGATGGTGTCCACGCCGGCTGCCAGGACAGGTTCGATCTGGTCCACCCGGTCCACCTCGACTTCGAAGTGCGTGGTGTGCCCCAGCTGCGCCTTGGCGGCCCGGAGCAGTCCGGTGAGCCTGACGGGGTCCCCTCCGGTCATGACGGCCAGGTGGTTGTCCTTCGCCAGGACAGCATCGGACAGGCTGTAGCGGTGGTTGGCGCCTCCCCCGCACCGCACCGCGAACCGTTCGAGGATCCGCAGTCCGGGGGTGGTTTTTCGGGTGTCGGTAATGCGGGCCGCCGTTCCGTCGGTGAGCTCAACGAACTCCGCTGTCCGGGTGGCAATCGCGGACATCCGCTGGACCAGGTTGAGGGCCACGCGTTCTGCGAGCAGGACCGAACGGGCCCGTCCGCTGACCCTCGCAAGGTGCGTGCCGGCGTCGAACCTGTCTCCGTCCGCCAGCAGCAGCTCCACCTGCGTTTCAGGGTCCACCAGCAGCATGGCGTCGCGGAACACTGTGGCGCCGCTGAAGACGCCGGGCACCCGCGCATTCAGCACGGCCGTGGCGTGCGCAGTGGCCGGGATGAGCAGCTGGGAAGTGATGTCCCCTGCCGGGGCATCTTCGGCGAAGGCCCGCTCCAGGATCTCCCGCACCGGCGCCGACGGCAGTGCCAGGTCAAGCAGGGTTGTTTCAGTCATGGAGAACGCTCACTTTCGGGCGGTTCGGGTACGTGTTGTGGAGTTCTTCCGTGATGCCGGACGCATCCTCCGGGCAGTCGCTGCGGTAGTGGGCGCCCAGGGACTTCGTGCGTTGCTGGGCCGCAGCCACCAGCAGCTGTGCCGCCAGCAGCAGGTTCCGGTCCTCATGCAGGCGGGTATCCGCACCGGCGGATACAGCGCCGGGACGAACGACGGCGGCCCACCGCCCCAGGGTGTCCCCCGCTTCCCGGAGCAGCTCCCCGGAACGAAGCACCCCGGCCTTGGCAGTCATCAGCCGGCGCAGGGCCTCACGGGAGAACGGCTCACTCCCCCCACCGAAGTTGGACGGCCGGCTCCCACCCGGAGCAGCTGATGCGGCCGCTTCACCTACTAAAGCAGTAGGGAAGGTGCCGGCGTCCATAGCTTCTCGGGGCAGCGGTGCGGAAGCGTGCGTCAAGGGGAGGCCGCCCGC
This sequence comes from Arthrobacter sp. BB-1, assembly GCF_006151685.1. Taxonomy (NCBI): domain Bacteria; kingdom Bacillati; phylum Actinomycetota; class Actinomycetes; order Micrococcales; family Micrococcaceae; genus Arthrobacter; species Arthrobacter sp. BB-1. The sequence goes on from NZ_VDEV01000022.1 coordinate 124,046, forward strand.
GGCCGAGACAGCACGCGGAGCATCGGTGCCCCGAGGGGTCGCACCGCCGTCGTCACCTGCCAGGAAGGCTTCAACAGCGCGCCGGCCGAAGACGAGTCCCTCCAGGAGGGAGTTGCTGGCCAGCCGGTTTGCCCCTTGGACCCCGCTGCACGCAACTTCCCCGGCGGCGTACAGCCCGGGCACCGTGGTGCGGCCGTGCAGGTCGGTGAGGACTCCGCCCATCCAGTAGTGGGCCGCTGGTGCCACCGGAACCACTTCGCGGGTCCAGTCGATGCCGCCGTCCAGGGTCTTCTGGGTGAGGGTGGGGAACCGCTTGGCCAGGAATCCGGGACCTTTGGCGCGCTCGATGGCGCGTGCGTCGAGGTAGACGTGGCCGTTGGGGTCGCCGAGCTTGGCGAGGTGCAGGGCGATGCTGCGGGAGACCACGTCGCGTGGGGCCAGTTCTGCGTCGGGGTGGTAGGCGCGCATGAACCGCTTTCCGTTGCCATCGACGAGGGTGGCGCCTTCGCCGCGGACCGCTTCGGAGATGAGGAGCGGATCCTGGCCAAGCCCGCGGGCTGTGCCCGGGTCTGCGTCCATGCTGCCGGCACCGGGCACCAGGCAGGTGGGGTGGAACTGGAAGAATTCCAGGTCCGCCGCTGCCGCCCCGGCGCGGACGGCGAGTGCAAGGCCGTCGGCGGTTGCCACCGCCGGGTTGGTGGTCTGGGCGAACAGTTGGCCTGCGCCGCCCGTAGCGAGCAGCACGGCGTCCCCGTACAGGGTGAATGTCCGGCCGTCCTGGAGGAACTCGACGCCGTTGACGTGGCCGGCCGTTGCCAGGAGGGCGGTGGCGTGGGCGCCTGTATGGATGGCCACGGTACCGTCTGCCTGCCGGGCAAGCACGGCTTCGACCAGGGCCGCGGCGGTCTTCGCACCGGTCGCGTCGCCGCCGGCGTGCAGGATGCGCGGAGCGGAGTGTGCGGCCTCCAGCCCGAGCGCCCGGCCGCCGCCGGCACCGGGATCGAAGTGCACGCCGTACCGTTCCAGGCCGGCGATGTCCCTGCGGGCCTCCGAGCACATCAGGCTCACTGCGGCCTCATTGCAGTGTCCCGCTCCGGCCTGCAGGGTGTCGGCAATGTGGGCGGCGACAGTGTCCCCGGGGGCGGGCTCCGACAGGACGGCCGAGATACCGCCCTGGGCGTACCAGGTATTGCTCTCGCGCAACTGGCCCTTGCTCAGGAGCACCACGTCCGCCCCGGCGTCGGCCGCCAGCAGCGCGGCGTAGAGTCCGGCAATACCGCTGCCGACGACGATCAGCCGGCGGCTCATCAGGGCCTCGCGGCGAGCATGCGCTCGAGGGCGGTCCTGGCGTTGTCCTGGACGGAGTCCGCGACGGTAATGCGGTTCACCACCCGCCCGGCCACCAGTTCCTCCAGCACCCAGGCAAGGTAGCCGGGGTGGATCCGGTACATGGTGGAGCAGGGGCAGATGACGGGGTCCAGGCAGAAGATGGTGTGCTGCGGGTACTCCGCGGCGAGCCGGTTCACCATGTTGATCTCGGTGCCGATCGCAAAGGTGGTGGGTTCGGTGGCCGCGGCGATGGCCTTCTTGATGAAGTCGGTGGAGCCGGCCGAATCGGCAGCATCCACCACCTCCATGGGGCACTCCGGGTGCACAATCACCTGGACTCCGGGGAAATCGGCGCGGGCCTTCTCGATCTGGGCGACGTTAAAGCGCTTGTGCACAGAGCAGAACCCGTGCCAGAGGATGACCCGTGAATCGAGCAGTGCCTGCTCGTCATTGCCGCCCAGGTCCTTGCTCGGGTTCCACATGGGCATCTGCTCCAGCGGCACGCCCAGCGCTTTCGCGGTGTTGCGGCCCAGGTGCTGGTCGGGGAAGAACAGCACCCGCTGGGCCCGCTGGAACGCCCACTCGAGCACCGTCCTGGCGTTGGAGGAGGTGCAGACGATGCCGCCGTGCTCACCGCAGAAAGCCTTCAGGGCAGCGGAGGAATTCATGTAGGTGACGGGAAGGACCGGAACCCGGCCGTCGGCGTCGGGCTCGGTGCCGTAAATCTCCTCCAACTGCTCCCAGCACTCGGCCACGGAATCGGCGTCGGCCATGTCCGCCATGGAGCAACCGGCCGCCAGGTTGGGCAGGATGACGGCCTGTTCGGGGGCGGAGAGGATGTCGGCGGTTTCGGCCATGAAGTGCACGCCGCAGAAAACGATCGCCTCCGCATCCGGACGGGTGAGGGCCGCGTTGGCCAGCTGGAAGGAGTCGCCCACGAAGTCCGCGTACTGGATCACTTCATCGCGCTGGTAGAAGTGCCCCAGGATGACGGCCCGGTCCCCCAGGGCAGCCTTTGCGGCAAGGATCCTTTCGCCCAGCTCGGCGTCGCTGGCCAGCTTGTACTCCTCCGGCAGCTGCCCCTGGCGGGGGCTTGCGGCGGGGGCCACGTCCGCGCTGGAGGCACCGGGGCCGTAGGCGGGAACGCCGGCGAGCGCCTCGGCAAGATCGTAGTCCCACGGGCCCTTGGCCAGGGCGGGGCTGCAGGTGCTGCCCTTTGCGGCGGCGCCGTTTTCGGCCTGCTCGCGCGTGATCAGCTGGATTGCCGTGTTGACGCTGCTCATGGTGTGCTCCTGTTGTCTGGGTCAAGGCCGGGCCGGCCGGTAAAGCGGTAGAGGCGCGGGGGGCGGTGCTTGCCGCCCTGGAGGTATTCGCCGGTTTCTTCTATTTCGGGGGTGGCCTTGAGCTGCCTGCGGAAGTTTGCCGGATCCAACTCACGGTCCAGCACGGCTTCGTAGACCTCCCGCACCTGGGCCAGGGTGAAGTACTCCCCCAGCAGGTGGTACGCAACGGAGCCGTAGGCGAGCTTGTTCCGCAGCCGCCACAACGCGTAGTCCACGATCGCGTTGTGATCAAAGGCGAGTTCGCCAAGCCGGTCCGCCCGGAACCACCGGACGTTCTCGGACTCGTCCGCGAGCGCGGCTTCGGTCGGCTGGACCAGGGCCCAGTAGACGATCGAAACCACCCGCTGGGTGGGTGAGCGGTGCAGCCCGCCGAACGCGTACAGCTGCTCGAGGTAGCTGGGGGCAAGTCCGGTTGTCTCCCGCAGGTTCCGTGAAGCCGCGTCCTGGAGCGACTCCGCGTGGCTCAGGGGACCACCGGGCAGCGCCCACAGCCCCTTGAAGGGTTCCCGGATCCGCCGCACCAGCGGTAGCCAGAGCGTGGGGCGCCCTGAGCTTTCGCTGGGGCGCAGCGCGAAGATGACCGTGGAGATGGCCAGCGACGGCGGTGCAGCCTGGCGTTCCGAGACATTGGCAGAGCTGGAGTACACGGTTGCACCGCCTTCCGGGGATCAGGCGCCTGCCCCAGGGAGGAGCCGGACTAGTTATGGTCACTTTGACCAAAACTAATTCTACGGGCTGGCGCCTTGCAATTGCCAATGTTTCTGGAAATTGTCCTCCTGGAGTTTTCAGGCTGCCCGCGGCATCGGATGCGGCCCAAATTCCGCTCCGGCACCGCAGGCGGTAAATTCAAGTGGTCCCACAAGGCGCCACCATCCAGACCCCAAGAAGGTTCCCGGCACATGACGATGAAGTCCACCACAGCCCGCCCAACCGAAAAACGGGCCCATCCTCCGCACAGCATGAAGCCCCGGCAGCTGACCATGATGGGGCTCGGCAGCGCCATCGGGGCCGGCCTGTTCCTGGGTTCGGGCGCCGGAGTGCAGGCCGCCGGCCCCGCCGTCCTTGTTTCCTACCTCGTGGCCGGGACCCTGATCATCCTGGTCATGTGGGCCCTGGGCGAAATGGCCGCTGCAAACCCCAACAGCGGAGCGTTCTCCGTCTACGCAGAACGCGCCCTGGGGAAGACGGCCGGCGCCACCATCGGCTGGCTCTGGTGGCTCCAGCTGGTGGTGGTGATCGCCGCCGAAGCACTCGGGGCAGCCGCACTCCTCTTCTCCGTATGGCCGGTCATTCCGGTGTGGGCGCTGGCGCTGGTCTTCATGGTGGTCTTCACCGGGATCAACCTCGCGGGAGTGCGGAATTTCGGTGAGTTCGAGTTCTGGTTCGCCATCCTCAAGGTTGCCGCGATTATCCTGTTCCTGGCGGTGGGCGCCGCCCTGCTCCTGGGCCTCCTTCCGGCCGCCTCACCGGGGCTGTCCAATGTCACGGGCGACTTCGCGCCGCAGGGCCTGGGCGGCATTGCGTCCGCTCTCTTCGTGGTCATCTTCGCGTTCGGCGGGACGGAAATTGTGTCCGTCGCCGCGGCGGAAACCGAGGATCCGGAGCGGAGCGTGGCCAAGGCCATCCGCACTGTTGTCTGGCGCATCCTGGTGTTCTACATCGGGTCCGTCTTCGTCATCGCCGCCGTCCTTCCGGCCACCTCGGAAGCCCTGGCCTCGCCGTTCGCCGGCGTTCTGGACGCCGCCCGCATCCCCGGCGCGGGAACGGCGATCACCCTGGTGGCCGTCGTCGCACTTCTCTCTGCCCTGAACGCCAACCTCTACGGGGCATCACGGATGGCCTACTCCCTTGCTCAGCGCTCCGCGGCGCCCCGCGTCCTCGCCCGCCTGGGCCGCTCGAACGTCCCCATGCTGGCGGTGGGGGTATCCGTGGCCTTCGGATTCGTCGCCACCGTCCTGGAACTGCTGTTCCCGGAGCGGATACTTCCGGCCCTCTTCCAGCTGGTGGGCTCCACCTGCCTGGTGGTCTGGGGAAGCGCCCTCGTCTCGCAGCTGATCCTGCGGCGCCGGGCGGACCGGGCAGGAATTCCGCTGCCCCTGCGGATGAAGGGTTTCCCTGGCCTGACCATCCTGGGACTTGTCCTGCTGGCCCTCATTTTCGCTGTGGGGTTCAGCGCCGAAGAGAGCCGGATCCAGCTCTTCAGCACCTTTGCCCTCATCGCCGGGATAGCCCTGGCCTCCGCGGCGGGTGCCCGGCTCACCGCCCGGACCCGCCACACCACTGGGTAGCGCCAAGTGTCGTTTTGGCGGCTCAAAACGACCCTTCGCGCTACCCAGATTGGGGCCGGGGGGGCAGCAGCCGGTGAGGGGAAGCGGCGCGGCGGCCGGCAGGTAGAGTAAAACCAAAAGCACGAGGTTCCGAAGCGCCGGGTCCGCCTGGGCGCCGTACTTGATGAGGACTGACACCATGAGCGGCAGGCACACCGGCCAACAGCACACGCACACAGTGGAAGGCACGGACCCGCAACTCTACGTGGCGGTTCATGATCCCGCGGTGGATGCCGGGTTCCGTCCGGTCCTGCTGGTGCACGGGTTCTCCTCCTCCAGCAAGCTCAACTGGGAGGACACCGGGTGGGTGGCTGCGCTGCTGGACGCCGGCCGGCGCGTCATCACGGTGGACCTGCCCGGACACGGCCGCAGCGGCGCCCCCGAGGACCGGGACTCCTACTCCCCAAGCAGGATCCGGGCGGACCTGCTGCAGACAGCGTTCGACGCCGGTGTGCGGCCTCTGCAGGAGGGTGACCCTTCCAGCGGCCTGGACATCGTGGGCTACTCGTTGGGCTCCAGGCTCGCCTGGGAATTCGGCGCCACCCAGCCGGAGATCACCCACCGCCTTGTCCTTGGCGGCCCCAACATCTCCGATCCGCTGGCCGAGTTCGACCTCCGGGCCGCGCAGGACTACCTCGCCGACGGCACCCCCATCGCCGACGAGTCCACGGCGCGGCTGCTCAAGATGGCACTCCTGCTGCCCAGCAACAACATCTTCGCGCTGCTTTCCCTGGTGGAGGCCATCAAGGCCGAGCCATACGACCCTGCAGAGGCAGTACCCCACGTGCCGATGCTCCTGGTGGCCGGGGAAAAGGATGAACGGATCGGCAGCCTGCCGCAGCTTGAAGAACTGGCGCGAAAGGCCGGTTCCATGGCCGAACAGCTGATTCTGCCCGGCAGGAACCATACGAACGCCGTGACGAGCAGGGCCTTCAAACAGGCGGCGATCTCCTTCCTGGCCGTATAGCCTTTCTCCAGGAGGGACTGATGGGCACGTTCTTCGAAGACCGTACGGACGCCGGCGAACGCCTTGCGGCCCTCCTTCCGCAGTTCCGGGAGCGGCCGGACACCCTTGTGCTTGGCCTGGCCCGCGGGGGAATCCCCGTGGCGGCTGCGGTGGCCAAGGCACTCTACCTTCCCCTGGGGACCGTCCTGGTCCGGAAACTGGGAATCCCCGGCCATGAGGAAACCGCCTACGGCGCCCTGGCGTGGGTCCACGGCCGCACGGTCCGGCTGGTCAACAAGCCCCTCCTGGACCGCGTCCTTGAACACGGCGTCCGCCGGGAATGGCTCGACGCAGTGGAGCAGCGGGAACGGACCGAGCTGCTTCGCCGCGCGGAGCTCTACCCGCGTACCGGCCTCGACCTGGGTGGAAAGACCGTCCTCCTTGTCGACGACGGCCTGGCAACGGGAGCCACCATGCGCGCAGCCGTCGAAGCAGTGCGTGAGGGCGGTGCGGCAACAGTGGTGGCGGCCGCCCCGGTTGGTTCCATCGAGGCCGAGGCCTCCGTGGAGCGCGTGTGCGACGCCGTGCTGTGCCTGCACCTGCCGGGAAAGTTCCGGGCGGTAGGCAGTTTCTACCGGCACTTTGAGCAGCTGTCCGACGACGACGCAATCAGCCTGCTGGAGCAGTAGAAGTCCCGGCAGCCATCCTTTGCCCGCAGGGCAAAGCGGGCCGGACCACCATGGTCCGGCCCGCCGTCGTGACTATTCCAGCCGCGCGCCGCGCGGCTTGGAGCCCGTTAGTGGTGGCTGACCCCCAACGGACGGCCCTTGGTTTCCTTAGCAAGGACAACGCCGATGGCGGAGATGACGCACAGGACCATGATGTAGATGCCAATGGACCCGGTCCACTTGGTGGACTGCAGCAGCGTTTCAGCGATGGTGGCCGCGAATGCCCCTCCCAGGATGGCGCCGAACGCATAGCCGATGGAGATCCCCGAGTACCGCACGTTGGCTGGGAACATTTCGGCGTACATGGCTGACATGGGCCCGTAGGACAGCCCGAGCCCAATGGTGAGGACAAACAGCGCCACGCCATAGAGCCAGATGTTCTTGGTGTCGATGAGGGCAAACATCGGGATCATCCAGGCGAAGATGATGGCGTAACCCGTCAGGAAGGTCTTGACGCGGCCGATGCGGTCGGAAAGCCACCCGCCCGCGAGAGTGAAAATCAGCCAGCCAAAGGACGCCAGCGTCGTGGCCAGCAGCACCTCCGGGGTAGGCATCTTCAGCGTCCTGGTGGCGTAGGCGATAAAGAAGGCAATGAGCAGGTAGCCGGCAGCATTGTTCGCGATGAAGATCATGGTGGAGTACAACACCGGCTTCTTGTGGCTGCGGACCAGCTCGCCCAGCGGAGCCTTGCTCTCCTGCTTCCGGGCGGCCATCTCCTGGAAAACAGGGCTTTCGGCCACGGCGCGGCGGATGAGGTAACCCACCACGATGAGGACGATGGAGAGCAGGAACGGGACCCGCCAGCCCCAGGCCGCGAAGTCTTCCTTGGACATGCTGCTGTTGAGGAAGAAGAGCAGGCCGGTGGCCAGGATCATGCCGATGGGTACCCCGATCTGCGGGTAGGCCCCGAAGAGGCCGCGCTTGTTCAGGGGCGCGTGCTCAACGGCCATAAGCGCCGCCCCGCCCCACTCGCCGCCTGCTGAGAAGCCCTGGATGATGCGGAGCGTGATCAGCAGGACGGGTGCCCAGGCGCCGATCTGGGCGTAGGTGGGCAACATGCCGATCAGCGCAGTGGCAGCGCCCATCATCACCAGGGTGAAGACAAGCATCGCCTTGCGGCCCAGGCGGTCGCCCAGGTGGCCGGCCACCACGGCCCCGAGGGGCCGGAAGAGGAAGCTGATGCCGATCAGTGCAAAGGAAAGGATCTGCGCCAGCCCCGGGTTGGACTGCTGCAGCGGGGTTAGGAACAGCGGGGACAGCAGCGTTGCCGTCAACTGGGCAAAGATGAAGAAGTCGTACCACTCGATGGTGGTTCCGACGAGGGTGCCGGCGAGGACCTTGCGTTCCTCCCGCCGGGAGCTGGGTCCGGCGAGGGTGTCCACCTTGGAAGGTGTGGTCATTGAAACTCCATTGTTTAAGGCAGCAGCGCTGCCGGGACGCCTTCAGGATTACCGACAGAACGGTCAGTTAGTTAGTAGGGTACTACGAAAGTGTGAGGCGCAACACGGCCCGGGAAAACTTTTATGCGCGGCCAAGCGAAGCTGCGGAACGCCCACTTGGTCCAGCCGCCAGGCACCGATGCGTTCTGGCTCCCCACCGAGGGAGGATTGGGTTGCGCGGTGTCCGAGTTCTATATTTGAATTGCCGTTTCGAATTCAGGACGGCCGCCCTGCCGGCCAGGGAAGCCAAGGTCACCGCCTGCCAGCATCTGCCACCTAGGATGGACACCATGAATCCCACCGCCGCAGCCCCGGCCGGAGCGGCGCCGGCACAGGCATCCGCGTCGCAAACCCTGTCCCGGGGAATCCGCGCCCTGGAGATCCTGGCGGCAGCGCCCGGCCCGCTGACGATTGCGGAACTGGCGGATGCGATGGGCGTGCACCGGTCCGTGGCGTACCGGATCCTCCGGACGCTGGAGGACCACTCGCTGCTGGTGCGGGACGACGCCGGACGGGTCCAGCCCGGGCCGGGGCTTGCGGTCCTGGCACGGGGTGTTTCGCGAAACCTGCAGGCCGCAGCCCTTCCGGAGCTGACGCAACTGGCCAACACCCTGGACATGACGGCGTTCGTGGCAGTGTGGGACCACCACGACTGCATCACCCTGCTTACCGTGGAGCCGAGGCACTCCGGCGCCACCGTGGCCCAGCATCCCGGCACCCGGCATCCCGTCAACGCCGGAGCGCCGGGCATCGCCATCCAGTCGGCGCTCACCGAGGCCGAATGGGACCGCCTGGCCACGGGAATCCCCTACCGCCCTGAAGCTGCCGAGGCCCGCCGCGCCGGATATTCGGCCAGCCACGACGAGGTCATTGCGGGCGTGTCCTCCCTCGCTGCCCCCGTCCGGGTTCCCGGCAGCCGCCCGGCCGCCCTTGCGGTCGTCTATATCCGCTCAGCCCATGACCCCGCAGCAGTGGGCGCGGCCCTGGTGGAGAGCGCCGCCAGGATCGAGCGGCAGCTGGCTTAGGGCCTGCGGCGAAGAACGACGGCGGCTGCCGCGCCCAGGAGCGCCAGCACCGCTGCGGCGCAGACCGGCACAACGAAGGCCGCGGCGTAGCCATGCAGTTCGGCGAGCTGGCCGCCAATGGACGAGCCAAGGGCAGTGCCGGCCACGATGCCACTGGCCAGTGCCGTCATGACGGTGCCCAGGCGGCCTGCCGGAGCCACGACGCCGCCGACGCCAAAAACCGTGACCATGACCGGGCCCACCGGGAGGCCGAGCACCAGCAGGGCGGCCACCATCCCGGGCATCGAGGACGGGAGCAGCAGGAGCAGCGCCAGCGCCGCCATCAGTCCGGCGCAAAGCGCCCATCGGCCGGACAGGCTGAACGCCTGCGGCCAGTAGGCAACCGACAGTGCCGCCGCGGCCGAACTCAGGCCCATGGCGGCGTACAGCAGGCCGGCAACCTCCGAGCCGCCAGACATTCCGGAGAACGAGCTCAGGGCGGCCTGCGTCGAGCCAAAGAACGTTCCCATGCACACCATCGCAAGCACCGGCAGGGCCACCGCTGCCGGCAGTCGTCCCGACGCGTTCTTTGTACGGCGCCTTTCCGCGGCGGGCCGGCCTGCCGGCGCGGCCCCGTTTGACGGGACGGCCCTGCCCGGAACAGCACGATGGGTGCGGTGCACGGCGAAGGCCGGAACGAGGGTGATGGTCATGCCCGCGGCCAGGGCGAGGGGCAGCCAGGGAGTTAGCAGGCTGGCAAGTATTCCCACGAGTGCCGGGCCCAGGACAAAAGTCACCTCATCAGCGGTGCTTTCGTAGGAAAGGGCGGTGTCCAGGTCCTTCGCACGGTCCGCAGCCGTCCCCCGGGAGGCCAGTGCCATCCACCGGACCCTTGCCAGCGGCCCGACCTGCGGGCAGCTTGCACCGGACGCGAACGCAGATGCCAACACTGCCGCGGGAACGCCGCCGATCTCCCCCATGGCCCACACAGCCAGGATCAGGGCCACCACTGCCAGGGTGTTAAGGAGGGCTGCAAGCAACAGCACGGGACGTTGTCCGTGCCGGTCGGCAAGGGCCCCCAAGGCTGGAGCGCCCAATGCAGAACCTATCCCGACAGCACCGGCTGCCGTACCGCCCAGCGCGTAGGAACCGCTGGCTGAGGTAACAAGCGTGAGCGTGCCCACCGTCAGCATGGCCAGCGGAAGCCGGGCGAAGAGCCCTAAGGGTATAAAGCTGCGGCCGGCAAGGTGGGGCAGCCGGGCGAAGCGGCCGCGGGACCCCGCCGGGGTGGTGGAGGGCCGGGTGGCGGAGCCTGTGCTGGTTGAGGCGGAGCTGTTTGAGGCGGGCGGCTCAGGAACCGGGGCCAGTGCGGAAGCCGGCGAAGGTGAGGGCTGTCCGGCGGGGGCGGTTACCTGCGGGCCGGCGGGTGAGGTGGGTGAGGCGGGTGACGTCAATTCCGGGCTCGTTCATGTTGTGCGCACCGTCCCTCCTCCCGATGCGCGCAACCCGGTAACTGTCCAACTATATCCGGCCCCCGCCCCAGCCGGGCAGTCACACTGGCACATCCACGCCGTCGGAAATCCGCAGAGTAGAGCCGTTCCGGCCCTTCAGCACCTGGAGCTGGGCATCGATCCGCAGTTTCATCTCCGCCACGTGGCTGACCAGCCCCACCACGCGGCCGCCGTCCCGCAAGCCTTCGAGGGCGTCCATTACCTGTTCCAGGGACTGCTCATCCAGGCTGCCGAACCCTTCGTCCACGAACAAGGTTTCGATCTCCACTCCGCCGGCCTCTTGCTGCACAACGTCTGCCAGCCCCAGCGCCAGGGACAGGGAGGCCATAAACGACTCACCTCCGGACAGCGTGGAGGTGTCCCGGTGGAATCCGGTCCACTGGTCCACCACCTCCAGGCCAAGCCCAGACTTTGCGCCGCGTGCGGCCTTTGCGTCCGTGTGCTGGAGCAGGTACCGCCCATCGCTCATGGCCACCAACCGTTCCGAGGCGGCCAGGGCCACCTGTTCCAGGCGGGCGGCAAGGACATAGCTGTTCAGGCTCATCCGGTAGGTGTTCTCGCCCCGGCCTGCCGCCGCGTCCGCCAGCCCGGCCAGCATTTGCGCCCGTTCGGCAGGCTGCCGCGCGGATCCTTCAACATCGCCGTATTCGGCCCGGATGCTCCGCAGCGAGGCCAGGCACCTGGACGCCATTCCGGCCGCCAGGTCCGCGTCCCGGGCTTCCCGGAGCGCGGCAGCCGCAGCGTCGCGGAGTGCGGCAAGCCGGCCAGAGTCCAGTTCATAGCCGGCCGACTTTTCTTCCAGCGCCAGCACAACATCCTCGGAAACGAACAATTCTGCGACCTTGGCCTGCTCGTCCTGCGCGGCCCGCACCCGGGCCTGGAGGGCTGTTGCCTCGGCGGCCTCAAGCAGCTGTTCCCGGACCTCGCCAGCTGTTGCGAAACCGGCCGCAGGAAGGGCCTCCTCCAGCTGTTCCCGCGCCTCGGCGGCCTGGGCCTCCGCCCTTTCCAGCTGCGCTTGAGCGTCAACGGCCTTATTGAGGACTGCCACCGCATTTTCCAGCGCCTTCAACCGCTGGGCCAGGCTCCGGTGGGTTCCCCTGAGCCCGGCCAGCGCCTGGTCAAGGGCAGCGGACTGTTCGGTTACATCGGCCAGGGAGGCCACTGTCCGGGCAAGCTCGGCTTCGGCGGCGCTCTTCGAATCCTGCGCCGCTTCAACAGCGGACTCAAGCTTCTCGAGGCGCGCCCGGACAGCCGCGAGTTCCTTGACCGCTGCCTCTGCTTCGGCGGCCGCCAGGCGTGCACCCTGTGCACCGATTTCGGCCTCAGCTGCGGCCGTTTCGCCGCCCTGGCCGGCCAGGACGGCCACCAATTGGTTGGCGTCCGCCAGTTCATGGGCAACCAAGGCACAGGCCTCTTCCGCTGCCTCGTGGACCCGCCGCGCCTCTTCCTCCTCCTGGGCAAGTACCGGACCGCCGGGACCGCCCATGGCGGGGGCAGGGTGGTCCGCGCTGCCACAGACGGCACATTGTTCGCCCGGCACCAGCTTGGCTGCCAGCTCGACGGCGGCGTTGGCAAGCCGTTGCTCCCTCAGGTCCAGCCACTGGCGTTTTGCTTCCAGCTGGTTGTCCCGGGACTCGTCGTAACGCACCTTGACGGCGTCCCGGGCCGCAACAGCCGCGCCGTACCGCCTGACGACGTCAAGCAGCTCCTCCGCGGCTGCGGCTTCCTTCCTCCGCAGGGCCTCAACCCCCGCCCGCTGCTCAAGCTCCTGCAGCCCGTCCTGGAGACGGCGCCGCTCGTCCTGGAATTCCTCCCAGCGGTTGCCCGCCTGCACCAGCGCGGCGGTGAGCTCTTCCTGCCTTCTGACCAGCCCGCCGCGGCGCTTCCGGAGGCCCAGCAGCCTGTCCTCATCCGGCAGCCTGGCCTCCACCACGGCGAGGAGCGAACGCAGGCGGCCCAGCTCGGCGTCACAGCCGGCAGCAGGGACTGCACCGTCCGCCGCTGGGACCGCGGCAATTCCCAGGTCCAGCTGGGCAAGTTCGGCGTCCTCGCCGGCGGCCAGGTTGAGCAGCGTAAAGGCGGACTCCACGGCAGTAGCGGCGCGCCGGACTTTGGCGGCAGTGGCATCAACGTTCAGCACCTGGCCATGCAGGACCTCGGCTTTCCGGTGCCGGGCAAGCCGGAGGAGCTGTTCTTCGAGCAGCTCCACCCCCTGGTCCACGGCCGCTTTCCGGGCCGCGGCCGCATCGAGTTTCCGGCGCCGCTCCCCACGCGCTGTTTCTGCTTCCACGGCCTTCCTGCACTCGGTGCTTGCGGCTTCGGCCCGTTCTGCGCGGCCCGTCAGTTCCGCCAGGCGCAGCTCCACTGCGCCCTCAAGCCATCCGAGGCGGGCGGCGGCACCCTCCGGGGCTGGAGCACCGGACTCATCCAGCCCCAGACGGGCTGTCTCCGACTCCGCCCTCGCCGCCAGCAATTCAAGCCTGCCAAGGAGGAAGGACACTTCCTCCTTGGCAGCCTGCGCCTGGCGGGCAAGTTCCTGCTCCACGGATTCGAACCGCTCTGTACCAAAAAGCTTCTGCAGAAGCTCCAGCCGGTCGGTCGCCTTGGAACGGAGGAACGCAGCAAAATCGCCCTGGGGCAGCATGACAACCCGCGTAAACTGCTCCCGATCCATGCCCAGCAGCGCCAGAATCTCGGCGCCCGCCTCGTCATTCCGGGCGGACTTTTCAATCCAGCTTCCACCGACGCGTTCACGCAGCAGGGTCTTTGCCTGCTGCGTGGTGAAGCCGTTCTTTCCCCGGGCGCTGGGCTTGTCCCAGGCCGGGGACCGAGTTACTTCGAAGCGGCGGCCCTGGGCTGAGAACTCACAGGTGACTGCAGGTTCCTGGGCCGGTTCCGCATGGTCGCTGCGGAGCCTTTTCCCGTCCTGCCGGGCCCCGGGAACCGAGCCGTACAGGGCGTAGCAGATGGCATCCAGGACGCTTGTCTTCCCTGCCCCTGTTGGGCCGTTGAGAAGGAAAAGGCCATGGGCGCTGAGCCTGTCGAAGTCGATCTCCTCGGTACCGGCAAAGGGCCCGAACGCGGAGATCAGGAGGCGGTGGATCCTCATCGTGAAGCCTCCAGGAGCCGGACGTTCTCGAGGGCAGCAGCCACCGCTGCTTTCTCGTCCTCATCCGGGACCCGGCCACGGACATGCTCCAGGAAGCCGCAGCACACCGAGAGGTCGTCCGGCGCCTCGGCGAGCCTGCTGCTGTAGCTTGAGGCGGCGCCCCGGGTTCCACCCTCCGGATCAAAACCAAGGACCAGTGTGTCCGGGAAGCGGGAACGCAGCCGCTCCATGGCGCGGGCAGGCCGCTGGGCGTCAGTCAGCGTGACCTGGCAGTAGGCCGTTTCAGCCCACTGGTGCGCGGGCGATTCCAGCAGCTCTGCCAGCGGCCCGCGCAGCACGGCCAAGACGTGCGGCGCCGTCCACAGGACTTCCTGCACGGCGGTGACTCCCTCCACGCCGACGTCCACGAGCCAGCCGCCCTTCTGGTGGGCGGCCTCGGAAAAGGAGTAAGCCAGTGGCGAGCCCGAGTACCTCACCTGGGGCGACAGGGTCTGGCGTCCGTGGAGGTGCCCCAGCGCCGTGTAGCTAAAGCCTTCGAAGAGGTCCAGCGGCACGGCTCCCACGCCGCCAATGCTGAGGTCCCGCTCGCTGTCCGAGCTGATCCCCCCGCTGGCGAAGGTGTGGGCCAGGACCACGGAATGCACCGTGGCGGAAGCTGAACGCCGTTTGATGTCCTCGCGGATCATCCCTGTGGCTGCACGGGTGACCTCAAAGTGGCTGGCGGTGTCCGCTCCGAGTTGTTCGGCGACGAGCCGGGGCTCGAGCCACGGAATGCCGTAGATGGCCAGCACGGCCTGGCCACCATCCCCGGCAGCGGTGTCCCCGAGCGGCAGCAGCAGCGGTTCGTCCAGGCCGCCGATACTGGTCCGGAGGTGCACTCCCCCGCGTTCCAGGAGCCGGGACGCAAAGCCCAGGCGGATGGCGGAATCATGGTTGCCGCTGGTCAGCACCACCTTGGCGCCGGCCGCAGCCAGGCGCACCAGGGCGTCGTCCAACAGGCGCACCACGTCCACGCCGGGAAGGGCGCGGTCATAGACGTCCCCGGCCACCAGGACAACGTCCACGCTGTGCTCGTTGACGGCGCCGACCAACTGGTCAACGAAGGCGCGCTGGGCATCCAGCATCCCGACGCCATGGAAGGACCGTCCGAGGTGCCAGTCGGAGGTGTGTAGTAACCGCATGTTCCTAAGTTATCGGCTGCCACTGACAGTCAAGGCAACCGCCGCGGCCACCGGGATCAGCCCCGCGTTCCTTCGAAGAAGTCCTGGGCTTCGCTGGTCCCGCCCTGGGCCTTGTCAGTGCGCCGATGGGCAGGTCCATCCGCGCTGGCAACAGCCGCTGCTGCGGGTGGAGTCCCGTCCGCACCCTGCCCTCCGGAGACCGCTTTGGTGGCGGGCCTTTGGGTATCGGCGGCCGCGCCGAAGCTGCGGAACACCAGGCCCGCAATGGCAGCGCCCACGAGCGGGGCTGCCAGGAACGCCCACAGCTGCCCGGCAGCCCAGCCCGAGCTGAACACGGCGGACGAGACGGCGCGGGCAGGATTGAACGGCAGGTTGCCCACGGACTGGCCCAGCTGCAGGAGGACCGCGAAGGACAGTCCGACGGCCACGGCCGCCGCGTAACGGCCACCGTCCGCACTGCTTTCCCTGCCGCCGTCGACGGCGTTGCCGATGCCAAAGGCGGGCGCCTTGCCGGACGTCCCCAGGAACACCGCCACAATGATTGCGGCTCCCAGCATTTCAAGGAGCAGCACGGCCGCGAGCGGCGCCTGGATGATGGAGTGCTCGCCAAAGCCGGCAGCGACGGTGTCGAAAGCGGTACGGCTGTCCGCGATCCCCGGCAGGGTGCGCAGGATTCCGAAGAGGGCCAGGGCGCCCGCCAGTCCCCCCACCAGCTGGGCACCGGCGTAGGCGGCAGCAGCGCCGGCGCGGATCCGTCCGGCCAGGAGGTGGCCCAGGGTGATGGCGGGATTGAAGTGGCCGCCCGAAACGCGTGCGAAGGCGAGCATCGCGGCGGTGACGGCGAGGCCGGCCGCGAGCGCAGCCGGGAGGGGGCTGGAGTCCGGGATGGTGAACAGCGGAACACCGAGGCCGGCCACCACGATGAACAGCGTGCCGAACGCCTCTGCGCCCAGCCTGGGCAGGAGCCCGGGACGGGAGGCCTCCGGGCCGCGGGGCAAAGAGTGGTGATGGTCAACGGCGGGGGTGCTCATGGTGGACCCTTTGGTAGGCAGGAGATGGCGGTACGGCCGCCGGGCAACCCCTCCATTATTCCAGCTGCCGCTGGGCGTTTGCTGTGCCCGCGGCTTTACCCAGGCGGGCATGGCCCGGCACCCGTCAGGACGCCGGCCGCTGCCGCGGTAAATTTGCAGCATGAGCAATGAACCCGGCCCGTCCGCGCCCGCACTGACATCACGGATCCACGGCTGCCTGCTGGGCGGCGCATTGGGCGATGCATTGGGCTTTGCCGTTGGGACGAACTCGATGGAGGAGATCCGCCGCCGGTTCGGACAGCGCGGCCTCACCGGTTTCCATGCGCTCACGGAGAGCCCCTTTTCGGACGAGACCCAGCTGACCCTTTACACGGTCGACGGGCTGGTGGAGGCCCTTGAGTGGGCTAATTCCGGGGTGGGCGCGGACGTCAACGCCTGCCTCTGGCTTGCGTACCTCCGGTGGCTTGCCACCCAGGGTGAAGAGGCCGGGCCGCGGGCCCCGGCGCCGCAGCCGCGTTGGATCGACCGCCAGGCAGTGCTCCACGAGCGCCGGCGTCCGGACAAAACCTCAATCTCCGGCCTGGCCACGGGCGAGATGGGGACTGCCTTCCGTCCGGTGAATCCGGCGTCGAAAGGCTACGGTACGGTGGTGCGTTCGGCGCCGTTCGGGCTGGTCCCGCACATCACGGCCGACGCCGTCTATAAGTTGAGCACCGACGCCGCCGCACTGACGCACGGGCATCCGGCGGCCCGCCAAAGTGCAGGGATCTTCAGCCTGCTGATCCACCGGCTCGTCTCGGGTGAAGGGCTCCCGGAGGCGGCTGCCGCGGTGGCCGCCCACTCCCGCACGCTCAACGAGGTGGCACCGGAACTGCCCCAACGCCTGGAGTCGGCACTCCGGCTCGCGGCCAACGGCGCAGTCTCCCCGGAGGAACTGACGGACGCGCTGGGTGAGGGCGTGGCCGCGGAGGAAGCCCTCGCCGTCGCGCTTTATGCGGTGCTTGCCACTGCGCCCGGCCCGGGCAAGGCGGGCGGGGACAACCACGGCACGGACGACGCCGGCGCGGACACCTTGCCCGTCCGGCACTTCCGGGAGGCGCTGGCACTGGCGGTGAACCACGGCGGCAACAGCGATTCCACCGGTTCGCTGGCCGGGAACATCCTGGGGGCCTTCTATGGCGAGGAGTGCCTTCCCGCTGACTGGCTCGGGTCGCTGGAGGCGCCGGAGGCCGTCCGCGGCATGGCCAATCTCCTGGTGGGGGTTACGACCGCCGAAGGCTGATGTTGTTGCACGCCTCGCAGACGTCCTCCGGGATCAGTCCGCGGCGCTGAAGGAACCCGAAGATCACGCAGCCCAGGCAAAAGCCCGCAAAAGCTTCCAGTGAGGCCGCCACGATCAGGATGCCCAGCACTGCCCAGGCTGCGGGAGCCGCCCCGGCCAGGAACAGGACCAGGGCCGTGGTGGACACCGCGGCCCCTATCCCCTGGGCGAAGCGCTTGGGCGGTCCCGGGACAAGCTTCACGCGTCCCAGCCGCGGCGTGATGATTTTCACGGACAAGAGCGCAAGCGGCGAAACCCTCGGGCCGAAGAGGACGCGCAGCCAGAATCCGGCCGCAAGAGCCAGCAGGCCCCATGCCGAGCCGCTGGCTGCCGTCACAACCGCGAGCAGCACAACCAGGCCCGCGGTCACGCGGGCAGCGTACTCATTGACGGGATTCGGGAAGGCGAACACAGAACTCATGAGCCAAGGCTAGGAGCGGCCGGTCCGCCAGCCAAGGATTGTTGCGCCGCATGAACCGGCGGGGCGGTTCAGGCTATGGCCGCGGCCGCGAAACCGCCCACCATCTGCAGGAACTCACCTTCGGACAGCACCTCGATGGCTTGCCCGCGCTCATGGAGCTCCAGGACCCGGCGGGCCTTGCCCGTCAGCCTGCCGGACCGCAGGTCCGAGGCGACAAAGCCGTCCCCCACCACCAGGACCGTGGTGCGTCCGGTCACCCGGCTTTCGGGCCGGGCACCGACGTCGGCCGAGCGTTTTTTCGCCTCCGGGCGTCCCATGGACAGCTGCCCGGTGAAGACGACGGTCTGCCCGTAGAGGGGATGGCCGGGCTCCGCGTCGGGGTTGGGCAGCGGATTGGCGCCCTCCTCCGGCCAGCCTGGCTGGAAGGACCGGAGCGGCGCGGCAGTGCTGCCGGACGCCGCGGAGAGGGCGGCCAGGCTGGGCTTGG
The DNA here is from genome assembly GCF_006151685.1 of Arthrobacter sp. BB-1. Classification (NCBI taxonomy): domain Bacteria; kingdom Bacillati; phylum Actinomycetota; class Actinomycetes; order Micrococcales; family Micrococcaceae; genus Arthrobacter; species Arthrobacter sp. BB-1. The sequence continues at coordinate 142,223 of NZ_VDEV01000022.1, forward strand.
ACAGCGCATCCATGGCGGGGTCGAAAGCCTGCTGCCGCGGCATTGCCAGTCCCAGGGACAGGTAAAGCTCGGCGATGCTGTTGGCCTGGTTCCTGCGGGCGATGTCGATCAGGATTCCTGCGCACGCCCGCGCGTCCTCGGCGGCGTCGTGATGGTTCACCAGGGGAACGCCGGCTTCCTCCGCGGCGAAGGGCAGGGAGTTGGACACCAGGGAATAGCACCGCCGGGAGAGCATCACCGTGCAGACGTAGTCATAGGCCGGGCCCGGCAGGCCCGAGACCTCCAGGCCGGAACGGATCACGCCCAGGTCGAAGGAAGCATTGTGCGCGGCAAGGATGTCGTCCCCGATGAAGGCGCCGATCTCGGGGAAGAGTTCCCCGAAACGGGGCTTGCCTGCCACGTCCTCGGCCCGGATGCCGTGGATCCGGACGTTGTGGTAGTCAAAGTGGTCGTGGTCCTGCGGCGGCCGCATGAGCCACGAAGCTTCCTCCACGATCCGGCCGCCCCGGACCTTGGTCAGGCCGACCGCACAGGGAGACCCCCGAAAGCCGTTTGCAGTCTCGAAGTCAATCGCCGTAAAGTCCAAACCCACGGCCCCCACCTTACCGTCGGAAACCGTCCAAACCCGTCAAGTACCCTTGAGGGGTGAACTTTCCTGTGATGAACCACCTCGCCGTGTCCATGCTGGGCGGGGCAGGACCCGTCCAGCCCCAGCTGGCCTCCTTCCTGCCCGACTGGCTGAACCCCCAGGTCTTCCTGGCCGATCCCGCCCTGGCTCCCTGGGTGGTCCTGCTGGTCTGCGGCATCGTCTTCGCGGAAACCGGCCTGCTGGTTGGCTTCTTCCTGCCGGGCGATTCCATGCTGTTCACTGCCGGACTGCTGGTGGCCACGGACACCATCAAGTTCAACGTGTTCCTTTTCGCGCTGCTGATCATCGTCTCGGCCATCATCGGCAACCAGACCGGCTACTTCATCGGCTCCAAGGCCGGACCCGCCATCTTCAACAAGCCCAACTCGCGCCTGTTCAAGCGCGAGAACGTGGAGAATGCGCATGCGTTCTTTGAAAAGCACGGCGGCAAGGCGCTGATCCTGGCCCGCTTTGTCCCCATCATCAGGACGTTCGTTCCCGTCATCGTGGGCGTGGCCCAGATGAGCAAGAAGAAGTTCTTTCTCTTCAACGTCATCGGCGCAGTGCTGTGGGGCGGCGGCGTGACCCTCCTGGGCTACCTGCTGGGCGACCGCATCCCGTGGGTGCGCGAGAACCTGGACATCATCTTCATCGCGATCGTGCTGGTGTCGGTCCTGCCCATTGGCGTGGAGGTCCTCCGCGGCATCTCCGCCAAGCGGCAGGCGAAGGCATACGGCACCGATCCGGTGGACGAGTTCATCGAAGAGCACGCCCCCGACGACGAGCAGAAGACCCCGCGCCTCCCCTGACCCCCGCAGCCCGGAGTTTTTGTCCAGCTGTGCAGGCCTAAAGCCCGGCAAAGTCCGCATAGCGGGACAAAAACTCCACGGGTCAGGAGCCCTGGGCCCGCAGTGCCTCGACGATGGCGGGCAGCAGCGCCCGGAACGCCTTGCCCCGGTGGCTGATGGCGTTCTTTTCCTCGGCGGACAGCTCGGCACAGCTGCGCTCCTCTCCTGCGGGCTGCAGGACAGGATCGTAGCCGAAGCCCCCGTCCCCCCGAGGCTCGCGCAGCAGGATCCCTTCGAGCTGCCCGTATTCCACAACCTCGCGTCCCGGTGTACCGTCCGTGTCCGGCACCGCGAGGGCTGCCGCGCAGACGAACGCGGCGCCGCGGTGGTGGTCCGGAACGTCCGAGAGCTGGCTCAGCAGGAGCCGGAGGTTTGCGGCGTCGTCGCCGTGGCTGCCGGCCCAGCGGGCCGAGAAGATTCCGGGCGCTCCGCCCATCACGTCCACGGCAAGGCCGGAGTCGTCGGCTATCGCCACGAGGCCGGTCGCCTCCGCAACAGCGCGCGCCTTGAGCAGCGAATTCTCGGCGAACGTCACACCTGTTTCGACGACGTCCGGGGCACCTGCCGCCGCCGCGTCCACCACTTGTGTGTCGACGTCGAGCCCTGGCACCTGTCCCCGCAGCAGTTCGCGCAGCTCCCGCAGTTTGCCCTTGTTGTGCGTGGCCAGAACCAGCCGCGGGACTGTGCCTTGCCCCGGGGCGGCGCCTGCCGTGCTCACAGGGTGTCTGCCAGCGTTTCGCGCTGGATGGCCGCGAGCTGCGTGGTGCCCAGCAGGGCAAGGTCCAGGAGCGCGTCCAGCTCGGCCCGGTCGAAGGGCGCACCCTCAGCCGTTCCCTGAACTTCCACGAACTTCCCGGAGCCGGTGACCACCACGTTCATGTCCGTTTCGGCCCGGACGTCCTCAACGTACGGCAGGTCCAGCATGGGAACGCCGTCGATGATGCCCACGGACACCGCGGCGATGGTGTCGATAAGGGGCTGGGCGTTCTTCGCGATCAGTTTGTTGTCCCGTGCGAAGCGGATGGAGTCAGCGAGCGCAACGTAGGCACCGGTGATGGCTGCCGTGCGGGTTCCGCCGTCGGCCTGGAGGACGTCGCAGTCCAGCACAATGGTGTTCTCGCCCAGTGCCTTGGTGTCGATGATCGAGCGGAGGGAACGGCCGATGAGCCGGGAGATCTCGTGGGTGCGGCCGCCGATCTTGCCCTTGACGGATTCGCGGTCGGAGCGGGTGTTGGTGGCCCGTGGCAGCATGGCGTACTCGGCAGTGACCCAGCCGCGGCCCTCGCCCTTGAGCCAGCGCGGGACGCCCGCGGTCAGGGACGCGGTGCACAGGACCCTGGTGTTGCCGAACTCGATCAGGGCCGACCCCTCAGCCTGGGAGGACCATCCGCGGGTGATGCTGATGGGCCGGAGCTGGTCGGGGGCGCGGCCGTCGGCGCGCACGATGGGCACTGCAGTTGCTTCAGAAGTCATGCCTTTAGCTTATCCACTGCAGCTGCCCCCGACGCTGGCCCTGCCTCAAGGCGCCTAGATGGTGTAGTGGACTCCGGCAACCGCCACCGCAACGTCGCCACCGAACACGGGCCGGGCCTCGGCCATCACGGTGGTCTGGGACGTCCATACCGGAATGTGCGTCAGCAGGAGCCGGCGTGCCCCCGCCGCCGCGGCTGCCTCGCCGGCACGCTTGCCGGTGAGGTGGACGTCCTTGATGCCGTCGTCGCGGCCTTCTTCGAACGCAGCTTCGCACAGGAAAAGGTCGGCGTCCTTGGCGGCTTCCTCAAGCCCGGCACAGGAATCGGTGTCACCGGAGTACGTCAGGGTCCGGGAGACGATGTTGCCTTCCTTGTCCGGCTCCACCACTTCCACCCGCAGGGCGTAGGCCTCCTCCACGGGGTGGTTCACGGCAAAGGGGGTCACGGTGAAGGGACCCACGGTAACCGGCTCGCGCTCGGCCCAGTTGGTGAAGTCGAACTCCTCGCGCATTCCCGGGTCCAGCTCCAGGCCGTAGGCGGTTGCCATCCGGTCCGCCGTGGCGGCCGGTCCCCAGACCGGGATCCGTCCCCTGCCCCAGCCGCCGGGCTTCCAGCGGACGGCCACGTGCAGGCCGCAGAGGTCCATGCAGTGGTCGGGGTGCAGGTGGGTCAGGAAGATCGCGTCGATGTCCTCCAGGTCGGTGTACCGCTGGATGGCACCGAGCGCCCCGCTGCCCAGGTCCATGACCACTTTCCAGGTCCGCTCGCCGTCGTTCGCGGTCAGGAGGTAGCACGACGCCGGTGACCCGGGGCCGGGGAACGAGCCGGTACAGCCGACGATGGTGAGCTTCACTGGCCCGGACCCCCGGTGGCCGACGTCCCGACAAAGTTTGAGATCCGCGGCCGCGACGCAGCGCTCTGGGCGGCGGCGATCATCTCGGGCGTGATCCGGGCAAGGCTGCCGGTGGGGTACTGCGCGGACACATGGTCCACATGCCGGACGGAGAGCACCTCGGGCCCCAGGAAACGCCTGGCCAGGGCCTCGAACTGGCCGGCGTCGCCGGTGGCCACAAAGTGGTGCTCCGGAGGCACTGCGTCCGTGCGCTGGAGGTTGTGGGTGGCCAGGGCGCGGTAGACGTCCTTGGCGGTCTCCTCGGCACTGGACACGAGGGTCACGTCCGCCCCCATGACGTAGGAGATGACGCCGGTGAGCAAGGGGTAGTGGGTGCAGCCCAGGACCACGGTGTCCACCCCGGCGTCCTTGAGCGGAGCGAGGTACTCCTCGGCAACGGCAAGCAGGGCCGGTCCGGTGGTGATGCCGGCCTCCACGTAGCTGACGAACTCCGGGCACGCCACGGAGGTGATCGCAAGATCGGGAGCTGCGGCAAACGTATCCTCGTAGGCCCGCGACCCCACCGTGGCAGACGTGCCGATCACGCCCACCCGTCCACTGCGGGTCGCGGCCACGGCACGGCGCACTGCCGGCTGGATGACCTCGATGACCGGGATGCCGTACTTGGCCGTGTAGCGCTCCCGGGCGTCCCGCAGGACAGCGGCCGACGCCGAGTTGCAGGCAATGGTGAGCAGCTTGACGCCGGAGTCCACCAGTTCGTCCATCACGCCCAGGGCGTTTGCCCGCACCTCCGCAATGGGAAGCGGTCCGTACGGTCCGTGCGCTGTGTCCCCCACATAGAGGATGGACTCGTTGGGCAGCTGGTCGATGATGGACCGGGCCACCGTCAGGCCGCCCACGCCGGAATCGAACACACCGATGGGCCGTGACTCCACGGCGGCGGCAGGGAAGTCGCTGGCTTCGGACCCCGCTGCAGCGTCGGCTGGCGGGTCCATGCTCGAGGCTCTACTCATGATTATTCGAGGATAGGGCTTCCCTGCAGCCCCAGCCATGATCTTGTGGCCAGCAGCTCATGTCTAATGTGTCACAGCGCGGGGACGGGGAACGGCCGGCGCCGCTCACCGGCGGGCGTCCAGGGACTGCAGCATGGCCTGGACCAAGGACTCCTGGAGCCAGGTGGCGAAGTTGTAGACCAGCGCCAAATAGCTTTCCACGTCCTCGGCCTGGGACCAGTCCTGCATGAGGTGGACGTGTTCGGCATCCTCCTCGTCCTGGATGTCCAGCCGCTCGGCCAGGACAAGCCGGACATCGTTCAGCGCCATGGACCAATGCCGCGCCCCTTCGGGCGTCAGCACGATCTCGTCCTTGTCGAGGTCCAGGGCGGCCGCCTGCAGGGCGCCGATCTTTGTCTCCCGCAGCGACCGTTCGGTGAGCTGGCGGAACTCAAGGGACGCGCCGGCGTCGTCCTTCATGACGTTCGGAAGGAGCCGCTTGACGGCCCTGTCCACGGGCTCGGCAACGTCCATGTCCAGGCCGATCAGTGCCGCCAGCGGGTCCTGCCCGGACCGTTCCTCCGGCTGGAGCATGGAGATGACGTCACTGATGAGGCTGCGCAGCAGGTCCCGCTCTGCGGGTTCCAGGTAGCCGGTAATGCCCTTGAGTCCGTACTTGAATGCCTTAGCCACGTTTCCCCTTGCCCTGGCCCGGTCCGCCGGATTTGCGGGAGTTGCCGCCGTCCCCGCCGCTGGCCTTCTCCACCGTTGCCCACAGGCCAAATCCGTGCATCGCCACCGCGTGGCGCTCCACCTGCTCTTTGCTGCCGGAGGCAACAATGGAGCGGCCCTTCTTGTGGACCTCCATCATGAGCTTGTTCGCCTTGCTCTCCGAGTAGCCGAAGTAGCTCTGGAAAACGTAGCTCACGTAGCTCATGAGGTTGACGGGATCGTTCCAGATCACCAGGTTCCAGGGGATGTCCGGCGCGGTCAGGGAATCGGTGGATTCCGCTGTTCCGGTCCGGGTGCCCTCCTGTGTATCAGGGCCGGGCGCAACGCTAATGGTCATCTGTCCATTCTATGGGGAGGACGGGCCGGCGCCGCGAAGCGGAGCGAGACGTGGGAGCCGGCGGGGACTAGAGTGACTTTCGTGAGTACCTCAGCCGGCTGGGACCATCCCCGCACGTCCTTTTACACCGACCACTACGAGCTGACCATGCTGCAGGCGTCGCTCCATTCGGGGGCCGCGCACCGCAAGTCGGTGTTCGAGGCATTCGCCCGCCGCCTCCCTGACGGCCGGCGTTACGGGATCGTGGCAGGCACGGGACGGCTGCTCGAGGGCATCGCCAACTTCCGCTTCGGGGAAGCCGAACTGGAGTTCCTGGAGCGCACCAAGGTGGTCAACACGCAGACCCTTGAATACCTTGCTTCCTACCGTTTCTCCGGGGACATCTGGGGTTACCCCGAGGGTGAAGCGTATTTTCCCAACTCCCCCATCCTGATCGTCGAAGCCACCTTCGCTGAAGCCTGCATGCTGGAAACCTACCTCCTGTCCGTGCTGAACCACGACAGTGCCATCGCCTCTGCCGCGTCGCGCATGGTCAGCGCGGCGCACGGGCGGCCTTGCATCGAGATGGGCTCACGGCGCACGCACGAGGAAGCGGCCACCGCTTCCGCCAGGGCGGCCATCATCGCCGGGTTCGACAGCACGTCCAACCTGGAAGCAGGCATCCGCTACGGGATCAAGACGGTGGGCACCGCCGCCCACTCCTTCACCCTCCTGCACGACACCGAACGCGACGCGTTCGAGGCACAGATTGCCTCCCTTGGGGACCAGACGTCCCTGCTGGTGGACACGTACGACGTCGAAGCGGCCGTCCGCACGGCAGTAGACCTTGCGGGTCCCCGGCTGGGAGCGGTCCGGCTGGATTCCGGGGACCTGGTGGCACAGGCCCAGTGGGTGCGCCGCCTTCTGGACGACCTTGGCAACGAGAACACCAAGATTGTGGTCACGTCGGACCTCGACGAGTACGCCATCGCCGCGCTGCAGTCCGCCCCGGTGGATTCCTACGGTGTGGGCACTTCCCTGGTTACCGGCTCCGGCGCCCCCACGGCCAGCATGGTCTACAAACTGGTCAGCCGCACGGACGATGACGGGAACTTCGTCTCCGTTGCCAAGGCTGCCAAGAACAAGGCAAGCGTGGGCGGACGGAAGTACGCGTTGCGCAAGCTGGACCAGCGCGGCATCGCCACCGCCGAAGTGGTGGGCGTGGGGCGCCCGCCGGAGGATGACGGCAATGACCGCCCCCTGCTGCAGCAGTTCATGAAGAACGGGGAGCTGCTGCCGGGCTGGACCGGCCATGAAGGGGTGCTCCGTGCCCGCCAGCGCCACGCGGATTCCATGGCGGAACTGCCTCCGGTGGTTAACCGCCTGCAGCGCGGCGAAGCTGCTATCCCTACCCTGTACGACGAAAACTGAGGAGAACCGATGTCCCGCGCACTGATCATCGTCGACGTCCAGAACGATTTCTGCGAGGGCGGTTCGCTCGCCGTTTCCGGCGGTGCGGACGTGGCCGGCGCCATCAGCGACTACGTGGACGCCCACCACGGCGAGTTCGACCACATCGTGGCCACCCAGGACTGGCACATCGACCCGGGCGCGCACTTCTCGGACACACCGGATTTCAAGGACAGCTGGCCGCCGCACTGCGTGGCCGGGACCCGGGGCGCCGAACTCCATCCGGACCTCGACACCGAGTACATCCAGGCGTATTTCCAGAAAGGCCAGTTCGCCGCCGCCTACTCCGGGTTTGAGGGCCTGCTGGCCCCCGAAGACGCAGTGCCCACCGGAGAACGCCAGCCAGGCGCCCTGCCCGGGGGCGACGCCGAAAAATTCGCCCCGGACGAGGACGCGATCGGACTGGATGACTGGCTGCAAAGCCACGACGTCGAGGACGTTGTGGTGGTGGGCATCGCCACCGACTACTGCGTCATGGCAACCGCCCTGGACGCCGTCCAGGCAGGCTACTCGGTCACCGTCCTCCGGTCCCTGACCGCGGGGATAGCAGAGGACCTGGAGGACGCTGTGGCCGAAATGGAACTCGGCGGCGTGGACGTCGCCTGACCGTCCCTGGCGGCGCGGCCCTACTTGCGGCCGATGAACCAGTCCTGGAGTTTCCGCAGGCGGGACTGAAGCTGCTCCTCGTTTGCCTGCGCAACGGGCGGCCCGCCGCACACGGTCCGCAGCTTGGTATGCACCACGCCGTGGGGGGTCCCCGTCCGGGCTGACCAGGCTGCCACGTTCTTGGCCAGCTCGTTCCGGAGGTCCATCAGCATCCGGTGGTCCGGGACGGCGGGCGCCGCACTTTCAGCTGCAGCCGGCGCCTTCCGGTTTTTCCGGTTCAGCTGCTCGTGCTGGCGCTGCCGGAGGAGCGTGCCCACCTGTTCGGCGTCCAGCAGGCCGGGAATGCCGAGGAAGTCCATTTCGTCGTCGGACCCCACCTCGCCGCCGGTGCCGAACTCGCCGCCGTCAAACAGGACGCGGTCAAAAGACGCCTGCGAGTCCAGGGCCTCGAACTTGCCCTTGGTCAGGCTGTCGGAGGCCTTCTCCTCGCGGTTGGCCTCCTCCATAAGCGAGTCTTCGGGATTGAAGAGGCCGTCGCCGTCCTCCTTCTCGGGGCGGTCCAGGGCATGGTCCCGTTCCGCCTCCATGGAGTTGGCCAAAGCCATCAGCTGCGGCACCGAAGGCAGGAAGACCGACGCCGTTTCCCCGCGCTTGCGGGCACGCACGAACCGCCCCACTGCCTGGGCAAAAAACAGCGGCGTTGAGGTTGATGTGGCGTACACGCCCACGGAAAGCCGGGGCACGTCAACGCCTTCGGACACCATGCGGACGGCCACCATCCAGCGCTTCTCGCTGGCTGTGAACTCCTCGATCTTGCTGGATGCCTTGGCGTCGTCGGACAGGATGACCGTGGGCGATTCCCCGGTGATCCTCTTCAGCTGCCCGGCATACGCCCGCGCGTCCTCATGGTCCGTGGCGATCACCAGCCCGCCGGCGTCGGGGACGGTGCGCCGGACCTCGCTGAGGCGCTTGTCCGCGCCGGCCAGGACAGCCGGGATCCACTCACCGGCAGGATTGAGGGCGGTCCGCCACGCGTGCGAGGTGATGTCCTTGGTGACCGCCGCTTCCCCCAGCGATGCCGCCATCTCTTCACCGGCACTGGTCCGCCAGCGCATCTGCCCCGAATAGGCCATGAACATCACCGGGCGGACCACGTGGTCTCGCAGGGCGTTGCCGTAGCCGTACGTGTAGTCGGCCTTGGAGCGGCGGATCCCGTCCCGGTCCTCGGCGTACTCCACGAACGGGATGGGCGAGGTGTCCGACCGGAACGGCGTACCGGTGAGCGAGAGCCGTCTCACCGCGGGGTCAAACGCTTCCCGCAGGCCGTCGCCCCAGGACAGGGCCTCGCCGCCGTGGTGGATCTCGTCCAGGATCACCAGGGTGCGCGCAGCCTCGGTCTTGGCACGGTGGAGCAGCGGTTTGCTGGCCACCTGCGCGTAGGTGACGGCCACTCCGATGAAGCCGCGGCCGTGCTGGCCGTCCGAGTTCTTGAAATTGGGGTCGATGGCGATGCCCACCCTGGCCGCAGCATCCGCCCACTGGCGCTTGAGGTGGTCGGTGGGCGCCACGATGGTTACCCGGTTGACGGCGCCGGAGTCGATGAGCGTGGACGCAACGCGGAGGGCGAAGGTGGTTTTACCGGCTCCGGGGGTTGCCACCGCCAGGAAGTCGCGGGGGCTGTTGCGCAGATAGAGGTCAAGCGCTTCCTGCTGCCAGGCACGGAGTTTCGGGGCGGTTCCCCAGGCTGCGCGTTCCGGGTAGGCCGGTGGCAGGGTGGGGCCGCCAAAGAGCGTCTCCGTCACTATTTGTTGTTGCCCGAGTCCCCTCCGGGACCCTTGCCGCCGTCGTTGCCCGGGCGGAGGCCGTCATAGACCTCTTTGCACATCGGGCACACCGGGAACTTCTGCGGGTCCCGGCCCGGCGTCCAGACCTTGCCGCACAGGGCGATGACAGGCTCCCCGGTCAGCGCGGACTCCATGATCTTTTCCTTGCGCACATAGTGCGAAAAGCGCTCCCGGTCCCCGGGTTCCACTTCCTGGCGCAGTTCCTCGCGCTCAATGGTGGCTGTGGACGATCCAGCCCCGGAAAGCTCGCGCATCGGGTCGTTCTCGAGAGGGTCCGTCATGCTAGTCATGCGAACCATCTTAGCCGTTCCGGCGGCCGCACGTTCGACGCCGAAGGCTGCCGCCGCGCCGCCCGGAACCGGCCGCCGTCGTACTTTTCCCCGCGGCACCCTGGCTGGTCACCGGCCGTCAGCACGCGGTCAGAGGCCCTGCCAGGCGGGCTTGTTGTCATAGGTGTGGCGGTAGAAATCCGCCAGCTTCAGGGCCGAGGCGGCTGCCTCGTCCAGGAGGACGGTGGCGTGCGGATGGAACTGGAGGATCGACGCTGGGCAGATGGCCGAGACGGGGCCCTCCACGAAGTCACGGACCGCCTGGGCCTTCCGCGCGCCCGTTGCCAGCAGGATGACGTGCCGCGCGTCCATGATGGTTCCGAGGCCCTGGGTCAGGACATGGTGCGGGACCTCGGCCAGGCTGCTGAAGAACCGGGCGTTGTCCCGGCGTGTCTGCTCGATGAGGCTCTTGATGCGGGTCCGGGAGGCGAAGGAGGACCCGGGCTCGTTGAACGCGATATGGCCGTCCGTACCCACCCCCAGCAGCTGCAGGTCGATCCCGCCGGCGGCGGCGATGGCTTCCTCGTAGGCGAGGCACGCGGCCGGGATGTCCGTGGCTGTGCCGTCCGGGCTGTGGACGTTTTCCGGGGCGACGTTCACCCGGCTGGTGAACTCGCGCCGGATGACTTCCCGATAGGACTCGGGATGGCCGGCAGGGAGGCCAACGTATTCGTCCAGGGCAAATCCCTGCGCCCGGCTGAAGTCCAAGCCGTCCCGCCCGTGCCGCGCGGCCAGCTCATCGTAGACGGGCAGCGGGGACGAGCCCGTGGCCAGGCCCAGGACGGCGCCCGGCTTGCGCCGCAGGAGCTCCTCGATGGCGTCAGCGGCGAGTTTACCGATCTGCTTGCTGCCGTTGAGGATGACTACTTCCATGCTGTTCCTTCCGAAGTTTTCAGCGGTTGACGGCCACCTGTGCCAGGAGCTCGGGGCCACGGGCATCCAGCCATTTTCCGCCCAGCCGGACTCCTGCCACGAACAGGCCCAGCCCCAGAACAGTCCCTGCGGCGAGGTTGATCCAGCCGAAGAGGCTGTTGCCGGTGACCAGCTGGGCAATCATGAGGACGGCCTCGGGCAGGACCAGGGCCATCAGGACCAGCAGGCCGCCGAACTGCACCGCGAGGGTCTGCCCCACGTTGCCGGGCGGTTTCTTGAACGGGCTGTCGCCCGGCAGCGGAACGGCCACGGTGTACCGTGCGGAGACCACCGAGGACAGGCCCAGCCCGGTGAACAGGACGCCCAGGCTCAGGCCCAGCTGGCCGGGCAGGGCATCCCACTTCCCGGTGAGAGCGGAGTAGCCCACGGCAAACACGAGCACGACGGGCAGCGCGAACGCCAGGCAGGCCAAGGCGCGGCCCAGCCGGTCCGCCACGCCCCGGACGCCCGTGGCCAGGTGCAGGGCGAAGGCGGTGCTGTCGTAGGACACGTCGGCAGAGATGGACCAGGCGAGGATGAATGCGGACAGCGGGGCGAGGGAAGCCAGGCTGCTGTATTCCCCGGTCTGGCTGCCCTGGAACAGCAGCACCACGGGAAGCAGCGGGATCACCACCAGGGAGCCCGAGTACCGCGGGTCCCGGAACCAGTACGTGAGGCACCTGGCCATCACCGCGCCGGCGGGGACCGGCGGCAGGACCCCCAGCAGCCCCAGCTTGCCGGCCTTCCGCTTCCCGCCGCCCGCATAGGGAGGGGTCACCAGCGCGCGCTCCAGCAGCAGCTTCCAGACCCACGCCAGGGCGGCAAGTGTTGCCGTGGAAAGGAGCAGTTTCAATGCTGCCTTGCCTGGCTGGCCGGCGGCGGCATCGCCGGCAATGGACCACGGGGCTCCGAGCGGTGTCCAGGACAGCGCCCGGGCAAAGCCGGGAAGGAACCCTGCGGACGAGGAGATGCCCTGGCCCACTCCGGCCACGATGGGTCCCATCAGGACCAGGGGCACCATGAACGCGATGGCGCTGACGTCCTTGAAGCGCCGTGACGCCGCCAGGCTGGCCGTAGCGGTTGTGACCACCTTGGCGATGACCACGCAGGTCAGCACCCCCAGCACTGCTCCGGCAAAGGCGGCGAGCGCGGGAAGGACGGCCCGGGACCACGTCACCACTGTTGCCAGGGCAACGAGGGAGGTGGCCACTCCGGGAATTCCGATCAGTCCGCCCAATGCCAGCCCTGCGAGCATCTGCTTCATGGGGATGGCGAAGGTTGTGAAGCGTGCGGGGTCCAGGGTCATGTCGGTCGCGGACGCCACCACCGGCACAATCCCCCAGCCCAGGATGGCAGCGGATCCGCCCAGCACCACGGCGGCGTAGGCGAGTTCGTGCGGCGCGTTCCGCAGCAGGACCAGGACCACCACCAGCGTCGCCACCAGGCCGAGAGCATAGAGTCCGGCGAAGGCCATGCCCACCAGCTGCCAGGGGCTGCGCCGCAGGCCGTTGCGCAGCAGGGTGAGCTTGAGCCTCAGAAGGTGCGCAACCATTCCAGCCCCTCCGTGTGGCTGCGGCCGCCAACCAGCTGGACGAACCGGTCCTCAAGCGTTGCTCCGGCGCGGACCTCGTCCACGGTTCCCGCGGCCAGGAGCCGGCCGGTGGCCACCACTGCCACGTGGTCGCACATGCGCTGGACCAGGTCCATGACGTGGCTGGACACGATAACAGTGCCCCCGGAGGCGACGTAGCTGTCCAGGATGGAGCGGATGTTGGCCGCGGAGATGGGGTCCACTGCCTCGAAGGGTTCATCCAGGACCAGGAGCCTGGGCGCGTGGATCAGGGCGGAGGCCAGCGCCACCTTCTTGGTCATGCCGGCGGAGTAGTCCACCACCAGCGTCCCGGCGTCATCCTGCAGGTCCATGGCCGCGAGCAGGTCCGCTACGCGGGAGGCCACAACATCCTTGTCCATTCCCCGCAGCAGCCCGGCGTAAGTGATCAGCTGCTCTCCGGTCAGCCTGTCGAACAGCCGCACCCCGTCCGGCAGGATGCCCATCAGCCGTTTGGCTTCCAGCGGCCGCTGCCATACGTCCACGCCGTGGACCACCGCTGTTCCAAAGTCCGGCCGCAGCAGGCCGGTGGCCATGGACAGCGTGGTGGTCTTGCCGGCGCCGTTGGGGCCCACAATCCCGTAGAAGGAACCTGCCGGCACGTCGAGGCTGAGGCCGTCGACGGCGATTTTGCCGCCGAAACGCTTGGCCAGGCCCCTGATGGACAGGGCAGGCAGGTGTTCCGGGCCGGGATGGGGTGCCGGGCCCGGTGGCTGCACGGGGCCGGGTTGCGGAGCAGTCATGAAGCCAGCGTAGCCCTCAGCCCACCCCTCCGGGCCCTCCCGCGGGGCAGTAAGTGGGGCCGCCTTATGCTGTACTGCCCTCCAGCTGCAGTGCCTTCCAGGTGCGGCGCCTTCCTGCTACGGGCGGGCCGCCCTGGAACCGGACATCAGAAGGAACGCCGCGGAACGGCGCGTTCGTATTGCGGCGGCCATGCAATGTCGTGGCCCAGTTCAAAGGCGGCCCGCAGCCACCAGTGCGGGTCGCGCAGCGCTGCCCTGGCAATGAGGACGCCGTCAGCCTGTCCGGTGGCAACGGCGTGTTCAGCCTGTCCGGCCGAGGTCAGCAGGCCGACGGTCCCGGTGGCCACTCCGGCTTCCTTGCGGATGGCGGCGGAGAAACCGGTCTGGTAGCCGGGGCCGGCCTTGATCTGCTGATGGGCCACGGCACCCCCGCTGGAAACGTCAATGAGGTCCACCCCGTGGTCAGCGGCCTGCCGGGCCAGGCGCACGGAGGCGGCCAGGTCCACACCGCCTTCTGCCCAGTCACTGGCTGAGATCCTCAACAGCAGCGGCATGGATTCCGGGATGACTGCCCGGACTGCGTCCACTACTGCGAGCATCAGGCGGTTCCTGCCGGCTTCGTTCCCGCCCCACTGGTCATTGCGGGTGTTGATCAGCGGGCTTTGGAACTGGTGCAGCAGGTACCCGTGGGCGCCGTGGATTTCCATGGTGTCAAAGCCTGCGTCCACCGCACGCCCGGCGGCGGCGGCGAAGTCGCCCACCACCCCCTGGATCTGTTCCTCTGTCATGGCGGCGGGAACGGCATAGCCGTCAAAGGCCGACGCCGAGGGGCCCACGGTGGCCCAGCCGCCGTCGGACTCCGGCACGCTGCCCTGCCTGCCGGAAAAGGGCCAGTACGTGGAGGCCTTCCTGCCGGCATGGGCCAACTGCACGCCGATCTTGGCCTCTGCCGGGCCGTGCCGGTGCACGAAGGACGTGATCCGCTGCCAGGCTTCGGCCTGCGCGTCGTTGTACAGGCCGGCATCCCGGGGGCTGATCCTGCCCGCGGCGTTGACGGCGGCAGCCTCGGTGAGGATCAGCGCTGCGCCGCCGGCGGCGAAGGACCCCAGGTGCATCAGGTGCCAGTCATTCGGCACCCCGGGGGCGTCGTCGGGATCGCAGCTGTACTGGCACATGGGCGAAACCCAGCCCCGGTGCTGCAGCTCCAGCCCCCGGAGCTGCAGCGGCTGGAACAGCGCCGGCACTAGAAAAGGACCCGCGCGAGCGCCTGGCGTGCCTTGGCCACCCGTTCGTCGGAGGCACCCACCACGTCGAACAGCTCCAGCAGGCGGACGCGGGCAGTTTCACGTTCCGGGCCGAAGTTCCTGCCGATAAAAGTGACCAGCCGGTTCAGGGCATCCTCCACGTGGCCGCCTGCCACGTCCAGGTCCGCCACGCCCAGCTGCGCCTCAAGGTTGTCCGGCTCGTTGGCTGCCAGCGCCCGCAGGGCTTCGCTGTCCTGCGCGGACAGCGGCTGCAGCCTCGCCATCAGCTCCACCTGGGCCAGGCCGGCCTTCGCCTCGTGGTCCGCGGGCATCGCGGCCAGCGCCTGGCGGTACGCCTCCGCTGCGGCGGCGTAGTCCTCCGCCTCGATGGCGTCATAGGCTGCCTGGTGCAGCGGCGGCAGGGGCGCGGGGCTGTCGTCTTCATCGGCACCGGCGCCCAGGCTGCCGGTCACGCCGTTCGCCGCCGCCACCTTCAGCAGTTCGTCGAAGAGGCTCCGGACCTGCTGTTCGTCTGCGCCGCCCTGGAAGAGCGGTACGGGCTGGCCCTTGAGGACGGCCACCGCGGTGGGCACGGCCTGCACCTGGAAGGCCTGGGCCAGCTGCGGGAACGCCTCGATGTCAGCGGCACCGAGGACCAGGCGGCCGCCGTAGCTTGCCACCACCCGCTCCAGGACGTCCAGCATGGTTGCGGACTCGGGCGAGTAGGAGGCCCACAGCGCAAAAACAACCGGCACTTGCGCGGACAGCTCCACCAACTGCTGGAAGTTGCCTTCGGTGACGTTGACTTTCAGTTCCGGAGCGTTAGGGGCCGAGCCGGGGGCGCCGGGGGCCGCTCCCGCGGCGCCACCGGGTGCGGCGGGCTGGGGCGTTCCGGTCCCGGCGGGGGACGCCGGGCGTTGCTTCAGCGTGGAAAGGTCGACGGCGCCGCGCAGGTTAAGCAGGTTGGCAGCGGCAGGAGGGACTGGGCGGGAAGCTGGCGAACTCATGCTTTCCACTCTAGCCACTCCGGCCGCTGCCGGGGCTACTGCCGGAACCGGGGTTACTTGAAGCTTGCCCCTGTCAGGCCGCGGGTCGCGGCGACGAGCTTCATCGGGTCGGTGGACCCTGCCGGCGGCACGTACACGGCCACGGACTCGGCGAAGCTCAGGACCATGCCGGTGGTGGTTTCCTTGCCGCCGGCCAGGGCTGCGGCATCGTCACCGATGGTGAGCTTGTCACCCGAGGCCTTGGGGGTTCCCTCGAAGCCGAAATTGATCCTGCCCAGGACCAGGGCGCCGCCGTCTGCCGTCCGGAACACAACGGTGTTTTCGGGAGCCACCTTGTGGGTGAAGGAGAAGTTGCCGTTCTCGCCGGCCTTCACCACCTCGGCCTGGTAGGACAGGGTGTCCGCAATGTACGGCGAGGACTCCCCTTCCACGAGCTTGTCCTTGTAGGCGGAATCAGCGGAGGTCAGGCGGTCGGCAAGGCCGGACATGGCTTCTTCGCCGCTGTAGAGCAGGCCGGTCTTATCGCCGGCAGCCAGGGTCTCCGTACCGTCCCGGTTGATGGTGGGGAAGGTGGTTCCGGGCTGCAGCGGGTTGGTTTCCACCAGCTTGTAGTTCTCTCGGGGAGAGGGCTGCACCAGTGTCAGCAGCTGGGGCACCACGTTGCCATCGCCCTGGGTCACGGCCATGACGGACCGCGGCCACTCGCGGTCGCTGGTCACCACCGTGGTGAGCAGCTTGGTGGAGCGGACCGGCATGCGTGGCTCGTAGGAGCCCACCTGGGAGCGGATCTTGTAGTTCTGGGTGCGGACTTCAAGCTCGGTGCCACCCACGCGGTCCGCGAGTTTGGCCGCATCCTTTGCGGCATCGCCGGCGTCAACGGCACTGGAGACCTGCTCCAGGATCCTGCGGAACTGGGCATCCAGCAGCACGGGTGAACCGGACTGCTCCTGCGCGGCAGGCGAAGCAGCGGCAGACGGGTCCGCGGAAGGCGCCGGCGAGGTGGCGCTTGCGGCGGCACCGGTTCCGGCCACGACTGCAACAGCCACCATGCCGGCGGCCGCCATGGTGACCCGGGAGGACCCTGCCTCTTTGCGGGCCCGGGCGCGCTGTGCAAAGCCGCTGCCCTTGCCGTCCCCTTCGCCGTTGCGCTTGCGGGCGGAGAGCAGGGCAAGGGCGATTCCGCCCAGGATCAGCAGCGAGCCGAGAACGATCAGCGGGATGGCCCAGGGCGTGGACGTGTCATTGGGGAACGTCATGGAAATGGTGGCCGGCGCGGGCTTGGTTCCGTCCGAGGCGAGCAGGAGGGCCCAGTCGCCGTCCGCCGGCGCGGTCCACGAGTACTCAAGCTCGCTGCTCGCGTTCTCGGTGGAAACCCACAGGTCCGAGCCGGCGGGGTTGGGTGCGGTGGCTTCGCCGTCGGCGTGTTCAACCTGCAGCGACTTCTCGTCCGCGGAGACGCCGGTGATGGTGTTGTGCGCAGTCTGGCCCACCCACGCGTCCACGTCGTCCGGCCGGCCTGCTGCCAGGAGGAAGTTACCGTCGCCCTCAATGGTGATCTTGACGGTCCCGCCGTGAAGGGTGCGCAGCTTTTGGTCGATCACGGTCAGCGGCGCTTCGGCAGCATCCGCCGGAGCGGTTGCCGTAAAAGTCTCGGCGGGGGCCCAGATGGTTCTCTGGCCGATGCCGGCCAGAAGTGTCAGGAGGCCGAGCAGCACGAGTGCGACTGCAGTCTTTAAACGCAAGGGAACACCTATCATCAGCGGGGGTTTCCTATCAATAGTATCCGTTTTGTTATGGAAGGCCCGGATCGGGGCTTCCCGGGGGACCTCCAGCGCACCTGCAGCCGGGCTGTTCCGCTGCTGTTGACAAGGCTGCTGATAGTGTTTGCGATGATCATCACACCGGCCCGCGGACGCGGTGCCACCTACGGAACAGGCCCTTAAAACCAGTGACTGACAAGACGGACGAATCCTCCGCGGCGCCAGAGAACCCGGGGGGTGGGCAGCCGCCGGCAGCCGCTCCGCAGGTTACTGCAGCTGCCCGCCGGAAGAGGCCCGCGGCGGCCGCACTCGGGCTGCTGCTCCACCGCCTGCGCCAGCCGCTGCCGGGTGCCCAGCCCCGGCTTCGGTTCGAAATGCCGCCGGAGTACTCCCGCCAGAACGGGGAAGAGGCAGCACAGGACAGCACCGTGCAGCCGCAGTTTGGCAGCCCAGGCCCCCGGATCTCGCCGCAGCATCCCCTTTACATGGGTTTCATGGGGACGGTGGGCGTCGGACTTGCCCTGCTGGTCTACTGGATTGGCTCCAACACCACCCAGCTGCTGCTGTGGATTGTGGCGGCGCTGTTCATCGCGCTGGGCCTGGAACCTGTGGTCAGCTGGCTGGAAAGCCGGAAGATCCCCCGCCCCGCCGGAATCCTGGTGTCCGTCACGGTGCTGGTGAGCGCCGTCGTCGGATTTTTTGCCACCCTCATTCCCACCATCGTGGAGCAGGTCACCCAGATCGTCGAGCAGGCACCAGTGTGGATCCGGGACTTCATCGACTCCGACTTTTTCCGCAGCCTGGACGACCAGTTCGGCGTGCGCGACCGGGTCACGGAGGAACTGGAGAAGTTCGTGAACGATCCTGCCGCGATGGGCGGAATCTTCGGAGGCGTGGTGGGCTTTGGCTCCACCGTGGCCAACGGCCTCTTCGGCACCCTGATTGTCCTGGTGCTGAGCCTCTACTTCCTCGCCGCCCTGCCCGCGATGAAGAAGTGGGGCTACCGGCTGGCGCCGCGCTCCCGGCGGCACCGCGTTGAAGCCCTGTCCGAGGAAATCACCCGCTCGGTGGGCAACTACGTGATCGGCCAGGCGGTGGTTGCCCTCCTGAACGCGACCTTCGCCTTCATCGTGATGACCATCGTGGGCATCCCCTTCGCCCTGCTGCTGGCCTTTGTGGTGGCCCTGCTCGCCTTCATCCCGCTGGTGGGCGGCATGATCGCGGGCATCGTGGTGCTGCTGGTCTCGCTCACCGAGGGCTGGCAGGTGGCGGCGGTCTACGGGATCTGCTACTTCGCCTACCTGCAGTTCGAGGCCTACTTCATCTCGCCGCGCATCATGCAGAAAGCCGTGGCGGTCCCCGGCGCCGTCGCCGTGATTTCCGTCATTGCCGGCGGCAGCCTGCTGGGCGTGCTCGGCGCACTGATCGCCATCCCCACGGCTGCTGCCGTCCTGCTGCTGGTCAGGGAGATCTACATCGTCAGGCAGGACCAGCACTAAGCCGGCCGCGCCGGCGGGCCCTTCGCTCCGAGCCGAGGCTGCCGCTCCCTAGGCCGAGGCCGTAGCCGCCGGCCCGCTCCATTCGTGCGGCAGCCCGGCAGCGCCCGATCCTGCCTCGGTGACGTCATCCACTATCTCGTTGAGCACGCGGGAGGCGTACTTCTCCCCCACCCACAGGTGCTTGGCGCCGTCCACCCCCACCACGCGGGCCTGCGGAACCAGGCTGAACCGGGCGGCGGCTTCGTCCGGCTTGAGGAAGTCGTCGTGCTCCGGGACCAGTACCGTGAGCGGCTTCCCGGATTCCGCCCACAGGCGCAGGTGTTCGTCCGTTGCGCGGTGCAGCGGGGGCGAGAGCAGGACCGCGCCCTCGATCTGGGACGCCACTGGCTCCACCGCGCCGTACATCAGGGCAAGCTCCGTGCCAAAGGACCACCCCACGAGCCAGCGGTTGGGCAGGCCCCGTTCCACGGCGAAGCGGACCGAGGCCTCAATGTCATGGCGCTCCCCGATGCCTTCTTCGAACGCGCCGCTGCTGGTTCCGCGGGGCGAGCCGGTGCCCCGCGTGTTGAAGCGGAGCACCGCAACCCCGGCAAGCGCCGGCAGGCGGTAGGACGCCTTGCGGTAAACGTGCGAGTCCATGAATCCGCCGTGGGTTGGAAGCGGATGAAGGGTGATCAGGGTGGCCTTCACGGGGCCGGATTCCGGCAGCGCCAGCTCCCCCACCAGGACGTGGCCGTCCTCCGTGTGCAGCTCAACGTTCTCGCGCCGGGCCGGCAGCACCGTGGAGGCGCGGATGGGGGTGGGCCCTGCGGGCTGGCGGAATTCGTACGACGCCGGGTCAAAAGTCATGCCTGCCAGCTTAGCGACAGCGGACGCGTCTTTGCCCGCTGCCGCTAGCGGTAGCGGTAACTGCGCGACATCCAGCAGTTGGTGTGCCAGTGCCGCCGCTCCGCCAGGCCGGCGGCGGCCCCGAACAGGTGGTCATCCTTCCAGACCACCAGGTGGGCCACGCCGGGCAGCACCGCAGTGGAGCATTCAGGGCAGATATAGGTTTTCTCGGCATTCCGGGCCGTCATGGTGCGGACCATCCATTCGCCGTCGGGCGCGCTCTCCCGCCGCGCGATGCCGGCACGTGCCCGTTCGAGGTCGAGTTCGGGGATGTCCTGGCTGCCCTTCTTTCCGGCGCCCGTCCTTCCGGACCCGGTACCCTTTCCGGAAACGGGACGTCGGGGACGGTTGGAGCGCGGCATGCATCCATTCTGCCCCAGCGGCTGGCCGCTTAGCTCCTGGGCCGGCCTGCGGCACCCGCCGTGGCAGGGGGACCAACGGCGGAGCCCGCACCCTGCAGACGGTAGTCTGTACGGCGTGCGACTTGTCATAGCCCGATGCTCCGTTGATTACGTTGGCCGGCTTAAAGCCCATCTCCCGCTGGCCACCAGGCTCCTGCTGGTGAAGGCCGACGGCTCCGTCCTGGTCCATTCAGACGGCGGTTCCTACAAACCGCTCAACTGGATGAGCCCGCCGGCGACGCTCCGGGTTTCCTCCCCGGAGGAGGTGGACCTCGAACTCGGGGTGGTGGAGCAGTGGACCGTGCAGTCGGCCAAGACCGACGACCGGCTGATCATCAACATCCACGAAAAACTCGATGAGTCCTCCCACGACCTCGGCGTGGACCCCGGCCTGATCAAGGACGGGGTGGAAGCGGACCTGCAGCGGCTCCTGGCGGAGCAGATCGAAACACTCGGAACCGGCTACTCCCTCATTCGCCGGGAGTACTTCACGGCGATCGGCCCGGTGGACATCCTGGCGCGCGACGCCCAGGGCGCCACGGTGGCCATTGAGCTGAAGCGCCGCGGTGATATCGACGGCGTGGAGCAGTTGACGCGCTACCTCGAACTGCTCAACCGCGACCCCCTGCTGGCCCCGGTCCGCGGGATCTTTGCGGCCCAGCAAATCAAGCCGCAGGCAAAGGTCCTCGCCAACGACCGCGGGATCGACTGCGTGACCCTCGACTACGACGCCATGCGCGGCGTTGACGACAGCGAATCCCGGCTTTTCTGACGCCCGCGGCGCGGCGTTAAAACCCTGCTTGAATAAGCCCCTGACATGCGCATTAACCTGTTTTTTGCCGAAAATTTGTCCGTTTCACCGCGCAAACCGTTGACCTGCGGGAACGGGCATGAAATTCTTGTCTCAGTCTTTGTGTAGGTGTTTTTCATGCTCGCAAGACATGTTGCGAGCGCGAAGCTCCTGCAGCGCCGAATCCCTTTCCGGGACGGTAATTCAGGATTCTTCTCGCGGAGTGACCAAGGCCGGCACGAGGTGTGCCGATCTTAATAAGTTCCATAATGAGGAGAAATAAATGGCACAGGGAACCGTCAAGTGGTTCAACGCTGAAAAGGGCTTCGGCTTCATTACCCCGGATGACTCGGACGGGGACGTTTTTGTCCACTACTCCGAAATCCAGACCGGCGGCTTCAAGACCCTCGACGAGAACCAGCGCGTTCAGTTCGAAATCGGCCAGGGTGCCAAGGGTCCCCAGGCTACCGGCGTAACGCTGGTCTAGTCCCGCATTCCGGCCGCTGCTGCGGCCGGCAGCGAAACAATGGTCCCCGGCATAAATGCCGGGGACCATTGTTGTTATTACCCGAATTCATTTCACCAGTTTGCGGACCAGTCGGGCGCCCTGCGGCAGGGAAAGCCCTGGCAGGTAGGCGCGGGTCAGGGCCCGGCCGATGGCCGGCAGGTGAAGCGGGTCCTGGTAGTAGAGGTAGAGCGCCCGGTACTCGGGCTTGAACCTGGACTTGAATGCCGCCAGGGACCGGAATCCGTAGACAGGCTCCAGTGCGTGCCCCACCAGGTCCAGGATCCGCACCAGGTTCTCCGGCCCCGCCTGGGCGCCTTCCCCTTCGCCCGCCCCGTCGTCCGAACCATCCGCCTGGTTTCCTGCCTGGTCTGCGGGACGGCTGGCCAGCGGGGACCCGGACAGGGAGATGACCTCCACGGATCCGCGCAGCTCCAGCACCGCGGAGGCGATAAGGAACTCCATCACCCCGGGAAAACCCTCGCTGCCGCGGCGCATCACGTCCAGCGTGCGGCTGACCAGCCGCCCGCCCTCGTACACGGGAAGCCAACTGGTAACCCCATGGACAGTCCCGCCCTCATCCACGGCGAGGCAGCACAGCACCTCGTCGTCCTCAAGCTCATCCACGCCGCCCAGGGTGAAGCCCATCTCGGGGACGGACTTCCCTGCCGCCCACTCCTCGGAAACCTCGCTCAACCTGGACCGGAGGGCCGCCGGCAGTGAGTGGTAGGGGCCCCACACGGCGTGCACGCCCAGCTTCGCAGCCCGGTTAAGGGCTGTCCGGACGTTCTGCCATTCCTTCCCCTTGAACTCAAGCTGGCGGATCGGCAGGCGTGTCTCCTGTGCAACTGCAACCCGGGAAAACCCGCGTTCCTTCAAGGCAGGCCATACCGAGTCATCGCACGAGTACAGCGCCGGAATCATGGCATGCCCCCGGCAGTACGCCAGGAACCCTTCGGTCACGGCCTGCTGGGCATCGCTGGGCCCGAAAGCGCCACCGAGGGTCAGGGCAACGCTGCCGTGCTGCTGGAAGGCAACGGCACCCTTGCCGTCAGGACTGAACCAGTAGCTGTTGGGTTCCCACAGCGCCATCCAGGAGAGCGGGCCGCCGCCCTGGCGCAGCAATGCCCGCGCCCGTTCCCGGTCCTCCGCACCGGAGTCCGTCCCGCGGGCCTTGCCCAGGAGCACCCACCACACGGCCGCCAGCGCGATGACCCAGAACACCGGCCCCGAATAGGCAAAGAGCACGGACTCCACTGCGTTGCGCTCAGCAAAGATGCGGTGGTACTGCTGCGGGATGGGCACGGGGACATACTGCCTGGCCAGCTCGGCCAGGAGGCCCAGCACGCCGCCGTCGCGCGCCAGTCCTCCCGCCCAGAACCAGGCAACGGCATACGAAGCTGCCAGGACGAGCCACGACCCGCCCACCACGGCTCCAAGCAACCGCCGGGCTGACGGCGCCGTCTGCACCCGGAACTGCCGCCGGTTGAGCCAAAGAACCAGCGCCAGCAGCAGCGGCACCACAACCAGCGGAAGGACGTGGGCAAAAGCAGAGCCCATCGCCCCCGCCTTCGGGCCCACCACGCGGGCAGGCACCAACGCGAACAGGGCGAGGTAGACGGCCGCCAGGGCTGTCACGGCGAGCTGGATGACAATGGCAATGTTCACGGCCAGCCGCCGGCCGCGCCGCATGCCGTCCGCGCAGATCAGCAGCAGGGCCACCGGGACCACTGCCAGGGCCAGGCCCAGCGGCCCTGCAAAACCCGCACGGCCGGCCTCGAGGCAGGAAGCCTCCACCGTGCTGCCGCAGTTGAGCGTCAGCTGCCCCAGCGTCGGGATCGGGTTCAGCACCATGTCGCGCAGGAGTGCCAGCGGTCCCGTGGGCGCCCGCGCGATCCCGGTCAGGATTGGACCGACAGCGAAGACGGCCACCGTGAGGGCCAGGAGGTTCCTGGTTTCGCGCCCGGTTGAGCGATGCCGGTGCAGTTGGCCCTGGTCCCCCTGGATCCACCAGCCGGCAACCAGCCCCAGAATTGCCCCCAGGAGGCCGAGGACGGTTTCGGCGTGTCCCACGTAGAGGACCAGCAGGAGGGAAACGGACAGGGATGCTGTCCGCAGCCGGCGCTGCCAGAGGACCGGCAGCCGGGCGCTGCCGGCAAGCCCTGCGGTGAGCAACGGCGCGTAGGGACCGATCAGGATGTCATCGGCCATCCTGTCCAGCCAGCCGTCCTGCGCGTAACCGGCGAGCTGGGTTGCCAGCAGGAACAGCGTGACGGCAGCAAACTGGCCTCCCAGCAGGAGTGCGATCGCTGCACGGGTGCCCAGCTTGCGTTCGGCCAGGCCGAGGAGCAGGACAATCATCAGCGATGCGGCCAGGTAGGCCAGAGGGTTGGTGGCGAAGAACATGCTGGTAAAGAGCGACCACCAGTTGCCGTCACGGAGGCCCGGGCCGCTCACTCCGGCAAGCCAGAGCAGCCGTTCCGGCGGGCCGGCCGCGAAGCTTCCGGTCACTGCCCCCGCTGCGAGGAAGATTCCGAGCACGGTCAGCGTGAAGGGCAGGGATTTCAGGGCCTCCATGGCCTGCTGCAGCGCGGGCCGCCCCACTGTGGACCAGGCAAGGGCAACTGTGCGGACCTGCTTCTCGGCGGTCATCCGGCCGTCCCCCACCGCTCTGCCAGGAAGTCCAGGGCGTCGGCAATCCGCTTCGAGGAAGTGTCCCAGGAGTGCCCGGTATGCTCCACCTCATGGGCGCGCACGGTGAAGCCCGCCTCTGTGGCTGCTGCCGCCAAAGTGCGGAGGTAGGCTACGAATTCGGGGTCGTCCTGGCCAGCTGTCAAGTACAGGCCGCTGCCGTCGAACCGCTGCTCCTTCATGATGGCCAGGGGTGTCTGCCGGTTGAAGGCTTCGGGGTCTCCGGGAAAGGAGGCGTCAATGGTCTTTTGGCGTTCCTTGGCGATTGCCGGCTCTGCCTCGCCGGAGAAGGACAGGACGGCGGGAAACAGGTCCGGATGCCTGGTTCCGAGCTGCAGGGCGCACGTTCCGCCGAAGGAGAATCCGCCGGCGGCCCACCGGCTGTGGTTGGTGTCCACCGCGAGGGTGGACTTTATCCAGTTCGGCACGTCCTCCGACAGGTAGGTGTCCGCGTGGGCTATCCGGCTGTCCATGCACATGGTGTTGGCGGACTGCGAACCGTTGGCGTCGGGAACCACCACCACGGGCGCCACTCCCCCATGCGCGGCGGCATAGGAGTCCAGATGGGACTGGAGCTGGCCTCCGGTCAGCCAGTCAGCGGGACCACCAGGCTGGCCTGCCACCAGGACCAGCACCGGAAGGGCCGGGCGGTTTTGCGCAAAGTAGGCGGGCGGCAGGTAGATATAGGCCTCCCGGGCGTTCATCCCGGACTTATCCCCGGGGATAAAAGCCTTCCGCAGCTCGCCTTCGGCAGGGACGTCCCCCTGCGGCACCCACCCGCGGAGGGCGACGCCGTCGGACTGTCCCGGCTGGCGCATCAACTCCTGCTCCAGCGTGGGGATCCGCGCGAGTGCCGCGCCGAAGAGGTCGCTGACCGTCTTGTGGAGGCCAAAATAGGCGTTGATCTGCACTGCCGAAAGGGCCGCCACCAAAAGGGCTGCCACGAGGCCGGCCGCACCGCGGCGCCACGTGTTCCGGGGCATCCTCAGCAGGAGCAGGAGCAGGGCGGCAACGCCGGGCACCACCCACAGGAGGACGGTGTCCGGAATGTTTTCCGGGAAGACGGAGAAGACGTTGATGAGTGCCCAGTGGACAGATGCAACCAGGGCGAAGGCGGCGGCTGTGGCGGCGATGACTTTCAGCAGCCAGGTCCGCCTGGCCAGCGCGGACGGAGGCAGCAGCAGGTAGGCGGCGCCCGCCACCCCGAGGGCGAGGGAAGCCCAATATACCGGCCCGTCGATGAGCCGGATGTCGAAGAACCAGTCCACGTTGGCTAGCGCCAAGTACCAATGCCGATGACCGGGCCGGCTTCCAGCCAGGATGAGAGTCCCGTATACGCGTCGAACTTCATGGCGAGGCGCAGGTCCTGGCCTTCGTACCGCAGTTCAACAATGACGACGTCGGGCTGCACCTTGACGGCCTCGGCCTCCGTGGGCTTCCGCCGGCCGA
Source organism: Arthrobacter sp. BB-1 (assembly GCF_006151685.1). Classification (NCBI taxonomy): domain Bacteria; kingdom Bacillati; phylum Actinomycetota; class Actinomycetes; order Micrococcales; family Micrococcaceae; genus Arthrobacter; species Arthrobacter sp. BB-1. The sequence continues at coordinate 167,811 of NZ_VDEV01000022.1, forward strand.
GCAGTTCAAGGGAGTGCCGCTTGAACTTGTGCTTGGGCCGCACGCTGAGGGAGAGCAGCCGGAACCATTCAAGGTCGTTGTCCTGATAACGACAAACCCCCATCTGCCAACTGTTTCCAGCCATGCAAATGGAGGCGTCCACCGTGCCGAGGGCACGCCGCAGATTGAAGCGGCGCACCCCCGAAAGGCACAGTGCAAAAATCAGCAATCCAAAAACGACTGCCAAGGCGATGAACAGACCCGGTGCGTCCATCAAGGTGATGCTAGCGGATCCCAGCGGTAGCCGAGCCGCCCAGATGGGCGTTGTCAGCAACGATGACCACGCGGTTGTTGTCCACGGAGAAGAACCCGCCGTCGACGTCTACCGCAATCCGGTCTCCCGAAACCGGCTGGATGGCCAGTTCACCCTCGGCCAGGATCGCCAGCAGGGGCGAGTGGCCGGGCAGGATTCCGATTTCACCATCGCTGGTCCGGGCCTTGACCATCTTGGCCGCTCCGGACCACACGAAGTGGTCCGCTGCGACAATCTCAACCTCAAGCTCAGCCATATTACTTGGTCTGTTCCTGGATCTTGGCCCACTGGCGCTCTACGTCATCCAGGCCGCCGACGTTGAAGAACGCCTGCTCTGCGATGTGGTCGAGCTCGCCGTCGCAGATGGCGGAGAAGCCTTCGACGGTGTCCTTGATGGAAACCGTGGAGCCTTCGACGCCCGTGAACTGCTTGGCGGTGTAGGTGTTCTGCGAGAGGAACTGCTGGATGCGGCGTGCACGCGACACGACGATCTTGTCCTCTTCGGAGAGCTCGTCAACGCCGAGGATGGCGATGATGTCCTGGAGTTCCTTGTTCTTCTGCAGGATCTGCTTCACACGGACAGCCGTGTTGTAGTGGTCCTTGCCGATGTACTGGGGATCCAGGATGCGGGAGGTGGACGTCAGCGGGTCAACTGCCGGGTACAGGCCACGGGAGGCGATTTCACGGGAAAGTTCCGTGGTCGCATCCAGGTGCGCGAAGGTGGTTGCCGGAGCCGGGTCGGTGTAGTCATCCGCGGGGACGTAGATGGCCTGCATCGAGGTGATGGAGTGGCCCTTGGTGGACGTGATGCGCTCCTGCAGGAGGCCCATCTCGTCAGCCAGGTTGGGCTGGTAGCCCACTGCGGAAGGCATGCGGCCGAGGAGGGTGGAAACCTCGGAACCTGCCTGCGTGAAGCGGAAGATGTTGTCGATGAAGAGCAGCACGTCCTGGTTCTGGACATCGCGGAAGTACTCCGCCATGGTCAGCGCGGACAGGGCCACGCGAAGGCGCGTTCCCGGCGGCTCGTCCATCTGGCCGAATACAAGGGCGGTGTCCTTGAGGACGCCTGCCTCTTCCATTTCAACCCAGAGGTCGTTGCCTTCACGGGTGCGCTCACCCACGCCGGCGAATACCGAGGTACCACCGAAGTTGCGGGCAACACGGGTGATCATTTCCTGGATCAGGACGGTCTTGCCCACGCCGGCGCCGCCGAACAGGCCGATCTTTCCACCCTTGATGTACGGGGTGAGGAGGTCGATGACCTTGATGCCGGTTTCCAGCATCTCGGTGGAGCCTTCGAGCGAGGCGAAGCTCGGTGCCTTGCGGTGGATGGGCCACCGTTCGCTGATGTTCAGTTCCGACTCGGCAACGTCCAGGGGCTGGCCCAGGACGTTGAAGATGTGGCCCTTGACGCCGTCGCCAACCGGTACGGAGATGGGGGCACCGCTGTCCACTACGGACGTGCCGCGGACGAGTCCGTCGGTTGCCTGCAGGGAGATGGCGCGGACGAGGTTGTCACCCAGGTGCTGGGAGGTCTCGAACGTGATGGTCTTGGTCTCACCGTTGAGAGTGATCTCGGTGGTGAGTGCGTTGTAGATGGACGGGATTGCGTCAGCCGGGAATTCGACGTCGACAACCGGGCCGATTACGCGCGCAATGCGGCCGGTGGCACCGGACGTTGCGGCTACGTGTTCGGTAGCAGTGGCAGTCATCTCTCTCACTTCACTCAGTAGATGGCGTGGGTTTAAGTTTATCTGTGGTGGTGCAGGTCCAGCGGAATCCGGGCTGCTGCTGGCTAGGACGCGAGGGCGTCGGCGCCGGCAACAATCTCGGAAAGCTCCTGCGTAATTTCAGCCTGGCGGGCCGTGTTGCGCAGACGCGTGTACTTCTTGATGAGGTCCGTGGCATTGTCGCCTGCGGACTTCATGGCACGCTGGCGTGCAGCAAGCTCCGAAGCCGCAGCCTGCAGCATGGCCGCGAAGATGCGTGACTCGATGTAGCGCGGCAGCAGGGCGTCAAGGACCTGCTCGGTTTCCGGCTCGAACTCGTACAGCGGCAAGAGGTCCGATTCAGAAGCGGCCTGCTCTTCCACTACTTCCAACGGAAGCAGGCGGATGACCGTGGGCTCCTGGGTAACCATGGACTTGAAGCGGGTGTACACCACGTGGATCTCGTCCACGCCGCCCTCTTCATAGTCAGTTGCGAAATCCGTCAGCAGCGCCTCGCCGATTTCACGGGCGGTGGCGAACTCAGGCGCGTCGGTGCCTCCGGTCCAGACGCGTGAATACTCACGGTTCCGGAATTCGTAGTAGGCCTGCGCCTTGCGTCCGACGAGGTACGTCTTGACTTCCTTGCCTTCAGCGTGGAGCAGCTCGTTGAGACCTTCCACCTGCTTGAGCACGCTCGCCGAGTACGATCCAGCCAGGCCACGGTCCGAGGTGATTACCAGGACTGCGGCACGGCGGATCTGCTCCGGCTCAGTGGTCAGCGGGTGGTCGATTTCGCTTTGGCTTGCGACAGCAGAAACGGCGCGCGTGATCGCGTTCGCGTAAGGCAGTGAAGCTGCTACGCGCGCACGGGCCTTGCCGATGCGCGAGGTAGCGATCAGTTCCATCGCCTTGAAGATCTTGCGCATCGACGTGGTCGAGCTGATCTTCTGGCGGTAGACCCGAATCTGGGCTCCCATACTTATCCTTTCCTAACATTCCTTAGACCGGATGCGCCGGGCCCTTGGGCCCGGCACATCCAGTCAGCGGAACTAGCGCTTCTGCTTGACGATTTTTTCCTGGTCGACTTCGCCCTCGGAGATGGCTTCATGCTCCTCGTGGCCGGCGCCTACCAAGTGGTTGTCGCCCTCGCCGAAGAAACCCTTCTTGAAGTCCACGATGGCGGACTTCAGGGCTGCAACGGTGTCGTCGTCCAGCACGTTGGTCTGGGCCAGCGTGGTCAGGATCGAGGACTTGTGCGCCAGGTGCTCCAGGAACTCGGACTCGAAGCGGCTGATGTCCTCAACCGGAACGTCGTCAAGGTAGCCGTTGGTGCCGGCCCAGATGGACACAACCTGGTTCTCCACCGGGAACGGTGAGTACTGGCCCTGCTTCAGCAGTTCCATCAGGCGGGCGCCACGGGTCAGCTGCTGGCGGGATGCGGCGTCCAGGTCCGAGGCGAACATGGCGAATGCCTGCATGTCGCGGTACTGGGCCAGGTCCAGCTTCAACGTACCGGAGACCTTCTTCATGGACTTCACCTGTGCGGCACCGCCCACGCGGGAAACGGACACACCCACGTCGACAGCGGGGCGCTGGTTGGCGTTGAAGAGGTCCGACTGGAGGAAGATCTGGCCGTCGGTGATGGAGATGACGTTGGTCGGGATGTAGGCGGAAACGTCGTTCGCCTTGGTCTCGATCAGCGGCAGGCCCGTCATGGAGCCGGCACCCAGTTCGTCGGAGAGCTTTGCACAACGCTCAAGCAGGCGGGAGTGCAGGTAGAAGACGTCGCCCGGGTAGGCTTCGCGTCCCGGCGGGCGGCGCAGCAGCAGCGACACTGCACGGTAGGCCTCAGCCTGCTTGGAGAGGTCATCAAACACGATGAGGACGTGCTTGCCGCCGTACATCCAGTGCTGGCCGATGGCCGAACCTGCATACGGTGCCAGGTACTTGAAGCCCGCGGGGTCGGAGGCAGGGGACGCCACGATGGTGGTGTACTCCAGCGCGCCGTTGTCCTCGAGGGTCTGGCGGATGGCGGCGATGGTGGACGCCTTCTGCCCGATTGCCACGTAGATGCAGCGGACCTGCTTGGTCACGTCGCCCGAAGCCCAGTTGGCCTTCTGGTTGATGATGGTGTCGATCGCGATTGCGGACTTGCCGGTCTGGCGGTCGCCAATGATGAGCTGGCGCTGTCCGCGGCCGATCGGGATCATGGCGTCGATTGCCTTGAGTCCGGTCTGCATCGGCTCGTGCACCGACTTGCGCTGGGTCACGCCGGGAGCCTGGAGCTCCAGGGCGCGGGTGGTCTCGGCCTTGATCTCGCCGAGGTCGTCGATGGGCACGCCCAGCGGGTCGACAACGCGGCCGAGGAAGGCGTCGCCCACGGGAACGGACAGAACCTGTCCGGTGCGGTGCACTTCCTGGCCTTCTTCGATGCCGGTGAAGTCGCCGAGGATGATGACGCCGATTTCGCGGACGTCGAGGTTCTGGGCAAGGCCCAGCGTGCCGTCCTCAAAGCGAAGCAGCTCGTTCGCCATGACCGAGGGAAGGCCCTCAACACGGGCGATGCCGTCACTAGCGGTGGTTACGCGGCCGACCTCTACGCGCTCTGCGTTTCCGGGTTCGTAGGACGCCGCGAACTCGTTCAGCGCAATACGGACGTCGTCGGCGTTGATGGTCAATTCGGCCATCTGCAGTCCCTGCTCTCCTGTTTTGTGATCACCGTTGCCGGTGACCGGGGTTTCTATCAGTTGGGTTGTGCTTGTCCGGCTAGCCGGCCAGCTGGCGCTGCAATTGGCCCAGCCTGGTGAGGACCGAAGCGTCGAGCACTTCGTCACCAACCTGGACGCGGATGCCGCCAATAAGTGACGGGTCAACGTTGAGGTTGACCTTCAATTCCCGTCCGTACATGGCATTCAGGCCCGCCTGAAGGCGTTCAAGCTGAGTCTGCGTCAGGGGACGGGTCACGCTGACCGTTGCAATCCAGCGCTGCTGCCGTTTGGCCGCCAGTTCGGCGAACCGCTGAACCAGCCGCGTGGGCTTGATGCCGCGGGGCTGGGTGACGGCCTGCGAGATGAGGACTTTGGCTTCCTCACTTGCGGCCGGCACCAGCTTCAGGGCGAGTGCGGTCTTCGCCGCACCACTGGCCTGTGGTTCGGACAGAGCACGTTGTACCTCGTGGCTGGAGCCAACAGCCTGGTTGAAGGAGAACAGATCGTTCTCCAGCTCTTCCAGGCCAGTGATTCCGGAGGCAGAAACGGCCGACTTGTTTTCAGCAACGGAAATGACCACCGTTGCGGCAAGAGTCTCGAGTGCATCGCCGATGTCACGGGCCGTTGCCCAGCGCAAGCTGGCCAGTCCGCCCGCGATCTCTGCAGCATCAGCGGAGACTTTCCCGCCAACCAGCTGCCTGACCAGCGCCGACTTTTCGTCACCGTTGCGGGACGGGTCAGTCAGGGCGCGGCGCAAGCCAGCCGAGCTGTCCACCATTCCCAGAATTCCGAAGAGTTCCTTTGCCAGCTGCAGCGACGCCGTAGGAAGTTTTGCTTCCAACTCCGCCAGTGCTGTTGCCAGCGATTCGCTCGATACGCCTGCCATTACTTAGCCGCACCTGCGTTCTGGGTCTCCAGATCTGCCAGGAAACGGTCCACGACCCGTGCTGCACGCTCGTCGTCGTTGAGCGCTTCGCCGACAATCCGGCCCGCCAGGGTGGTGGCCAGGGTGCCGACCTCGGAACGCAGGGACACAACGGCCGCCTGGCGCTCGGATTCGATCTGTGCGTGGGCCTGCGCCGTGATGCGGGCAGACTCTGCAGCTGCCTTCTCCTTGAGATCCGCGAGGATCTGGGCACCTTCGGCGCGGGCTTCCTCACGGATGCGGTTGGCTTCGGTGCGGGCGTCGGTCAGCTGCTGCTTGTACTCTTCGAGTGCAGCAGACGCCTCAGCCTGGGCCTTTTCAGCCTTTGCAATGCCGCCTTCAATGGCCTCGGCACGCTCGGCGAAGGTCTTTTCGAACATCGGGACAACGAACTTGACCACGATGAACATGAGGATGGCAAAGCCCACGAGGACAACGCCCATTTCCCAGATGTTGGGCATCAGGGGGTTGACTTCGCCCTCAGTGGCGGCTGAGATGATCAGCTGATTCATATTTCACCCGTCCTTTTCTACTCGGTTCTGTAAGTTCGCTTCGTTCTAAGGACTAGAGAACGAAGGCGAAGACCAGGCCGAGGATGGCGAGGGCTTCGGTCAGCGCAAGGCCGAGGAACGCGATCGGCTGCAGGACGCGCTGTGCTTCCGGCTGGCGTGCAACGCCGTTGATGTAGGCAGCGAATACGAGGCCAACACCGATACCACCGCCGATTGCGGACAGACCGTAACCTACGAGGTTGAGATTGCCTTCCATTTTTATTCCTTTCAAGATGCCACCCATGTGGCAGGTTGTTTGGGTTGCTCTATCCCCGCGAGGGGAAGTCTTTGTGCCCGGCGGCGTATTGCCGCCGGGCGGGGTGCCTAGTGGCTGTCAGCGTGGAGTGCGCCTTCGATGTAGATCGCAGTCAGCAGGGTAAAGACGTAGGCCTGCAGGACCATGATCAGGGCTTCAAGCATGTACATGGCGATCGCACCGGCCAGGACCAGGATCGAGGTTCCCTTGAGCAGGACGTTCTCCTGCATGACGAGGAACTCAATGCCGGAACCGGCGATCATCACGATGAGGTGCCCTGCGAGCATGGTGGCGAACAGACGGAGGCTGTGCGTGACAGGACGGACCAGGAAGTTGGAGATGATCTCGATCGGGATCACGATCGGGAGGATGAACCACGGGACGCCTGAAGGCACGGTGGCCAGCTTGAAGTAGCGCAGGCCGTTCTTCTTGACGCCGATGCCGATCCAGGTGAAGTAGACAAGGGCCGCCAGCACGTACGCACCGCCCACATGCGAGAACGTGGGGAGCTGGATCAACGGGATGGCACCGTAGATGTTGTTGACCAGGATGAAGAAGAACAGGCTGAACAGCAGGGGGACGTACTTGATGAAGTCCTTGCCGCCGATGATGTCCTTGGCGATTCCGTTGCGGACGAAGCCGTAGGCGGCTTCGCCGGCGAACTGGAGTTTGCCGGGAACCAGCTGCTGCTTGCGTGCTGCAAGCACGAAGAAGGTGGCGATTATGGCGACAGAGAGGAGGACCAGCAGCATCTGCTTGGAGAATCCTTCTGTGGCACCCCACGGCAGGATTGCCGGCAAATGCATTTCGTTAATACCAGGAGGAGTGAACCCTCCTGAATCTTGGGCCGGGAGCGCAAGCGCGATCAACGCGTTTCCTCTCTGCAGTGTCCATCATTGGGCGTTGGGCGGGGACCGGCAGCCTGAAGGCCTGCTGTTCCCCCTGTGAAATTATTTGGCATTAGTGTCGCCGTCCTGGGACGGCCCGCTGGAAGCATGGCGCTCCCCAGCGTTATTTCGAGAACTGGTAAGGCCATGCATGTGGGAAAGGTAGAAACCTCCGACGGCTCCAAGCAGGGCGCCTGCGAGCACGATCCAGCGCGTTCCCCACACGTAATCCAGTCCCCACCCTATCAAACTCCAGACGATGATTCCGCCAATGATGTAGCTGAATACGGCCATGCCGGCGTTGTATCCGCCGTCGGTTCCGTCACTCGGTACACCGGGGGCAGAACCGCTCGATCGGCGGTTGCCGTTGCGGCCTTTGGTGGGCTTCTTCGGATCACGCATCGTGGTTTTCCCTGTTTTCCGGCTCGTTGTAGATCTGCAGGCGCGCTTTGCTGAAACCGTAGATTTCAGCAGCCTGCCACAGCACGACGGCGGTCACCGCGCCGGCAACAAACCAGCGGCCCTGCAGCCACTGCGGCGCCCCCACGACGAACAGCACGACGGCGAAGCCGACCACCTTGACGAAGTAGGTTGCCACGAACATGCCGATGGCACCCGAAGGATTGCTGCGGCCCACGAAGTGCCCTACCAGGAGGCTGATTCCGAAGAACAGCATGACCAGCAGGCCGCCGGCAATACTGGACAGGGCACCGTCCGTGCCCTGCAGAAGCAAGGCAAGGGCTGCGCAGAGGAGGAGTCCGCCCGCAGCGGCAATGGAGCTCAGCTTGAGGAGGTGCAGCCAGAGCGACGGAGTGGGGCCGGATGCGCCAACGGTTCCGTTGCCGGACGGAGGCCCGGACTCGGCGTTGGAGGTCATTCGATCCCAATCGTCGGCGCCGGCAGGCAGTCACCGGCAGGCAGGTTTGGAGGGGCAGCTTTGGCTGCCCCTAAATTCTACACGAGATAGAAATATTCGGCACGGACGTTACGCCCGCGCCTCGTCGCCCCGCCGGGCGAGGTAGGGCCAGGCAGTGACGAGGCCCATGACCAGGGTGGCGAAGATGTCCACCGCCAGCACCAGCTGCCACGGGAAGACGGCGAAGGCCAGTCCCCCGAAGGAGAGGATGGCTGTCCAGAGGTACATCAGGATCACGGCGGTGCGGTGCGAGTAGCCGATGTCCAGCAGCTTGTGGTGCAGGTGGCCCCGGTCCGCGGACCAGGGCGAGCGGCCGCGGGCGGTGCGCCGCACCACCGCAAGGCCAAGGTCCAGCAGCGGCAGGAAGAGGACGGCGAACGGGAGCAGGATGGGGATCACGGTGGAAATACCGTTGGCCCTGTCGTAGAGCCCCGACGTGATCTGCCCGGTGGACACGACGCCGGCGGAAGCCATCAGCAGTCCGATCAGCATGGCGCCGGAGTCGCCCATGAAGATCTTGGACGGAAACCAGTTGTGCGGGAGGAAGCCCAGGCAGCTGCCCACCAGGATGGCGGTGATCAGGGTGGCGAGATCCGAATAGTCCAGGAGCACGGCGTTGCGGTGCACCCAGTATGCGGTGAAGAAGAACGCTGTTCCGCCGATGATCGCCACACCCGCTGCCAGGCCGTCCAGGCCGTCGATGAAGTTGAAGGCGTTCATGGTGGTGACGATCAGTCCCGCGGTCAATAGCACCCGGACCGTCTCGTTTTCAAGGTAGATCGCCTCGGGCACCCACGGGACGATGGTCATCTGGACTCCCCAGACGGCCACTGTCAGGCCCGCGGCGCTTTGCCCGATGAGTTTCACCCACCAGCGGATGTCCATCAGGTCATCCGCCACGCCCACGAGGACAATGACGGCGGCACCCGCGAGGACGCCCCACGGGGAGAAGTTGTTGCGGTAAATGTCCTTGACGAAGAACGACTGGCTGGCCACGATGAGCGCCACCATCACCCCGAGGAAAATTGCCACCCCGCCCAGCCGGGACACTGGGATGGAATGCATGTCGCGGCTGCGGATGGGCAGGTGCAGTTCCAGCCGGTGGCCGATGACCCGGGCTCCCCAGGTGGCCGCATAGGACACGATGGCAGCCGTCAGCCCCATCAGCAGGTACATGATCATGGAACGGGGACCGTTTCAAGGGGGATGCTGAAGCAGGGCAACCGTGCCGGCAGTTGGTCCTTGGTCGAGGGGCTCACTGGCCGGGAATCTGTTCTTCGATAAATGAAACTTCTCCGTCGCCGAGCGCGCAGCAGGCAGTACGTATGTTCGTATACGCAGTGCTTTTCCGTATACGCAGTGCCTTACAGGGCTGTATTACAGTGGACTCTAGTCAAAGATACTAGCGCCAACAGCTTCATGGCTTCGCGCCACACTGGCGCAGTGCGAGCGGGGAAATCCCTGTCAGCCATGCTGAAAGGACCCCCATGACCCCCCGCATAGCAGTTGCCGCCGTGACCTTCGACCGGCCCGGCGAACTGGCTGTCCTGCTCGATTCCATCAACAACCAGACGGCCACGGTGGACACGATCTGCCTGGTGGACAGCGGCACAACGCCGGCCGCGGACGTGGCGGGAAAGCACCCCAACGTCGACTACGTCCGTTCGGAAGCGAACCTCGGCGGCGCGGGCGGATTCGCGCTGGCGGCGCTGAAGGCCGTGGCCAGCGGTGCCAGATGGATTTGGATGATGGACGACGACGCCGAGCCGGCTGATCCGGAATGCCTCGCCACGCTGCTGCGTGAGGCCGAGGCGCGCGACCTGGAAGCGGTGGTTCCGCTGGTCACGGCGCCGGGCCAGCCGGACAGGCTTTCGTTTTTCTTCCGCCTGGACGGGAAAGTCACGCATAGCCGCGCCGAGGTGGAGAAGCTGGGTTTCCTGCCCAACGACGGCCACTTCTTCAACGGAGCGCTGATCCGTTCCGACGTCTTCTTCAAGGTGGGCCTGCCGGACATGCGGCTCTTCATCCGCGGGGACGAGGTGGACTTCACCATCCGCCTTCGCAAGGCAGGGATCCGGTTCGGCACGGTGACCACTACCGCCATCACCCATCCGCACGCTTTTTCGGAGACCCAGCATGTGTTCGGCGCCGGCTGGCACGTCATCGTTCCTGAATCGGCCTTCAAGCGGTACTACTACTACCGGAACCGCGGCTACCTGATCCGCCGGTACTTCCGTGTCAGGTCCTTCGTGGCGGATGTGGGGGGTTACCTGGGCTACTTCCTGCAGCGCCGGGACCTTCCCGGCTTCCTGGGCTGGGCCAAATCGTTCACTACCGGGCTGCGCGGCAAAGGGTTTGCGCCGCTGGAGGACCAGAAATTCTAGGCTGCGGTTCCTAGGTCCTGCGCGCCAATCCCTGGCGCTTCAGCCCTCGGGCCGCAAGGAGCCACAGCAGCACCCAGGGCTCGCCGAGGACGCGGTAGGCAACCCGGCGGGGATGAAGCAGCAGGCGCCACGCCCATTCCAGGCCCATCCTGCCAAGCCATCGCGGGGCAAGCCGCTGGATGCCGGCAAGCTGTTCGATCGCCCCGCCAACAGCGCAGTAGACTGCCGGCGGCATGTCACCAAGGCGCCGCTGCAGGACTTTCTCCTGGAGCGGCATGCCCAGTCCAATCAGGACCAGCTGCGGCCGCTGCCGGTGGAGCCAGGCCACGGCTTCGTCCTCGAGCCGGCCGTCCCAGCCCTCCCCCGGGAAGCCCGCGACGTTTGCGCCGGGAACGATTGACTGCAGCTTCCTCACGGCGCCGGCGTTAGCCTCCGCACCGGCGCCCAGCACGGCGATCCGCTCCAGTCCCCGCACCTGGTCCAGGGCTGGAAGCCAGTCGGTGGAGCCCAGCCGGTAGTCCATGACGGGGCCTTCGGCCTTGCCGGTCCTCCCCCACAGCCAGAGCACGGGAGCCCCGTCCAGCAGGACAACATCGCTCCGCTGGTAGAGGTCGGCGAAGCCCTCGTCCGAGAGGGCCAGGGTGACACTGTGGAGGTTGTGGCCCAGCACCGTGCGGGTGGAGCCTTCCTGGACATAGCGGCTGAGTTCTTCCACCAGTTCCGGAACACGCAGGGGGGTTGCCTCAACCTCCAGCAGCGGGACCTGCTGGCGGTGCAGCGCCATCAAGATTCAGTGTCCCGAACCGGCGCCTGGGTTGCCGGAGCGGGGGGTTCGACGGCGGAGGAACCTGACGCTGCGGGCTTATCCCGGGCGGTGGAAGGCTCGTCCGCCACGGGAGTCGCAACCGCGGGCGACAGGGCAGAGGCCCCTGCGTCAGACGGTTCCTCGTCCGCCTGTTCTTCCTCCGCCATGGGAATCTCGCCCAGGCCCAGGACACCCGGAACGTGCTCGCGGAGCTGGTCAAGGCTCACCGCACCGTTGCGGACCACGCGCAGGTGCGGGCCGGTGGCGTCAACAATGGTGGAAGGTACGGCGTCCTGGCCTTCCTGCGGCCGGAAGCCCCCTTCCAGGTAGACCTCCACGGAATCGGCCAGCTGCTCACGTGCGGCGGCGGCCGTCTGCCCTGGGGCGTGGCCCGTGCGGTTGGCGGACGAAACTGCGAGCGGTCCGGTGAGGGTCAGCAGTTCCTGGGCGATTTCGTCGTCCGGCATGCGCAGGGCAACCGTGCCCTTGGTCTCGCCCAGGTCCCAGTCGAGGGACGGCTGGGCGTGCAGGATCAGCGTCAGGCCGCCCGGCCAGAACGCTTCCGCAAGCTTTCGGGCGTCCGCGGACACGTCCGTGGCCAGTCCATCAAGGGCGTTGATCCGCGGAATCAGCACTGGCGGGGGCATGGTGCGGCTGCGTCCCTTGGACACCAGCAGCATGGTCACTGCCTGGGGCGAGAAGGCGTCGGCGGCTATCCCGTAGACCGTATCCGTGGGAAAAACCACGCACTTCTTCTCGCTGATGGCCCGCTGGGCGTGCTCAAGTCCCCGGGCGCGCTCGTCGTCGCTGGTGCAGTTATAGGTTGTGGTCACTCGCCTATTCTTTCATTCCGTATGGCCCGGACCCGCGAGCAGGGCGCTGGTGGCGCGCTCCTTGCCGTTGAGGTCCAGGTGCGTCCTGATTCCGGTCCAGTTCCCGGTCCTGGCCAGCATGGCCGAGATCCAGCCCGCCTGGACTTCCGCATGTTCCATCACAAAGTAGCCGCCGGGCCGCAGGAGGCGTGCCGCGGAGGCGGCGGCCGCCGTCGGAAGTTCCATGCCGTCCGCTCCCCCGCCGTACAGTGCTTCGGGCGGATCATGCAGGGCGACTTCGGGCTCGTTGGGGACGGCTTCAGCGGGGATGTACGGCGGGTTGGAGACCACGACGTCGAAGGTTCCGTTGAGCTCCGGCAGCGCGTCGCGCAGGTCTCCCAGGACCAGGTGGACGCCCAGCGGCGCCAGGTTCCTGGCAGCCCAGGCGTGGGCGAAGGGGCTGAACTCCACCGCATGGACGTCGGCGCCGGGCACCTCGTGGGCGATGGATCCGGCGATGGCGCCGGATCCGGTGCCCAGGTCCACAACGCGCGGGTGCGGCATGCCCTTGAGGTGGTCGATCACCAGCTGCACCACGGACTCGGTTTCGGGGCGGGGAATGAAGACCCCCGGCCCCACCGCCAGTTCGAGGTAGCGGAAGTGAGCCACCCCGGTGATGTGCTGCAGCGGAATCCTCCCGGCTCGCTCCGCCACCAGGGCTTCATATCCCTCCGGGGCAGCAGCGTCCCCCAGCATCAGGGCACGGAGGCGGCCCAGCCCGACATTCAGGAGGTGGTCGGCGAGCAGCTCGGCGTCCACGCGGGGGCTGGGGACGCCGGCGTCCCGGAGGATGGCTGTTGCCTCGGCGACGGCGTCCGCCAGCGACTGGCCTGGCTGAAGTGTCATGTCTGGGATGTACCGGAAGCGCTAATCGCCGATGGCGTCCAGGCGGGCCTGTTCGTCCATCTCGATGGCTGACTGGATGACGGGTTCCAGGTCCCCGTTCATCACCTGGTCCAGGTTGTATGCCTTGTAGCCGGTGCGGTGGTCCGCGATGCGGTTTTCCGGGTAGTTGTACGTGCGGATGCGCTCCGAGCGGTCCATGGTGCGGATCTGGGACTTCCGCTGGGCGGAGTTCTCGGCGTCGATCTGCTCCTGCTGGTGCGCCAGGATGCGGGCCCGCAGCACGCGCATGCCGGCTTCGCGGTTCTGCAGCTGGGATTTCTCGTTCTGCATGGCCACCACGATGCCGGTGGGAAGGTGGGTGATGCGCACGGCGGAGTCGGTGGTGTTAACGGACTGGCCGCCAGGGCCCGAGGACCGGTAGACGTCGATCTTGAGGTCGTTCTGGTTGATCTCGAGCTCTTCGGGCTCGTCCACCTCGGGGAGGACCAGCACGCCGGCCGCGGAGGTGTGGATGCGGCCCTGCGATTCGGTGACGGGAACGCGCTGGACACGGTGCACGCCGCCCTCGAACTTGAGCCGTGCGTACACGCCCTCGGCAGGATCGTTCGAGTTGCCCTTCACGGCCACCTGGACGTCCTTGTAGCCGCCAAGGTCGGATTCAGTGGCGGAAATGATTTCAGTCTTCCAGCCCCGCGACTCGGCGTACCGGGTGTACATGCGCAGCAGGTCGCCCGCAAAAAGCGCAGCTTCGTCGCCGCCTTCACCGCCCTTGACCTCAAGGATGACGTTGCGGGCATCATCAGGATCACGCGGAATAAGCAGCCTGCGCAGTTTGGCAGCGGCAACCTCAAGGGCGGCTTCCAGTTCAGGCACCTCGGCAGCGAACTCCGGATCCTCTGAAGCCATCTCCTTGGCAGCAGCAAGGTCATCCCGGATGCCCTCCCACTTGTGGTAGGCCTCAACAATTCCATTAAGCTGAGCCGACCGCCGCCCCAGCTTCCGGGCAAGCCGCTGGTCAGCATAAACAGCAGGATCCCCCAGCTGCGCCTGGATGGAATCATGCTCATCAAGCAGGCCCTGTACGGACTCAAACATCTTTCAAAACCTCTTTCGACTTGTACAAGTCTAGTAACAAACAAAACCGGACCGCGGCTGGTGCGTTAACGACGAAGCCGCACGGATTTTTCCGCCCCGGGAGTGGCATCGGGCCTGCCGGAGCTGGGCGGCTGACGATCGAAGATCGGAAGCCGCCCAGCGTAGGGGCGGGGGCGGAAAAATCCGTGCGGCGTCAGCACCGGGGCAGCAGAATCAGCCGCTCACCGGGGCGTTACTTGTCGTTATCCGACTTCGCACCAAGCGTCGTCTTCTGGACCTGCATCAGGAACTCGACGTTGCTCTGGGTTTCCCGGATCTTGTTGGTCAGCAGTTCAAGGCTCTGCTGGGTCTCGAGTCCGGAGAGGACGCGGCGCAGCTTCCACATGATCTTGACTTCCTCGGGCGAGAGCAGGTTCTCCTCGCGACGGGTGCCGGACGCGTTGACGTCCACGGCCGGGAAGATGCGCTTGTCAGCCAGCTGGCGGGACAGGCGGAGCTCCATGTTGCCGGTGCCCTTGAACTCCTCGAAGATGACCTCGTCCATCTTGGAACCGGTCTCCACGAGGGCGGTTGCCAGGATGGTGAGCGAGCCGCCGTTTTCGATGTTGCGGGCGGCGCCGAAGAAGCGCTTGGGCGGGTACAGCGCGGCGGAGTCCACACCACCGGACAGGATGCGGCCGGAGGCCGGTGCTGCCAGGTTGTAGGCGCGGCCCAGGCGGGTCATCGAGTCGAGGAGCACCACGACGTCCATGCCCATTTCCACGAGGCGCTTGGCGCGCTCGATGGAAAGTTCGGCCACGGTGGTGTGGTCGTCGGCGGGACGGTCGAAGGTGGAGGCAATGACCTCGCCCTTGACGGTGCGCTGCATGTCCGTGACTTCTTCGGGGCGTTCGTCAACCAGCACCATCATGAGGTGGACCTCAGGGTTGTTGGTGGTGATCGCGTTGGCGATGGACTGCAGGATGAGCGTCTTGCCGGCCTTGGGCGGCGAGACGATCAGGCCGCGCTGGCCCTTGCCGATGGGGGCAACAAGGTCGATGACGCGGGGGCCGATCTTCTTGGGATCGGTCTCCAGGCGCAGCCGCTCGGAGGGGTAGAGCGGAACCAGCTTGGCGAATTCGACGCGGTCCTTGAGCTCTTCGGCGGTCTTGCCGTTCACCGAGGTGACGCGGACCAGGGCGTTGAACTTCTGGCGGGCGGACTGCTGGCTGCGGTCCTCGCCTTCACGGGGTGCGCGGATGGCGCCGACCACGGCGTCGCCCTTGCGGAGGTTGTACTTCTTGACCTGGGCCAGGGAGACGTAGACGTCGTTCGGGCCCGGGAGGTAGCCGGAGGTGCGGATGAACGCGTAGTTCTCCAGGACGTCAAGGATGCCCGCGACAGGCAGCAGGACGTCGTCCTCGGTCACTTCAACGTCGTCGACGTCCGGACCCTGGGAGCGCCCGCGGCGGCGGTCATTACGGTCGCGGAAACGGTCGTTGCGCGAGCTGTTGTCCCGGTCCTGGCCGCCGGAGCGGTCATTGCGGTCGTTCCGGTCGCGCCGGTTACGGCGGTTGCGGCGGCTGCCGCCGTCGGAATCGTCGCTGTCGCGGGTGTCCTCGCGGCGGGAGCCTTCACGCTGGCCGGCCTCGCGGCTGCCTGCGTTGTCGCGGCCGCCGTCGGCGCTTTCACGGGCGCCGCCGTCGCGGCCGGCGTTGTCACGGCCGCGGGTGCGGCCGCCGTCGCGGCGGTCGGTGCGCTGGCCTGCGTCGCCCTCAGCCGGGGCTTCGGTGCGCTGTTCCGGCGTCCGCTGTTCGGCGGTGCGCTGCTCCGCGGCCTGCGCTGCGGGGCGCTGTTCGACGTCGGCCTGCGCGGCAGGAGCCTCGGCGGCCTCCGCGCCCTGGGGTGCTGCGGCGGCAGCTTCGCCGCGGCGGCGGTTACGGGTACGCGGCTGGCGGCGCTCGGTGGCGCCTTCAGTTGCCTCGGCAGCCTCGGCAGGAGCTTCCGCCGGCGCTGCGGTGCCGGTGGCGGCAACGGCGGCCTCGGCAGCAGCGGGCTCCGCGGCGGCCGGAGCCACCACGCCGTCGCTCACTGCGCGGCGGCTGCGGCCGCGGCGTGCACGGGTGCCGTCGGCGGGCGCTTCCGTGGTTTCAGCCGGGGCGGAGACGGCCGGCGCGGCAATGCTCTCGGCACGCTTCTCGGTTGCCTTGGCAGGAGCCTTGGCAAGTGGGGTGCCGGCGCGGTGGGCGGAGATGGCGGAAACCAGGTCCCCCTTGCGCATCCGGGAACCGCCGGAAATGCCGAGCTGGCTGGCAAGTGCCTGCAGCTGGGCGAGCTTAAGGCCTGCGAGGCCGCTGCTCTTGGCGGGTGCGGCCGGTGATTCGGCAGCAGAAGATGATAGTTCCACAGCTGGCGACAGCTCAGTGGTTTCGGTCACGAAGGATCCTTCCCCCTCGACGGCGTCCAGACAAGGAGCTGGACGCGATGATTTGATCTGGGCTGCAGTTCAGATCTGCAGCCGGATTTTTCGGCCTTGCCGGTTGGAGATCGGCCAGCAGGGCCGGATACTGATTCACCTTCCACTCAGCCCGTGGCGGAGGGATGGACTGACGCTTCAGGGGCAGCTTAATGACTGCAGATTCCTGCGACAGACCAAGCAGGCGGCACCGGAATAGATTGCGCAGTAGGAGATCAAATCGCAAATGAATGCTGGAGGAGATCAGATAGGCGGAATTACCGCCGGTGCATCTCCACCTTAGCACCTTCAACGTCCACTGCCAGCTTCAGAACACGCCATGCAATATCAGGCGTGTTGGCCGCGATGAAGTCCTTGATGAAGGCCACCACGGCCGCGGCGTCGGCTTCTCCGTCGGCCAGGACCAGCACGGTGGGGCCCGCACCCGACACGACGGCGGCGTACCCGGCCGTTCGGAGCGCCGCGATCAGCGCTGCGCTGGGGCGCATTGCCTCCGCCCGGTAGCTCTGGTGCAGGTAGTCCTCGGTGCCTGCCAGCAGGAATTCGGGCTTTGCCGTCAGCGCGTGGATCAGCAGTGCGGCACGGCCCGCGTTCATAGCTGCCGCATGGTGGCCCACCGATGCCGGCAGGAGAGCCCGGGCCGCCTCCGTGGACAGTTCGAAGTCCGGGACCGCCACAACCGGGATGACCGAATCCGCCACTGTTGCCCGCGTGCTGCTGTACTGGTCATTGTTCTGCCAGGACAGCGCCAGTCCACCGAAAATGGCGGGTGCGACGTTGTCCGGATGTCCCTCCATCTCGGAGGTGAGCTGAAGGATCCAATCCTTGCCGCGGCGGGCAGCCTCTGGAACCAGGGCATTGGCTGCGGTCACGGCAGCTACCACTGCCGACGCAGAGGACCCAAGCCCCCGCCCGTGCGGATTGACGTTGTCCGCCGTGATCCGAAGCCCCTCATGCCGGAAGCCCAGGCGGTGCAGGGCTTCGGTGAGGGCGCGGACCACCAGGTGGCTGGCGTCACGGGGAAGCGTTTCAGCCCCCTCACCGCTGAGGTCGAACTGAAGCTCACCGCTGCCCAGGGTTTCCACCGTCAGGGTGTCGTGCAGCGACAGCGCAAGCCCCAGGCTGTCGTAGCCCGGGCCAAGGTTCGCGCTGGTGGCGGGCACGCGGACGGTCACCAGCTGGCCGGCCGGAACTGCCGGCGCAGCGGCCGCGGACTCGGCAGGGACGGTGAGGGTGGTTTCCACGGTTACTTGTCTTCCAGTCCCAGTTCGGCGGCAACCGTCACGACGTCATTGGGCACCTTGACAGGCTGCACATCGCTGCCGTCCTCGGTGCGCAGGGCCCACTGGGGATCCTTGAGGCCGTGGCCCGTCACGGTGATGACGATGGTCTTGCCTGACGGAACTTCACCCGCGGCGTGCTTCTTCAGCAGCCCGGCCACGCCGGCGGCGGATCCCGGCTCCACGAAAACGCCCTCACGTGCGGACAGCCAGCGGTGCGCGTTCAGGATTTCCTCATCCGTAACCGCATCAATCAGTCCACCGGATTCGTCACGGGCGCCGATGGCACCGTCCCAGGAGGCGGGATTGCCGATCCGGATGGCCGTGGCGATGGTGTCCGGTTCGGTGATGGGGTGGCCGGCAACAAACGGCGCGGCCCCCGCAGCCTGGAAGCCCCACATCACGGGGGTCTTGGTGGAGACGGCGGGAAGGGTGCCGGCCGTCTCGGACTCGAACGGAGCGGAGTACTCCTTGTAGCCCTTCCAGTAGGCGGTGATGTTCCCTGCATTGCCGACCGGCAGGACGTGGATGTCCGGTGCGTCGCCCAAAGCGTCGACGATTTCGAACGCGCCGGTCTTCTGGCCCTGGATGCGGGCGGGGTTGACCGAGTTCACCAGGAACACCGGGTAGGACTCCCCCAGCTTCCGGGCGATGTCCAGGCAGTTGTCGAAGTTGCCGTCCACCTGCAACAGCGTGGCGCCGTGGGCGATGGCCTGGCTGAGCTTGCCCATGGAGATCTTGCCTTCCGGCACCAGCACGGCGCACTTCAGGCCGGCGGCGGTGGCGTAGGCAGCAGCAGAGGCGGAGGTGTTGCCGGTGGAGGCGCAGACCACAGCCTTCGCCCCGGAGGCGACGGCGGCGGTCATGGCCATGGTCATGCCGCGGTCCTTGAACGAACCTGTGGGGTTCATGCCCTCCACCTTCAGGTACACCTCGGAACCGGTGAGCTCCGAGAGCTTCTGCGCGTGCACCAGGGGGGTGCCGCCTTCGCCCAGGGTGATGACCTTGGTGGATTCCGTCACGGGCAGACGGTCAGCGTATTCGCGGATGACGCCGCGCCATTGGTGAGCCACTTAGACTCCTTCTACCCGCAGAACGGATGTAACTGAATTGATGACGTCCAGGCCTTTGACGGCCTCGACGGTGGCCGCAAGGGCAGCCTCTGACGCGCGGTGGGTGACGATCCGCAGTTCGGCCGATTCCGTGTTGGATTCGGCGTCCTTGTGGATGGTTTGCCGCATGATTTCGATGGATACGCCGTGCTCTGCGAAGAGCTGCGCAATGCGGGCCAGGACGCCAGGCTGGTCGGCGACGTCGAGGCCGATGTAGTAGCTGGTAGTGGCTGCATCGATGGGCAGGGCCGGAACGTGGCCGGTAGTGGTCTCGGTACGCTGCGGTCCGCCCAGCACCAGGCGGCGGGCTGCGGAGACAAGGTCGCCCAGTACGGCAGACGCCGTCGGCGTGCCGCCGGCACCCTGGCCGTAGAACATCAGTTCACCGGCGTTTTCCGCCTCAATGAACACGGCGTTGAACGCGCCGCGGACGGCGGCCAGCGGGTGTTCGCGCGGCAGGAGCGTGGGGTGCACGCGGACGGACACGCCCTCGTTGCCATCGGCGTCAGTGAGTTTCTCGGCGATGGCCAGCAGCTTGATGACGAAGCCGGCGTCCTTGGCCGCGGCGATGTCAGCGGCGGTGACGGACGTAATGCCTTCGCAGTGGACGTTCTCAAGGGCAAACCGGGTGTGGAAGGACAGCGTGGCCAGGATCGCGGCCTTGGCAGCGGCGTCGTGGCCTTCGACGTCGGCGGTGGGGTCCGCTTCCGCGTAGCCGAGGCGCTGGGCCTCTGCCAGGGCATCGGCGAACTGGGCGCCGGTGGAGTCCATCTGGTCCAGGATGAAGTTCGTGGTGCCGTTGACGATGCCCAGCACCCTGGTGATCCGGTCGCCGGAAAGGCTGTCGCGGATGGGCCGGAGGATGGGGATGGCGCCGGCCACGGCTGCTTCGTAGGAGAGCTGGACCCCTGCCTTGTCCGCCTCTTCGTAGAGGGTGGGGCCGTCCTGGGCCAGCAGGGCCTTGTTGCCGGTGACAACGCAGGCGCCGTTCCGCAGCGCGGAGAGGATCAGCGTCCGGGCGGGCTCAATGCCGCCCATGAGCTCGATGACCAGGTCTGCGTCCTTGACCAGCGTCTCGGCGTCGGTGGTGAAAAGCTCCTGCGGCAGGTCCACGTCGCGGGGGGCGTTGACGTTGCGCACGGCGATGCCGCTGAGCTGCAGGCGGGCGCCGGTGCGGGCGGCAAGGGCGTCGGCGTCCTCAATGAGGATCCGCGCAACCTGGGCCCCAACGTTGCCGCAGCCCAGCAGGGCTACTTTCAGGGTTCGCAATTCCGTCATTCAGGCTCCCATGTCGCGGTTCAGCAAATCTTCTTCGGTTTCCCCGCGGACAATCAGCCGGGCAGATCCGTCGCGCACCGCGACAACGCCCGGCCGGGCCAGATAGTTGTAGTTGCTTGACAGGGCCCAGCAGTAGGCGCCGGTCCCCGGTACAGCAAGCAGATCACCGGCTGCCACGTCCTCGGGCAGATATACATCTCTAACAACTATGTCGCCGCTCTCGCAATGTTTGCCCACCACGCGGGACAGCTGCGGAGCCGCCGCGGACGTGCGTGAGGCCAGAATTGCGGAGTAATCGGCGTCGTAGAGCACGGGGCGGGCGTTGTCGCTCATGCCGCCGTCCACTGAAACATACCGGCGCGGATACGTAACGTTGTTGCCTCCGTCACTGGCTCCGGACGGGGCCGGTGCGTCCACCCGAACGGTTTTGATCGTCCCCACCTCGTAAAGGGTGAACGTGGTGCTGCCCACGATGGCGCGTCCCGGTTCGATGGAGATTCGGGGCGGGTCGATGCCCAGCTCTGCGCAGGTGGAACGGACGACGGCGGCCATCGCCTCCGCGATCTCGGCTGCGGGGCGGGGGGTGTCCACCGGGGTGTAGGCGATGCCGTAGCCGCCGCCGAGGTCCAGCTCCGGAAGGACGATGGAGTACTTCTCCTGCATGGCGGCGAGGAAGCGGAGGAGCTTCTCGGCGGCCATCGCGAAGCCGTCCGGCTCGAAGATCTGGGAACCGATGTGGCAGTGCAGGCCCAGCAGTTCAATGCCCGGGTGCGCGGCGGCGGCAGCCACTGCTTCTTCGGCAGCGGACAGCCCGGCCTGTTCGGTGGTGTCCGCGGCCATGGAGAGGCCGAACTTCTGGTCCTCGTGGGCCGTGGCAATGAATTCATGGGTGTGCGCATGGACACCCGGCGTAAGCCGGAGCATGACCTTGGCCTTTTCCCCCCGGTGTTCAGCGATGGCGCCAACCCTGACCAGTTCGCTGAGGCTGTCCACCACAATCCGGCCGAGCTTCATGTCCAGCGCACGGTGGATCTCGCCGTCGGACTTGTTGTTGCCGTGCAGGGCAACGTCCGCACCGGGAATCCCGGCCTTTGCCGCTACGGCGAGCTCTCCGCCGGAGGCAGTGTCCAGGCGCAGTCCCTCTTCTTCGACCCAGCGCACCACGGCGGTGCAGAGGAACGATTTGCCGGCGTAGTAGACGTCCACTCCCCCGCAGATGTCCGCGAACGCATTGTTGAAGGCATCGCTGAACGCGCGGGCCCGCGCCCGGAAATCGTTCTCGCTCATGACGAACAGCGGGGTGCCGTACTTCCGCTGGAGCTCACTGACCGGGATCCCGTCCACGGTGAGTTCGCCGTCGTCGTTGCGCTCCACGCCTTTGGCCCACATGGGTTCCTGCAGGGCATTCAGGTCGGCAGGAACCGAAAGCCAGGCAGGGGCAAGCGGGGAACCGGCGGTGGTGTCCTGTGCAGTCATGGAAATCACATCCGTTCCGGCGCGGAAACGCCAAGCAGGTCAAGGCCGTTGGCCAGCACCTGGCTCGTGGCGTCGTTGAGCCACAGCCGGGTGCGGTTGACGTCGGTCACCGCTTCGTCGCCCATGGGGGCAATCCGGCAGGCGTCATACCAGCGGTGATAGGCGCCGGCAATGACCTCCAGGTGGCGGGCCACCCGGTGCGGTTCGCGGAGCTCGGCGGCCTTGGCCACGATCGAAGGGTAGCTGCCCAGGTAGGAGAGCAGCTCGTTTTCAGTGGGGTGGTCAAGCAGCGAGGCGTCAAAGCTGTCCACGCCGTCCACCTGGCGCTCGACGCCCGCGGCCACGGCGTTCCGGGCAGCGCCGCGGGAGCGTGCATGGGCGTACTGCACGTAGAACACCGGGTTTTCATTGCTGTGCTTCTTCAGCAGCTCCGGGTCAAGGGTCAGCGGCGAATCCGCGGGGAAACGGGCCAACGAGTAGCGGACGGCATCCTTCCCGAGCCAGTCGATCAGGTCCTTGAGCTCAATGATGTTTCCGGCACGCTTGGACAGCTTGGCGCCGTTGACGGACACCAGCTGCCCGATCAGCACCTCGATGTGCACCTCGGGGTCGTCACCGGCGCACGCGGCAATCGCCTTGAGCCGGTTGATGTAGCCGTGGTGGTCCGCACCCAGGAGGTAGATCTTCTCGGTGAAGCCCCGGTCCTTCTTGGACAGGTAGTATGCGGCGTCGGCGGCGAAGTACGTCGGCTCGCCGTTGGCGCGGATCATCACGCGGTCCTTGTCGTCGCCGAAGTCCGTGGTGCGCAGCCACACCGCACCGCCGTCGTCGAACACGTGGCCCTGCTCGCGCAGGCGCGCCACGGCACTTTCGATCGCACCGGCGTCGTGCAGTTCCTGTTCGGAGAAGAAAACGTCGAACTCCACGCCGAAGTCCGCAAGGGTGGCCTTGATGTCCTTCATCTGGGCCTCGTAGGCGGCGGCGCGGATCACCGGAAGGGCGGCAACCTCAGTCAGTTCACGGATGTCAGGGTGCTCTGTCAGTACCTCGTGCCCAAGGTCCGCGATGTACTGTCCGGGGTAGCCGCCGTCGGGCACCGGAAGTCCGTGCAGCCGGTTGTAGACGGAATGCGCGAAGACGTTCATCTGCGTGCCGGCGTCATTGATGTAGTACTCGGCGGTGACCTCCGCGCCGGAGGCACGGAGTACGCGGGCGATCGAATCCCCCAGCGCTGCCCAGCGGGTGTGGCCGATATGCAGGGGCCCGGTGGGATTGGCGGAAACAAACTCCATGTTCACCGTGTGGCCGGCGAGCGCGGAGTTGGTGCCGTACTGCGCGCCGGCCTCGACAATCACCTTGGCCAGGGCGCCGGCGGCAGCCGCATCCACGGTGATGTTCAGGAACCCCGGCCCGGCGATGTCCACGGCAGCAACGCCGTCGATGGACTTCAGGCGGGTGCTGAGGATCGTGGCGAATTCACGCGGGTTGGTGCCCGCCTGCTTGGCGAGCTGGAGGGCAATGTTGGTGGCCCAGTCGCCGTGGTCCCGGTTCTTGGGTCGCTCCACGCGCACCTCATCAGGGACAGCTGATGCTGAAAGGGCGATGTCACCGGCAGCGACGGCGTCCTTCAGGCAGGCGGATATGGCGAGGGAGAGTTCTTCGGGAGTCACCCCTCTAGACTACCGGGGGCCGGTGACAGCAAGGGAATTCGGGGGCTTTGTGCGCCTTGGCGTTCCACAGGGAAACAGGAATCCGCACACAGGTTGAACCAATACGCTGGCTCTTGCGTTGACAAGGGCGTAGGCACTGAGCAGTTCCCTTCCCGAGTCCCCCGAATCCCTGACGAAACGAGAATGTTGATGAGACCCTCAGTCCGTAAAACTGTTTACGCCGGAATCGCCGGCCTGTCCCTGGCGGGAACGGTGGCAGGTTGCGCACCCTCGGCCGGAAGCACCCCCGCTGCCGGTGGATCGACGCCGCCCGCCGGCAGCAGCGCTGCGGCAACGAGCCCCGCCGCCGCGGGAGCGTCAACACTGGCGGCCAGCGGGACAGAGTACAAGGACGGCACCTACAGCGCCGACGGCACCTATGTGTCGCCCAACGGTACCGAGACCGTGGGCGTGCAGCTTACCCTGGCCGCGGGGACCGTCACGGACGTCCAGATCACGCAGCACCCGTCCAACCCGAACACCCGCAAGTTCCAGGGCGAGTTTGCCGGCGGCATCGCGGCGCAGGTGGTTGGCAAGAACATCGACGAGCTCAATGTGTCCAAAGTCGCGGGCTCCTCGCTCACCAGCGGCGGTTTCAACAAGGCCCTGGAGCAGATCAAGTCGGAGGCACAGTAGGCCGTGCCGGACGGGGACCGGGAGGACTTCGCGTTTGAGGGGATCGGCACGCACTGGCAGGTCTCAACGCCCCGGCTGCTCGATCCGGTCCTGCGGGCCCGGATCCTCGCCGTAGTGGAACGTTTCGATGCCGACTGGTCCCGGTTCCGGGAGGATTCCCGCGTTACCGCCATGGCCAAGGAACCCGGCCGGTACGAGTTCCCTGCCGAGGCCGGTCCGCTCGGGCTGGTGTACCGGACCCTCTACCAGCTCACCGGCGGCGCAATGACGCCGCTTATCGGCACCAGCCTGGAGCGTTTGGGGTACGACGCCGGCTACTCACTTCAGCCTTCCGGCTCCCCGCTCCCGGCACCCGTTTGGGACGAGGTGCTGGATTGGGCGGGCACCACCCTCACCACGAAAGCTCCGGCCGTCCTGGACATCGGTGCCGCCGGCAAGGGCCTGCTGGTGGACCTGTTGGCGGCGGAACTTGAGGCGGGCGGCGTGACGGCGTTCATTATCGATGCCAGCGGAGACCTGTTGGTGCGTGGGCCGGATCCCGTTCCGGTGGCACTGGAACACCCCTACAACGCAGCCCAGGCCATCGGCGTGGTGCAGCTGTCCGGCCGGGCACTGTGTGCCTCTGCGGCAAACCGGCGCGCCTGGGGCGACGGCCTGCACCACGTCCTGGACGGCAGGACCGGCCGGCCGGTAAGGACCGCTGTGGCCACCTGGGCGCTGGCGGAAACCACAATGCTGGCCGATGCGCTGGCAACGGCGCTCTTTTTCCTCCCCGGCGACGAACTGCAGCGGTCTTTTGATTTTTCCTGGTTGACGGTCTTCTCGGACGGAAGCGCAGCCCATTCCCAAGGATTTGAAGGGACACTGTTTTCATGAGCCCCGTCGAAACCCCCAGAACCGGGCCGGACCTGTCCATCGGCCGGCTGGATACCGTGCTGGGCCGGTACACCATGTACCGGCTGATCCTCCTGGTCCTGGCAACCTTGGCCGGATACAGCCTTGTGCTCGACGCCTTGGGCTGGCTGACGTTCGGCGTTCCGGAGATGCTGGGGCACCTGGTCCTGTGCCTGGGGCTGACCTACGCATCCAACAGGGCGCTGGCGGCACTGTTCCGGGTGCGGCCGCACTCCGAGTCCTCGCTGATCACCGGGCTGCTGCTCTATTTCCTGTTCTGGCCCTCTTTCGCCCCAATGGACGTGGCGGGGGTGGCTTTGGCATGCGTGCTGGCATCGGCGTCGAAATACGCCCTCGCCTGGCGCGGAAGGCACGTGTTCAACCCTGCCGCCGCGGGCGCGTTCGTCACGGGCCTCACCGGCCTTAACATCGCCACCTGGTGGGCTGCCACGCCGGCCATGCTGTTGCTGCTGCTTCCGGGAGTCCTGCTGGTCCTGTACCGCACCCGGAAGTTCATGATGGCCACGGTGTTCACCGTTGTTGCCGCCGCGATCATCACCGCCGAACTGCTCCAGGCCGGCATGTCAATGGGCGTAGCCCTGTGGCAGTCCTTTGCCCAGCGGCCGCTGCTGTTCTTTGTTGGCTTCATGCTTACCGAACCGCTGACGCTGCCGCCGCGGCGCTGGCAGCAACTCGCGTTGGCCGCAGTGGTGGGCGTTGTCTTCGCGGTCCCCTACAACGTCGGGTTCCTGGCCAATTCTCCGGAGGCGGCGCTGCTGCTGGGCAACCTGCTGGCTTTCCTGGCGGGCCAGCGCGGGAGCGTGACCCTCCGCCTTGCCGGAGCCAGGGCGCTGACACCCAGCACCACGGAGTTCTCCTTCGAACCGTCGCGGCCGGTCCGCTTCGTGCCGGGGCAGTACATGGAGCTTGACCTGCCGCAGGTGAAGTCGGACAGGAAGGGCCGGCGCCGGGTATTCAGCCTGACGGGTTCACCGGACGAACGCCTGGTCAAGTTCGGCGTGCGGACTGCCGAGCCGGTATCCCCGGCGAAGCGCGTCCTCCTTTCACTGAAGCCCGGGGACAAAGTGACCGCCACCTCGGTGGGTGGAGACTTTGTCCTCCCCCGGAACCCACGGAAACCGGTACTGCTGATTGCCGCCGGAATAGGCATCACGCCCTACCTTTCACACCTGTCGTCCGGAGGATTGCGGGAACGGGACGCCGTGCTCCTCCTCCTTGCACGGAGCGCGGACGAGGTTGCCTATGCGGAGGAACTGCGGGCGGCGGGTATCCGGGTCCTGGTTCGCACTGCGGACGGTTCGGCGCCGCCGCCGGACCTGGCCACCGCCGCCTGGGACGGCACGCGGCTGGACGGCGAAGCCCTCCGGGCACTGGTCCCGGACATCGCGGACCGGGACGTCTACGTCTCGGGATCACCGGCCAGCGTGGCGGCACTGCGGCGTGCGGCCAGGCAGGCAGGGGCGCGCCGGATCCACGTGGACTCCTTCTCGGGCTACTGATTTCCCGCTCAGTGGCATGCCCGGGGCGACGGGACGGCCGCGATTTTCCCTTGCGGGCCACCTTCCTGCTAAGCTCTAGGACGTCCCGCCAGCAACGGCAGGAAACCCCGGATTGCCCTCGTAGCTCAGGGGATAGAGCGTCTGCCTCCGGAGCAGAAGGTCGTAGGTTCGAATCCTATCGAGGGCACCAGAAGAACCCCGTTACTTCAATGAAGTGGCGGGGTTTTCTGCTCCCCCGGGACTCCGCCCACTCCCCGTGCAGGGTTCATTTTCCGGCGCGCCAGGAATCGATAACCACGGTGCCGCGCGGCGAGTCCAGGTTGGCGCTGAGTGGCGTGGAACTGGCCGCTTTTGCTGTGCCCGCCTTCACTCCTGGCAGCTTCAAGACGGCGAGCGCTTCCTCAGGCACCCCTCGCAATACCAGCTCTTGGAGCGCCAAGGCCGTTTGCGGGAGATGGTCACATGGATGCGGTCCGGTCCATTCGATCAACGTCGGCAACGCGCCCCCGCATTCTGTGCGGCCATCCTCCCGTACCGTGATGAGCCACTTCAGCGTGCCATATGGCGTATCGCGCTGCACCGCCACTGGCATGCCGGGATCCAGGCCGCAGGTGGCCAGGCCTTGCCGCAGCGTTTCCAATGCGGCCGTCCGTGCAACTGCATGCACCAGCCGGGGCCGTTCGCGCACGGCCTCACGCAACGCTGGCTGGTCCAACCCGAACCAGCGGGGCCTGCCGGGTTCCGGCGCTCCGGGATCGACGGCGATGATCTCGAGATAGCACTGGGGGAAACGTTCTGTGCTGATGTCCAGCACGTGATTATGTGTGCCCATCAAGGCGTGTTTGCCACCCCCCGGAGGGCTGGACGCCGAACAGAGCCTCGCACCAGGCCGTGCCCTGCTCCAGCGAATCTGCCGCGATGACCAGGTGATCGATGCGCGCGTTCACAGGACGACTATAGACCCGGCCCCGCAACAGCGAGTCAGCGAAAAACGCGGCGACTACGTCCGTCAATATGCCGGCGGTTGTAGCGTTCAGGCTACTGCTACCGCACGTGAGCCTCCGCAGCATTGTCGGTGCCTCCTCGTAGTCTGAAAGCACCAAGTCGAGGGGGTACGCCATGCACGTTCCGTTCTGTTCCATTGTTCCGCCATACCTGCTGAGGCGGCTGGCCAAACAGGATGCGCCGGAGTTTTCGTCCGCGGCCAGGGCCGCCAAGGAAGCCCTGGGCCACGTGGAGTCGTTCCATTCAGCGCGGTCCCGGCCAGTGCCGGACGTTCCGGCAGGGATCCGCCAGGCGAAGCCGGGGCCGCCAAACCGGAGCATCTTCGACGCCGCCGGCTCGGAGGTCCTCCCCGGCCGGCTGGTCCGCAAGGAGGGTGAAGCCGCCACGGAGGACCCCGCTGCCGATGAGGCCTATGACGGGCTCGGCCACACGCACCGCCTGTACGCGGACGTGTTCGGACGCAACTCCATTGACGGACGGGGCCTGCCGCTGGACGCAACGGTCCACTTCGGCAAGCTCTACGACAACGCCTTTTGGGACGGCAAGCAGATGGTTTTCGGCGACGGCGACGGTGAGGTCTTCGAACGGTTCACCAAGTCCCTGAGCGTCATCGGCCACGAGCTGGCCCACGGCGTTACCCAGTATTCAGCCGCGCTTGCCTACCGGAACCAGGCGGGCGCCCTGAACGAATCAATGTCGGACGTCTTCGGTGCCCTGGTGGAGCAGTATGTCAGGAACCAGTCCACGGCCGAGGCCAGCTGGCTGATCGGCGAGGGCCTCTTCACGGCTGAGGTGCAAGGCAGTGCCTTGCGTTCCATGAAGGATCCCGGCACGGCGTACGACGACGATGTGCTGGGTAAGGACCCCCAACCGGACTCCATGGACACGTACGTCAGGACAAGCGCCGACAACGGCGGGGTCCACATCAACTCCGGGATCCCCAACCGCGCCTTCTACCTCGTGGCCGAGACGCTCGGGGGAAACGCCTGGGACTCCCCCGGGCGCATCTGGTACGAGACACTCACCGGCGGAACGCTGCCTCCCACGGCGACCTTCAGGGTCTTTGCGCGCGCCACGGTTGCGTCCGCCGTGGAACTCTACGGTTCCGGATCAACCGAACATGACGCCGTCCAGAAGGCATGGGAAACTGTGAAGGTCAAGCTTTAACGGACGCCTGGCTGCCGTACTTCGGGGCGGCAGCCAGGCTGTAGGGCAAGCCCAAGGACCAGGCCATGAAGATCAGTGTTGAGCGCACCGGAGGAACCGCCGCGATACCAAGGGTGTGGACTGTGGAAGCCCAATCCAAGAGCGCCATCAGCCAGTGGCAGCCAATCGTGGAAGCATGCCCCTGGGATTCAGTACCCAGGACGCCCAGGGCAGCCGCCGAGCAGTTTGCGGAAACCCAACCGGACCGGTTCATCTATTCGATCAGGGCTGGGCAACGCCGGGCAGCACTTCCTGAGCAGGCCGTCACCGGACCTTGGCGGATTCTTGTGGACAGCACCCGGGAAGCGGCCGAGGAACTGCGTGCGCAACAGCGCGGCGACGGACCGGCGCGCAGCTAACCTGCAGGGCGCTATCCCGCCACGGCCAGTTGGCCACGGAAGGCACGGCGGTATGACTGCGGACTGGTGTCCAGGACCTTGGCGAAGTGGTGCCGCAGCAGGACGGGGTGCCCGAAGCCGGACTCCCTGGCGATTTCTTCGATGTTCAGGTCCGTGGATTCAAGGAGTTCCTGGGCCCGGAGCACCCGCTGTGAATTGAGCCAGGCGGCAGGCGTCGCTCCGGTCTCGGACCGGAAGCGCCTGGCAAATGTCCTGGCGGACATGTGCACGCGCGCCGCCAACTCGTTCACGGTGTGCTCGCGGTCCAGGTTCTCCACCATCCAGCGCAGCAGTTGCTCCATGGGAGCTGAACCGCAGGTTGGCATTGGCCGGTCGATAAACTGCGCCTGGCCGCCGTCGCGGTGCGGAGGAACCACCATGTCCCTGGCGATCGCCGCAGCCACATGCGCCCCGAGTTCTACGCGCACCAGGTGGAGGCACGCATCGATCCCGGCGGCCGTCCCTGCGGACGTGATGATGTTGCCGTCCTGGACGTAGAGGACGTTTTCGTCCACCTGGACGCGGGGATACTCGGCAGCCAGTTGGCCTGAGTAGTGCCAGTGGGTGGTGCAGCGGCGCCCATCCAGCAAGCCGGCGCGGGCCAGGGCAAACGCGCCGGAGCAGATGGACATCACCCACGCTCCCCTTGCATCAGCGGCCCGCAGCGCCTCAAGGACGGATTCGGGCAACTCGTCGTCCCTGCCATAGGGGGCCATGATGACCAGGTCCGCATCCTCGGTGGCCTCCAGTCCCAGGCCGACGTTCAGGGACAGGCCGGACTTCAGCCGGACATTGCCCGGCTGCGGCGTGCAGACGCGGAAGTCGAAGGCCGGGACGCCGCTTCCCCGGCCGGATCTGTCGATGCCGAAGACCTCGCAGGCAGTGCCGAACTCGAACATCGAGAAGTTGGGAACCACGATCACAGCCACTGATTTGAGCATGCTTCCATTGTGGCAGAAATTAGAGCTTTTTGGGCATTTCTGCCACTTCTTCTTGCTCCGGGCAAGGAGAAACATGGAGGCATGGAAATCCTCATAACCCTCCTCGTCATCCTGTTCCTCCTCGTGATCGCCGCCACGGTGTCAGCGCTCCTGCGTGATGGCCGGGGGCATACGCCTCCTGTTGAATCCCACGAAGCCTGGTCTGCCCTGGACCTCCCCAGCATCAACTACACGCTCCGCGTCTTCTAGCAGCCGAAGCAAAGCCACCGGACAACTGCCGGCACTACAAACGGGAAGCCCGGGCTCCCGCAGTAGACTGTCAGCAGACATGACACTTCACATCACCTATCCCGCCGAGCTGCCGGTCTCCGAACGGCGCGAAGACCTGATGGCAGCCATCGCGGCGAACCAGGTCACCATCATCGCCGGCGAGACCGGTTCCGGTAAGACCACCCAGATCCCCAAGATGTGCCTCGAACTTGGCCTGGGCGACAACGGGCTGATCGGCCACACCCAGCCACGCAGGTTGGCGGCACGCACGGTGGCCGAGCGCATCGCCGAGGAACTGGGCGT
Source organism: Arthrobacter sp. BB-1 (assembly GCF_006151685.1). Taxonomy (NCBI): domain Bacteria; kingdom Bacillati; phylum Actinomycetota; class Actinomycetes; order Micrococcales; family Micrococcaceae; genus Arthrobacter; species Arthrobacter sp. BB-1. The sequence continues at coordinate 198,540 of NZ_VDEV01000022.1, forward strand.
GGACATCGGCCAGGAGGTGGGCTTCCAGGTCCGCTTCACCGGCGAGGTCAGCCGGTCCACCAAGGTCAAGCTGATGACCGACGGCATCCTGCTGGCGGAAATCCAGCGCGACAAACTGCTACGCAAGTACAACGCGATCATCATCGACGAGGCCCACGAGCGAAGCCTCAACATCGACTTCATCCTTGGCTACCTCAAACGTATCCTGCCGCAGCGCCCGGACCTCAAGGTGATCATCACCTCCGCCACCATCGACCCCCAGCGGTTTGCCGACCACTTCGGTACGCCGGAAAAGCCCGCTCCCATCGTGGAGGTTTCCGGGCGGACCTACCCCGTGGAGATCCGCTACCGCCCGCTGTCCCAGCCGCCGGGCGGACCCGGCCCTGACGACGAAGAGAATGCTTCCGACGACGAACTCGAGGAAGACCGCGACCCCCTCGACGCCGTCTGTGACGCGGTGGACGAACTCGCCGCGGAAGCACCGGGCGACATCCTGGTGTTCTTCTCCGGCGAGCGCGAGATCCGGGATGCGGCGGATGCCCTCCAGGCCCGCATCCAGACCAACCGCCGGCTGGCCGGAACCGAAGTGCTTCCGCTCTTCGCACGGCTGAGCCTGCAGGAACAGCACAAGGTCTTCCATCCCGGCAGCAAGCGCCGGATCGTCTTGGCCACCAACGTTGCCGAGACCTCGCTCACGGTTCCCGGCATCAAGTACGTCATCGACACCGGCACGGCGCGCATCTCGCGGTACTCGCACCGCACCAAGGTCCAGCGCCTGCCCATCGAGCGGGTCTCCCAGGCTTCGGCCAACCAGCGGTCAGGCCGCTGCGGACGCGTGTCCGACGGTATCGCCATCCGCCTGTACTCGGAGGAAGACTTCGAGTCCCGGCCCCTTTACACCGACCCCGAAATCCTGCGCACCAACCTGGCCGCCGTCATCCTGCAGATGACCGCCATGGGCGTGGCGCGTGGTCCCAAGGATGTCGAAAACTTTCCCTTTGTGGAGCCGCCTGAAACGCGGGCAATCAACGACGGCGTCACGCTGCTCCGTGAACTGGGCGCCTTGGCTGCGGCCCGGCCGCAGAACGGCACGGACGGAGCGAAAAGCGGAGGTGGGCTCACCGCCGTCGGGCAGAAACTCGCCCAGCTGCCGGTGGATCCCCGCCTGGGCCGGATGATCGTGGAGGCGGGCAAACGCGGCTGCGTCCGCGAGGTGATGATCCTCGCTGCCGCCCTGACCATCCAGGACCCACGCGAGCGCCCGACAGACAAGCAGCAGCTCGCGGCGGAAAAGCACAACCGGTTCAAGGACGAGAATTCGGATTTCACGGGCTTCCTCAACCTGTGGAACTACCTGCAGGAAAAGCAGCAGGAGCTGTCGTCGTCGGCCTTCCGCCGGATGTGCCGGGCGGAGTTCATCAACTACCTGCGGGTGCGCGAGTGGCAGGATCTCTTTGCCCAGCTGCGCCAGTTGGCCCGGCCCCTGGGCATCACCCTCGACAACAAGCGGCTTGCGGATCCCGTGGGCAACCACGACGGCATCCACATCAGCCTGCTGTCCGGCCTCCTGAGCCACATCGGCATCCTGGACGAGCGCAAGCGCGAGTATGCAGGAGCCCGTGGCAGCCGCTTTGCCATCTTCCCCGGCTCGGCACTCTTCAAGAAGTCGCCCACGTTCGTCATGGCCGCTGAGCTTGTGGAGACCAGCCGGCTCTGGGCCAGGGTCGCCGCCAGGTTCGACCCCGTCTGGGCGGAGCAGGTGGCCCCGGACCTCGTGAAGCGGAGTTACAGCGAACCGCACTGGTCCACCCGGCAGGGCTCCGTGATGGCGTACGAGAAGGTCACCCTCTACGGTGTGCCGATCATCGCCCAGCGCCGGATCAACTACGGCAGGGTGGATCCCGTCGTCGCCAGGGAACTTTTCATCAGGCATGCCCTGGTGGAGGGTGACTGGAAAACCCACCATAAGTTCTTCCACCGCAACCGCGCACTCCTGAATGAGGTGGAGGAACTCGAGGCAAGGATGCGCCGCCGGGACCTCCTGGTGGACGACGAGACGCTGTTTGAGTTCTACGATGCCCGGATTGGGCCGGACGTTGTGTCCGAGCGGCATTTCGACAAGTGGTGGAAAGAAGCGCGGCAGAAGAATCCGGACCTCCTGGATTACGACAAATCCCTGCTCCTCAGCGAGGACGCGGACGGCCTCGACGAAGCCGCCTACCCCAAGACCTGGCTGCACAAGGGCTTCGAGCTGCCGTTGAGCTACGAGTTCCACCCCGTGGCGCCAGGCTCGCCGCCGGATCCGTCCGACGGCGTCACGGCCGAGGTCCCGGTGCTGTTCCTGAACCAGCTCGATGACAAGGCGTTCCGCTGGCTCATCCCCGGCCAGCGCGTGGAGCTGGTGACGGCCCTGATCAAGTCGCTGCCGAAGCAGATCCGGAAGAACTTCGTCCCTGCCCCGGATGTGGCCCGGCAGGCGGTGGCAGTCCTGGAAGCCGACTTTGATCCCGCTTCCGACGAGCTGGAGCCGTCCCTCGAGCTTGCCCTGCGACGCATCCGCGGGCATGTCATCCCGCCCGGCTCCTGGAACTGGGACGCTGTGCCGGCACACCTCCGGGTGAGCTTCAAGGTGGTGGACAGCAAGGGCACTGTCCTGGGCGAGGGCAAAGACCTTGCAGCCCTGCAGGAGGAGCTTGCTCCGGCAACCCGGCGGGCCATTGCCGAGTCGCTGGGGGCCACGCCCGCATCCACCGCGCCCGGTGCCGGCAATGGCAAGAAGGCAGCGCGGCAGGCAACAAAGGCGTACGACGGCGGACCTGACGGCGTGCGCCAGCAGGCAGGGGCGCAGGGAGGCACCGCTTCCACGGGCTTCAGGGAGCAGGACGGCCTGACGGAGTGGACCTTCGGTTCCTTGCAGCGGCAGGTCAGCAACATGGTCAAGGGCCATACCGTCACCGGATACCCAGCCCTCGTGGACCAGGGAAAGTCGGTCTCGCTCCGGGTGTTCCAGACACCGGCCGAGCAGGCCGAGGCCATGCGCGGCGGGGTGGTCAGGCTGCTGGCCCTGCGCGTTCCGGCTCCTGACCGCTATGTGCTGGAGCACCTGAGCAATACGGAAAAACTCACATTCAGCCAGAACCCGCACGGCTCCGTCTCAAGCCTGATCGCGGACTGCGCCCTGGCCGCCATCGACAAGCTCACGCCGGCTGAGCTGCCTTGGGACCGGGAATCCTTTGACCGGCTGTATGAGGTGGTCCGGGCCGAGCTGATCGACACGGTGTTCAGCGTGACCGCTGTTGTGGAACGTATCCTGGCCAGCACCCGTAGGATCGAAAAGCAACTGAAGGGGACAACCAGCCTGGCGCTCATCAGTGCCCTCAACGACATCAAGAGCCAGCTGGAACAGCTGGTGTATCCCGGTTTTGTGGCACGGACTGGCTACGCCCAGCTCAGCCAGCTCCCCCGGTACCTTTCGGCCATCGAGAAGCGGCTGGAACGGCTTCCCGGCAACGTCCAGCGCGACGCCCTGAACATGGCGGTGGTGCAGCGGCTCGAGGACGACTACGACGACGCCGTGTCTGCCCTGCTTCCCGGACGCAAGGCCGGCCCTGAGTTAACCCAGGTGCGCTGGATGCTGGAGGAGCTCCGGGTGAGCCTTTTCGCCGTCGAACTCGGAACCGCGTATTCGGTGTCCGAGAAGCGGATCCGCGCCGTGCTCAACAAGGCGCTGGCCCCGGCCTAGGCGGAACCTGGGCAGGGGACGGGCTGCCGCGGCTGGACGGCCTAGGACGGGACGAACTCGCCGTACCCGGCAGCCCGCAGGCCCTGGCGGAGCTTCTCGGCGTTGGCGTCGAGGACGTCCGGATCCGGGTCCTGGTCCGCGGTGGCGAAATTGAACTCCGCCATGCTCCTCGAGGGCCAGACGTGCACGTGGAGGTGGTTGATCTCATAACCCGCCACGATCAGCCCGGCCCGCGCCGCGTTGAAGGTCTCCACCTGCACAGCACCGATCCGCCGGGCAACTTCCATGACCTTCGCCAGCGTTTCCGGCGAGGCGTCCGTCCACCGGTCCACTTCCTCCGTGGGTACCACCAGGGTGTGGCCGTCAGCCAGCGGACCGGTGGTGAGGAACGCGGAAACATCCGGCTCGCGCCACACGAAGCGGCCCGGGATTTCGCCGTTCAGGATCCTGGTGAAGAGCGTGCTCATGCGTCTGCCTCCTTGGCGGGTGCCTGCAAGGTGCTGGTATCCAGCACGAATCGGTACTTCACGTCGCCTGCCACCATCCGGTCGTAGGCATCATTCAGCTGGTCTGCCCGTACCACCTCGATGTCTGCAACAACACCGTGCGCGGCGCAAAAATCCAGCATCTCCTGGGTCTCGGCGATGCCTCCAATCAGCGAACCGGCGTAGGCGATCCGGCGCCGGATCAGCGCGCCGGGGTTCACGGGCGGCATCGCCTCGGACGGCAGGCCGAGCTGGAAGAGCACACCGTCGACCCGGAGGGTCCGAAAGTAGGGGTTCAGGTCGTGCGGGGCCGCCACGGTGTCGATGATGAGGTCCATGCTGCGGTTGGCAGCCGCCATCGCCGCTTCGTCGCGGGACAGGACCACCTCATCGGCTCCCAGCTCGAGGGCCGCCGCCACTTTTGCCTCCGACGTGGTGAACACGACCACTTTCGCTCCCATTGCCTTGGCGAGCTTGACGGCCATATGGCCGAGTCCGCCCAGCCCCACCACGCCCACAACGTCGCCTTCTTCGACGTCGAAGTGCCGCAGCGGCGAGAACGTGGTGACGCCGGCACACAACAAAGGGGCAGCGGCGGCAGGGTCGAGGGCTGCCGGCACCCGCAGGACGTAGCGTCGGTCCACCACCACCGAGGAGGAGTAGCCGCCCTGCGTCACGGCGCCGCCGTTCCGCCGGTCCTCGGCCCCGTACGTGCCGGTCATGCCCTTTTCGCAGTACTGTTCCAGGCCGTCCAGGCAGCTTTCGCATTCGCGGCAGGAATCCACCATGCAGCCCACGCCCACGCTGTCGCCCGCGGCAAAATCCGTAACGGCCGAGCCCACCCGGCTGACGGTGCCCACAATCTCGTGCCCCGGGACCAGCGGCCATACCTTGCCGCCCCACTCGCCCCGGGTGGCGTGCACATCCGAGTGGCACAGCCCGCAGAACTCGATGGCGATTTCGACGTCGTCCGCCCCGGGCGGGCGCCGGGCGAGGGTCAGCGGCACCAGCCCGCTTTCGGGTGACGTCGCACCGTAGGCCGCAGCCAGGCGTCGGCCGCCGGAAGCAGCGGCTTCCGGAGTGGCGATGGTCCCAGGAGTGGCAGGTTCCGGGGCTACTGGCTTGGCAAGGGGCGGCGGTACGGGGCGTCCTGGAGTCATAGTGCGACGCTACCCTTGCCCGCAGCCGTGTTTCCACTCGGCAGTCCGCCGGCGCGGCCGGGCTCTGCGCCGGTTGCCACCGGCAGGTCCGGGTGGTTGGACCATTCCGAGAACGATCCCGGATACAGCGCAGCCCGAAAACCGGCGAGTTCCAGGGCTGCCACCTCATGGGCAGCGGTGACCCCGGACCCGCAGTACACCGCAACCTGGACTCCGTCCCGTACGCCCAGCGACTCGAAGCGGCGGCGGAGGGCAGCGGGCGGCAGGAACCGGCCGCTGCTGTCCACGTTTTCGGACGTGGGCGCGCTGACCGCGCCCGGGATGTGCCCGGCCCGGGGGTCCACAGGCTCGAACTCGCCGCGGTACCGCTCCCCGGCGCGGGCGTCCAGCAGGACGCCGGCATGCGGCCAGTGGGCGGCAGCAGCGGCGTCGACCACCGGCATGTTCCCGTCCGCAAGCGACACGCCTCCGGCTTCCGGGAAAACTTGGCCCGCTTCCAGGGGAAGGCCTGCGGCACGCCAGGCGGCCAGTCCGCCGTCGAGCAGGCAGGCGTCCGCGAAGCCGGCATTCCGAAGCATCCACCACACGCGCGCCGCGGCCATGTTGCCGCTGTCATCGTTGGCAACCACAAGATCGCCGTCGTTGATGCCCCAGCGCCTGGCGCTTTCCTGGAAGTCTTGGACAGGCGGCAGCGGGTGCCTCCCGCGCTCCGGAACTGCCGGGGCGGCAAGCTCAGTGGCGAGGTCCACGAACACGGCGCCCGGCAGGTGCTCCTGCAGGTAGTTGCGGTGGCCATGCGGATCGCCCAGGGCCCAGCGGACATCAAGGAGCACCGTGGGCCGGCGCTCCGCAAGGCGGGCCTGCAGCCCGGCCACGTCGATCAGCGGGTTCATGACACTTCCCTGGCAGCGGATCGGAACGGAGGCGCGCTCAAACCTCCACCGACTCCCGGGCAGCCAAATGGGTGTACTCGGTGCCGTACTTGGCGCCGATCCTCTGGACATGGCCTTCCACGATCTTCAAGCCGTTGTCGTTGAGCAGGCCGTCATGGATCTGGAACGCCTTCGGCGCCCGGACGCCAATCACAAAGTCCAGCACCTCGGCGGACTTGCTCCACGGCGCGTGGAGGGGAACCAGCAGGGTCCTGACGCTGATCCCGTCCGGAATTATGAAGGAGTCCCCCGGGTGGTAGACGTTCTCGTCGATGAGGTACCCGATGTTGGCCACGAGGGGGATCTGAGGATGGATCAGGGCATGCTGGCCGCCGAAGCTGCGGACGGCGAATCCGGCAGCCTGGAACGTTGACCCAGGATTCACGGCGTGGATCCGGGCAGCTTCACCGGTGGCCTTGTCCTGCAGCTGGCCCGCGACACGCGCCGGAGCGAACACTGCCAGCCCAGCGTGTGCACGCAACGCCTCCACCACTACCGGAACGTCAATGTGGTCCGCATGCTCATGCGTGACCAGCACCGCCTCCGCACCCTCCAGGGCCTCTGCTGACTCCGAAAAGTTGCCCGGATCCAGGACCAGGACGCGGCCGTCCTTTTCGAGGCGGACGCAGGCGTGGGTGTATTTGGTCAGCTTCATAGCGCCAGCCTAGGGTCCCCTTCCGGACCATGTCCACGAAGCTCCGGCTGGTAATCTGGATCTTTGCCACCATCCTGAGGAAGCGAGTCCACCCATGCCCTTCGGCGCCAAGGCTGATTCCACCGCCCCGTCCCCCGTGTCGGGCGGCGGCAAGGAACAGCGCGTCACGAAGCAGCGCCTGGCAGTAAGTGCCGCCCTGGATGAACTGGACGACTTCGTCAGCACGCAGGAACTGTACCGGATCCTGCAGAACCAGGGCGTCTCGGTCTCCCTGGCAACCGCCTACCGGATCCTTCAGTCGCTCGCCGACGAGGGCCTGGTGGACGTACTGCGCAACGGTGACGGCGAGGCGGTGTACAGGCGCTGCGCCGTCACCGGGCACCACCACCACCTGCTGTGCAGGAACTGCGGCAAGGCCGTGGAAGTGGAGGCCCCCGCCGTCGAGACCTGGGCGGCGCGCATTGCCGCCGAGCACGGGTACACCGAGGTAGCGCACACGGTGGAGATTTTCGGGCTGTGCCCGGAGTGCACGGCGAGGAAGGCCGCCGGCGGCGCTTAGGGGCGGTGCTTAGGGGCGGTGCTTAGGAAGCAGCCAGGACCCTTCCGTTGATGCCCCTTCCGGCCCGCACGGATCCGATCACGCGGCACACCACGTAGATCAGGAACGACAAAGTGGTGACGTAGGGGCTGATGGGGATGCGGCCGCCCAGGGCCAGCAGGATCCCGCCCACCGTGGCCGTCATGGCAAACGCCACGCTGAGCACCACCACCGCCACCGGCGAGGACGTCACCCGCAGTGCCGCGGCGGCCGGGGTAATCAGCAGGGCAAGGACCAGGAGCGCCCCCACCACCTGGATGGACAGCGCCACGCTGACGCCCAGGAGGACCATAAACACGATGGCAAGCGTCCGCACGGGAACACCCCGGGCCTCGGCGAGTTCCGGATCCACGCTCGCGAAATTCAGCGGCCGCCAGATCGCCACCAGCGCCAGCATCACCACCACGGCGGTTCCGGCGAGCGCCTGGAGCTGCACCGTATCCACGGACACGATCTGACCGGTCAGCAGGCCGAACTTGTTCGCAGCCCGCCCCTCGTAAAGGGACAGGAACAGGATGCCAAGCCCCAGCCCGAACGGCATGATCACGCCGATGATCGAGTTCTTGTCCCGTGCCCGGACGCCCATCAGGCCAAGGAGCAGGGCGGCGGCAACCGATCCGATCAGGGATCCGAAGACGATGTCCGCACCGATCAGCAGCGCAAAGGCGGCGCCGGCGAAGGAGAGCTCGGAAATTCCGTGGACCGCGAAGGCAAGGTCGCGCTTCATGACAAAAGTGCCCACCAGGCCGCCCAGCAGGCCCAGGACGGCGCCTGCCCAAATCGAGTTCTGGACCAGGACCAGCAGCTCCCCGTAGTTTTCGAAGCTGAAGATCGCGCCAAGTATGCTGTCCGCGTCCATCAGGCAGCCTCTCCCGCCAGGGCGTGGGTCTCCGCATGGTGGTGCGTGGTGGCGTCAGGCAGGCCCACCACCACAATGCGGCCGTTCGCGTGGATGACCTCGACGTGGCTGCCGTAGAGCTCGGAGAGGACCTCCGTGGTCATGACTTCCTCCGGGGTCCCCACCTTGAAGCGTCCTCCGGCCAAGTACAGGACCCGGTCCACGTAGTCGATGATGGGGTTGATTTCGTGCGTCACGAACACAACTGCGCTGTTGTTCTCGTGGCACTGCTTGTTGATCAGGGCGCTGACCGCCTGCTGGTGGTGCAGGTCCAGGGAGAGCAGGGGTTCGTCGCAGAGCAGGACCTGGGGATCCGTGGCAAGGGCCTGGGCCACGCGGAGCCGCTGCTGCTCGCCGCCGGACAGCTGGCCCACCGGGACCTTTGCGTAGTCCGTGGCACCTACAAGTTCAAGGAGTTCGTCAATCCTGCGGTTGGCCTTGGCAGAGTTCAGGCGCAGGCCCCAGCGGTGGCCATCCACGCCCAGGCCCACGAGGTCCCTGGCCCGCATGGGAGTGTCCGGAGCGAAGGATTTCTGCTGGGGAATGTAGCCGATCAGGCTGCTGCCGCGCTCCACGGGGCGGCCACCCAGTACCGCCTGCCCACGGTGCAGTTCCTGGAGCCCCAGCAGGACCTTCAGGAAGCTGGTCTTGCCGCTGCCGTTGGGACCGAGCACGGCGAAGAACTCGCCGGGCTTAATGTCCAGGTCCAGGTCCTCCCAGAGCGCCCGCTTGCCGAACTTCAGGGACGCTCCGGTGAGGCTGACCAGGGGTTTCAACTATTTGTCTCCAGAACTTTGCTGATGTTGTCCACATTGTCCGTCATCCACTGCAGGTACGTCTTGCCCTCGGGCAGTGTTTCGTTGAAGTCCACCACCGGAACCCCGGCAGTTTCCGCGGCTTTCTTCAGCGACTCCGTCTGCGGGCCTTCGGTTTGGCTGTTGTAGGCCAGGAGCCGCACCGACTTTGTTGCCACGAGGTCGGTTGCCGCCTTGAGGACTGCAGGCGGCACGTCGGAGCCTTCTTCAATCGCAGCAGTGTAGTCCGCGGGGGTGGCGTTCACCAGCCCGGCATCCTCGAGGAGGTAGAGGGGCACGGGTTCGGTGACGGCAACCTGTGCTCCGGCCGAGACGGGCTTGAGGGCCTCGAGCTTTCCGTGCAGCTCTTCGACGCTGGATTTGAAGGCGGATGCGTTGGACTCGAAGGTCGAAGCTGAAGCGGGGTCCAGCTCGCCGAGCTTGGAAGCGATGCTGTCGGCCAGCTGCTCCATGGCGTGCAGGCTGTACCAGACGTGCTCGTTCAGTTCGCCGTGATCGTGCGCGGAGCTGTCCCCCGCCGGCGCTTCGGTAGTGGTCGCCCCTGCGGAGGCGGTTTCCTCCTCCGGATGCGCCAGGCCGGAGAGTTCGACGGCGTTCAGCACCTTCGCGTCGTCCAGGCCGCTGTCCTGGGCGAGGGTGTGGATGAAGCCGTCGTAACCGCCGCCGTTCTCGAGGACAAGGTCGGCCTTGGAAACTGCGAGCCGGTCCTGGGCTGTCGCTTCATAAGAATGCGGGTCCTGGCTGGTCTTGGTGATGAGGGCCGTAACGCTGACCTTGTCCCCGCCGATCGTCTTGGCGATATCCCCGTAAACGTTGGTCGAAGCCACCACGTTGATACCGTCGGCAGCCTGGGTTGACGGCTGCGCCTGCGGACTGCATGCGGTGAGCAGGAGGCCTAGCCCGGCAAGGGCGGCGAGGGACGATCGGGCAGCGGCGGAACGGCGCACGGAAACCTCATTCAAAGGGAAGGGCGAAAACAACCACTCCAGCTTATACCTAAATGGGAATGATTCCTATTTAGAAAAGAAGCGCCGCGAAGGCGCCCTCCCCGCTGACGGGAAGGGCGCCGTCGGGGTCAGCTGCCGTTCGGCTGTCCCAGCCGGCGGATGCCGGTGGCCTGCGTGGCGTCCCTGATCTCGCCCACCAACTGCTCAATCACGTCCTCGAGGAACAGGACGCCCTGGGTGTTTCCGTCCGGGCCGATCACGCGGGCAAGGTGCGAGCCCGTGCGCTGCATGACGGACATTGCCTTTTCTATCTCGTCGTCCAGCGCCAGGTTGGCGAGTGACCGGATGCGGCTTTCGGCAATCGGCAGCTCATAGGCCTGCTCAGGGATGGAGAGCACGTCCTTGACGTGGAGGTAGCCGTACAGCATGTCGTCCTCGTCAAGCATGGGGAAGCGGGAAAACCCGGTACGGCTGACTGCTTTTTCAAACTCCACCGGAGTGGTGGCCGCCTTCAGCATGACCAGCTTCTCCAGCGGCACCATGATGTCCGCCGCAGTGTACTCGGAGAACTCCAGCGCGCCGGTGATGAGCCCGGCGTCGTCGTCCACCAGGCCGTGGCGGGTGGACTCCTGCACGATGGACTGCACTTCCTCCAGCGTGAAGGAGGAGTTCACCTCATCCTTGGGCTCAATGCGGAGGAGCTTGAGGATGTGGTTCGCGGACCAGTTCAGGACCGAGATCACGGGGTGGACCAGCCGGGCGACGAACATCAGCGGCGGGGAAAGCAGCAGCGCCGCCTTGTCCGCCACGCTGACCGAAATGTTCTTGGGCACCATCTCACCGAAGGTCACGTGCAGGAACGTCACCAGCATCAGGGCAACGGCGAAGGCCGCCACGTCGGCGATCTCCATCGGCAGGCCCAGCGTTTCCAGGGGGACGGCCAGCAGGTGGTGGATGGCCGGTTCAGCCACCAGCAGGATCAGCAGCGAACAGACGGTGATGCCCAGCTGCGCGCAGGCCAGCATCAGCGAGACGTTTTCCATGGCGCGGAGGGTGGTCTGCGCCCGCTTGGAACCTGCCTCGGCCAGCGGTTCAATCTGGCTTCGCCGTGCGGACATCACCGCGAATTCAGCGGCAACGAAGAACGCATTACCGAGCAGCAGGACCCCCAGCCAGGCGATTCCGGCCCAGTCACTCATTGTTCTGTCCTGTCATTGCGCTTGGCCTTGTCGTTGCGCCTGGCCTTGTCGCCCTTGTCCGCAGGCTCCGGTTCGTCGGCCGGGTGGAAGCAGATCCGGTCGATCCGGCGGCCATCCATCCGTGTGACACTCAGTGTTCCCCCGCCAACGGGGACGGTGTCCCCCACTGTGGCAATCCGGCCCAGCTGGCTCATGACGTACCCGCCCACGGTTTCATACGCAGCTTCATCGGGGACGGTCAGCCGGGGGATCTGCTCGGACAGCTCGTCCGGGCGGAGCAGGCCCGGGAAGTACCAGTCGCCGGAGGCGCTTTGCAGCAGCCCGGGGCGGACCTTGTCGTGTTCATCTGCCACCTCGCCCACGATTTCCTCCACCAGGTCCTCGAGGGTGGCGATGCCGGCGGTTCCGCCGTACTCGTCCAGGACGACGGCGAGCTGCAGGTTGCCGTCCCGGAGCTCTGCCAGCAGGGCGTCAAGGTGGATGGTCTCGGGGACCCTCAGCACCTCGGTCATGATGGCTCCGGCTTCCAGGTTCTGGCGGCGGTCCCAGGGAACGGCCACGGCCTTCTTCACGTGGACCAGCCCACGGATGTCGTCCGCGGAGTCGCCAATAACCGGGAACCGGGAGTATCCGGTCCGGCGGGCGGCATCCACCACATCGGAGACGGGCTGGTCGGCGTCGATCGTCTCCACCCGGATGCGTGGCGTCATCACGTCGGCCGCCGTCCTGGTGGAGAAGTTCAAGGTGCGCGCCACGAAGTTGGCGGTGCCGGCGTCGAGCGTTCCCATTGCCGCTGAACGGCGCACCAGGGATGCAAGTTCCGCAGGGGTCCTGGCTCCGGAGATTTCTTCCTTTGCTTCCAGTCCAAAAACGTTAAGCACCTTGTTGGAGAATCCGTTGAGCACCACGATGGCGGGCTTGAACACGGCGGTGAACATCAGCTGCGGCCGCGCCAGGGCGCGCCCCACGGGGAAGGACAGCGCAATGGCCATGTTCTTGGGCACCAGTTCGCCAAGGAGCATGGAGAGCAGGGTGGCGATCACCATGGCAAGGACCAGGGAGATGGAGGCAACCGCGACGCCGGGAAGTCCGACGGCGGCCAGGGGGGCTTCCAGGAGGCGGCCCACGGAGGGCTCCATCACGTAACCGGTCAGGAGCGTTGTCATGGTGATGCCCAGCTGGCAGCTGGAGAGCTGCGTGGACAGCGACTTCAGGCAGGTGAGCAATGGCACGGCGGCTGTATCGCCGTCGTCAATGGCGCGCTGGACCGTTGCCTGGTCCAGCGCAATGAGGGAGAACTCGACGGCTACAAAGAAACCCGTGCCGGCGATGAGCAGCAGTCCTGCTGCGAGGAGAAGCCACTCCATTCAGCATCCCGCCCGGGAGGCGGCTGCCGACGGCGTGGCATAAGGAAGGAAAAGCTGGGAGCTGGAAGATCTTCCCGGCGGAGGATGGTCGGCAGAAACCGACGCTCTTTCCGCGGGGGCTACGGCCGGCTGGGCCGCCGGCGGGTGATGGGCTCGTGTTCGGGGTTTGCCGGCTCTGCGGGTGGACTGCGCGGAGCTGGTCGTTATGCTCCGCTGACAGCCCCCAGGCCGGCACCTAGATTTACTGTCCATAAGGTTTTCAGTCTACAGGAGCCGTGCCCCCGCCTTACCGCCACCAGCCGGCCAGCCGCTGCCGCCGCCCTGTTTCCTTGCGTGTTTTTCTGCGGGGCCGGACACTCCCTGGCTACGGCGTTTAACGCCACATTCAGCGATCCCGGCGTCACTTCATGATTTGGGTCACCCTTATTGGCAGTTAAGACAAGATGCTCACTAGACTTGCAAAGGTCTGGGTTCAGAGGACGCAGAGATCGGTTCGAACGTGTTGCTGAAGCACCGTGGGGCCGGAGAGAAATCAAACTCATGGAAGAGGCGTATTTCAAGTGCCAGAGCAGCCTAGCCACCGTCTACCAGAGGAATTTGGCGGAAACGAGTGGCTCGTTGACGAACTGTACGAGCAGTACCAGCAGGACAAGAACGCCGTGGATGCCAAGTGGTGGCCGCTGTTTGAATCGTTCGAGTCGGGCAACAGTTCTTCTTCCAATGGAAATTCGGCGCATGCCGCGGCCCACCCTGCCACCAGGGAAATGCCTGCCGTAAACCCGGCTCCAGCAGCCCCGGCACCGTCGCCGGCCACTGCTCCCGCCGCGCCCCCGGCGCCGCCCGCCGCCCCGCCGGCCTCCGCTGCGGCACCGGCAAAGAAGGCTCCCGCCACTGAAGCCCGCGACGGCGGCACGAAGACCGGAACGGGCCCGGGCTCCCAGCCCATCCCCGCCCAACTGCCCAAGAACGTCAAGGCACCCACCGCCCCCGAGGAAGACGTTGTCTCCGTCCTTCGCGGACCGGCCAAGGCGATCGCCACCAACATGGTCACCAGCCTCCAGGTGCCCACCGCCACCAGCGTCCGCGCCATTCCGGCCAAGCTGCTGATCGACAACCGCGTGGTCATCAACTCGAACCTCGCCCGCGCCCGCGGCGGCAAGGTTTCCTTCACGCACCTCATCGGCTATGCCGTGATCCGCGCGCTCTCCCAGTTCCCTTCGATGAACGTGTACTACGACGAAGTGGACGGCAAGCCGGTTGCGGTCCAGCCGGCCCACGTGAACTTCGGCATCGCCATCGACATGCCGAAGCCCGACGGCACCCGCCTGCTCATGGTGCCGAACATCAAGAAGGCTGAAACCCTCAATTTCTCCGAGTTCTGGCACACCTACGAGGACCTCATCAAGCGTGCCCGCAACGGCAAGCTCACCGCGGAGGACCATCAGGGCACCACGGTGTCGCTGACCAACCCCGGCGGCATCGGCACCGTCCACTCGGTGCCCCGCCTGTCAAAGGGCCAGGCCGCCATCATCGGCGTCGGCGCCCTCGACTACCCTGCGGAATTCCAGGGTGCCAGCGAAAAGATCATCGCCCATAACGCGATCAGCAAGGTCCTCACGCTGACCTCCACCTACGACCACCGGGTAATCCAGGGTGCCGGCAGCGGCGAGTTCCTGAAGCTGGTCCACCAGTTGCTGCTGGGCGCGCAGGACTTCTACGACGAAATCTTCGAGTCCCTGCGCATCCCCTACGAGCCCGTGCGCTGGAGCGCGGACAAGCAGGTGGACCCGGCCGACGAAATCAACAAGGTGGCCCGGATCCAGCAGCTGATCCACTCCTACCGTGTCCGGGGACACCTGATGGCGGACACCGATCCGCTGGAGTACGTCCAGCGCAAGCACCCCGACCTCGATGTCCTCACCTACGGCCTGACGCTGTGGGACCTGGACCGCGAATGGCCCACGGGCGGCTTCGGCGGCAAGCCCCAGCTCAAGTTCCGCGACATCCTGGGCGTCCTCCGCGATGCTTACTGCCGCACCACGGGCATCGAGTACATGCACATCCAGGAGCCTGCCGAGCGCAAGTGGTTCCAGGACCAGCTGGAGCACCCCTACTCAAAGCCCAGCCGTGAAGAGCAGCTGCGCATCGTCTCTAAGCTGAACGCAGCCGAAGCCTTCGAAACCTTCCTGCAGACCAAGTTCGTGGGCCAGAAGCGCTTCTCCCTTGAGGGCGGCGAATCGCTGATCCCGCTGCTTGACGCCATCATGTCCAACGCGGCCGACGACGGACTGGACGAGGTTGCCATCGGCATGGCCCACCGCGGCCGCCTCAACGTGCTCACCAACATCGCCGGCAAGACCTACGCGCAGGTCTTCCGGGAGTTCGAAGGCACCCAGGACCCGCGCTCCGTGCAGGGATCCGGCGACGTGAAGTACCACCTGGGCACCGAGGGGACGTTCACCTCGGACAACGGCAAGGAAACCAAGGTTTACCTGGCCGCCAACCCCTCCCACCTCGAAGCCGTGGACCCCGTCCTCGAGGGCATCGTCCGCGCCAAGCAGGACCGGCTTGACCAGGGCGAGTCCTTCCCTGTCCTGCCCATCATGGTCCACGGCGACGCCGCCTTCGCCGGCCAGGGCGTGGTTGCCGAAACGCTCAACCTGTCCCAGCTCCGCGGCTACCGCACCGGCGGCACCATCCACGTTGTGGTCAACAACCAGGTGGGCTTCACCACGGCCCCCTCGTCGTCCCGCTCGTCCACATACTCCACGGACGTTGCCAAGATGATCCAGGCACCCGTCTTCCACGTGAATGGCGACGACCCCGAAGCCGTGGTCCGCATCGGCCAGCTCGCCTACGAGTTCCGCCAGCGGTTCCACAAGGACGTTGTCATCGACATGGTCTGCTACCGCCGCCGCGGACACAACGAGGGCGACGACCCCTCGATGACCCAGCCGCTGATGTACAACCTGATCGAGGCCAAGCGCTCCGTCCGCAAGCTGTACACCGAGTCCCTCATCGGCCGTGGCGACATCACCGAGGAAGAAGCCGAACAGCTGCTCCGCGACTACCAGGAGCGCCTGGAGCGCGTCTTTGCCGAAACCCACGCGGCCCAGACGTCCCCGATCCCGATCGTGACGGCAGACACCGCTGCTGTTTCGGACATCGAGCGCCCCATCTCCCAGCAGTCGGATTCCGGCGTCAACGCCCCTGCCTCCACGGCAATCTCGGCTGACACCCTGGCCCGGATCGGCAAGGCCCACGTGGAAGTCCCCGAGGGCTTTACCGTGCACGCGAAGCTCAAGCAGCTGCTCGAGAAGCGTGAACAGATGTCCCGTGAGGGCGGCATCGACTGGGGCTTCGGCGAAATCGCGGCCTTCGGTTCGCTGATCATGGAAGGCGTCCCCGTACGCCTTGCCGGGCAGGACTCCCGCCGCGGCACGTTCGTGCAGCGCCACGCCGTCTTCCACGACCGTGCCAACGGCAAGGAATGGCTGCCCCTGGGCAACCTCTCCGACGACCAGGCGAAGCTGTGGATCTACGACTCCCTGCTCTCCGAATACGCGGCCATGGGCTTCGAATACGGCTACTCCGTGGAACGGCCGGACGCGCTGGTCCTGTGGGAAGCCCAGTTCGGCGATTTCGTCAACGGCGCCCAGACCATCATCGACGAGTTCATTTCCTCGGCCGAGCAGAAGTGGGGGCAGCGTTCGTCGCTGGTCCTGATGCTGCCGCACGGTTATGAAGGCCAGGGACCGGACCACTCCTCCGCAAGGATCGAGCGGTTCCTGCAGCTGTGCGCCGAGGAGAACATGATCGTGGCCAACCCCACCACCGCGGCCTCGCACTTCCACCTGCTGCGCCGCCAGGCCTACAGCCGCCCGCGGAAGCCGCTCATCATCTTCACACCCAAGCAGCTGCTGCGCCTCAAGGCCGCCGCATCCTCGGTGGAAGACTTCACCACCGGCAGCTTCCGCCCCGTGATCGGCGAGCACGAGCAGCTGGCGGGAGGCGCCGTTGAACGCGTACTGCTGGTGTCCGGCCGCCTGTACTACGACCTCCTGTCCACCCGGCAGAAGACCGGTGACAAGACCACCGCGATTGTCCGCGTGGAGCAGCTCTACCCGCTGCCCCACGAGGAGATCGCAAAGGAGCTGGCCAAATACCCGAACGCCGAGGTTGTCTGGGCACAGGACGAGCCCGCCAACCAGGGTCCGTGGCCGTTCATCGGCCTGAACCTGCCGGACGCCCTTGAGCGCCGCGTCCGGCTGGTCTCGCGTCCGGCCTCGGCATCCACCGCTGCCGGGTCAATGAAGCGGCACGCCGCCGAGCAGGATGTACTCCTGAAGCAGGCATTTGCACGGAAGTAAGCAGTAAGGCTGCCCGGCCGGACGTCGAAATCCCAGACTCCGGCCGGGCAGTTCTGTTTAATGGAGTGCACGGCGCCGAATGGAACGCACGGCGCGAGATGGACAGGCCCAACGAATGCACAGCGGCGCTCCGTGGCCGGCAAGTGAAGCCACGGTTGCAGCGGCAAGGCACTGACGTAAAGAGGAACGTGTGGAAGACAGGAAGCTGCGCATTGCAGCTGTAGGAGATGAACTGCTGGCCGGACTGGGTGATCCCCGGGCACTCGGCTGGCTGGGACGCGTCCTCGCCCGCACACCCCGGGACAGCATGCTCCTGGAGAGCTACGCCCTCCCCTGCCCGCAGGAAGGCACGGAAGGCCTGGCCGCGCGGTGGCTCGAGGAAGCCGGCCGCCGCTTCAGCGACCACGCCGAAAACAGGCTGGTCATCGGGCTCTCCGGGCGCGACATCGAGTTTGGGCTCTCCACCGCACGCAGCAGGCTCAACCTCGCCAACATCCTGGATTCGGCATCGCAAAACCGCATCGAGGTCTTCGTCGTGGGTCCGCCCCCCACGCTTGATCCGAACCAGAACAGGCGCCTGGACGAACTCAACACCGCCTTCGCCGACGTCACCACCCGGCGCAAGCACCTGTACGTTGACACCTTCTCCCCCCTCCTGAACCACGAACAGTGGCGCCAGGACCTGGCAGCCAACGGCGGGACCCCGGGGCAGGCCGGGTATGGACTGATGGCGTGGCTGGTGCTTCACCGGGGCTGGTTCCAGTGGCTTGGCATGGACGTCCCGGAGTAAGCTCCAATCGCGATATATCTTGACGCTGTTCCCGCCGCGGGGTAGCTTGGGAGGGTCAACACGATATATCGCCTTTTGGAGGACTCCGTGCCTGATCAAGAATGGACTGTCACCAGCCCACAGACCATCGACGTCGACGGCGTGGCGTCCCTGAAGCTCGGCATGGTGCAGGGCCGCTTCGACGTCGTTACGCACGAGGAGCAGGTGGCCCGCGTCGAGATTGCCGACGTCCACGGAGACCCTGTGGCGGTCTCCCTGAGCGAGGGCCGCCTGGAGGTCCGCCACCAGCTGCACGGCCCCCAGGGCTGGTTCAAGAACCTCATGGGGACCGTCAGCCACAACAGCGAAAATTCGGCCGTCATCAGCATTGCCGTCCCCGCCCACGTCCGGGTGGAGGCGGGCACGGTCAGCGGTGACGGATTGGTGTCCGGCATCAAGGGACAGACGCGCCTCAACACGGTCTCCGGCTCGGTCATGGCGGACGGCACCGAGGGTGAACTGCACATCAACACCGTCAGCGGAGAAGTCACCGCCCGGAACCACACAGGTGTCCTGACCGCCAAGAGCGTCTCCGGCGAAGTGACCGCGTCCGGGCACCTCAGCAACATCCGCGCAAACACCGTCAGCGGGGACATGAGCTTCGATCTCCTGGGCTTCACGCACGACTTTGGCGCGAACTCGGTGTCCGGGGACCTCACCATCCGGCTGCCCCACGACGTGGGCGTGGACATCGTGGCCAAGTCGGCCAGCGGTGCCGTTGTGATCGGAGACCAGCGGTACGCGGTGGTTGGCGGCAAGGTGGAAACGATTGCCGGCCCGGACGGTCAGCTCATGCTGGTGCGGACCAACACGGTGTCGGGCAAGACCTCCATCTTCCACGGCCCGGCGGCGGGAAATGCAGAAGCTGGCTCCTAATGGCCCCGGTATTCGCCCACGGCGCGCTTCGCCTCTACCTGCTGGCACTGCTTGAGTCAGGTCCCAAACACGGCTACGAGCTCATCAAGGAGCTCAAGGAACGGTTTGGCGGCACCTACTCCCCCAGCGCCGGAACCATCTACCCCCGGCTGGGAAAACTTGAGGAGGAAGGGCTCGTGGCCACGGAATCCGCCGGGCGCCGGACCAACTACCACATCACCGCATCCGGGCTGGCGGAGCTGAACCGGCGCCGTGACGAACTGGCCGGCGTGGAGAGCGAAATCTCCGCTTCCGTCCGCCGGCTGGCCGACAACCTCCGCGAGGACATCCGCAGCAACATGCGGGGGCTTCGGGCCGATCTTGCCGCCACGGCGGAGGCCGCCCGGGCCACTGCGCGCTCGACGGATTTCAAGGTCCCCGGCAGGTTGCCACCGGAAAGCCAGCGCTCCTTGAAGGAAGCGGAAATGATGCTCCAACGGTTCCGCGACGACCTCAGGTCTGAGCTGCGGCTGCACGCCGGAAGGGAGCCCCTCAGCCCCCTGGCACTGGAAACAGTCCGGACCGTCCTTGAACAGGCCGGCATCTCGATCCGGAACTCCCTCAAACCCTAGGACTGCATGCTCCCCCAGCGGCCAAGGCGCAGGTCATGCGGCTGTTCCCGGTTCGCGGGCGGCTACTTGATGTGCGAGACTTGAGGGCAGCTCTTTTGAGTACCAACAGTAAGGAGGCCAGCTATGAGCAAGCGTGCACGCAAGCGTCGTGACCGTAAGCGTGGCGGCGCGAACCACGGGAAGCGCCCCAACACCTAGGCAAATGCCAGGAACTACGGTTCAAGCGAAGGACCCCGGACGCCAAACGGCTTCCGGGGTCCTTTGCTTTGTCAGCGGCGGCGGTACGGTCCTGCCGCCCTAGGCGTCTACCGGCCGGATGGTGTGGATCCGGTCAAGAATGGCGTTCTTCAGGTTCTCCGGAGCGGCCTCGGTGCAGGACCGCTTGACCATGTTGCGGATCACGCATTCAAGGTCGTACTGCTGCGTGCATTCCGGGCAGTCATCAAGGTGGTTCTTGATGTCTGTGATGTCCTCACGGGTCAGGGCACCGTCGAGGTACTCGTAAATCCGTTGCATCCGGGTGTCATCGCAATCGCCCAATCCCTGGCAGTCGCTCATTTCCTGCTCTCCTGTTGTGTGCTTCCTGCCGCGTCCTGTGAATCGGCGGCTGTCTTGAATCCGCGCTCGGCGGCGTACTCTCCCAGCATGTCCCGCAACATTCTCCGGCCGCGGTGGAGCCGGGACATCACTGTGCCGATGGGCGTGTTCATGATGTCTGAAATTTCCTTATAAGCGAACCCCTCAACATCCGCGAAGTAGACCGCAAGGCGGAATTCCTCGGGAATGTCCTGGAGCGCCCTTTTCACGTCGGAATCCGGAAGGTGGTCCAGTGCTTCCGCCTCAGCGGACCGGAGCCCGCTGGAGGTGTGCGACTCAGCCCTGGCCAACTGCCAGTCCTCGATGGTGTCCGAGTTGGACTGGAGCGGTTCCCGCTGCCGCTTGCGGTACAAGTTGATGTACGTGTTGGTCAGGATGCGGTAGAGCCAGGCCTTGAGGTTGGTTCCGGGCTTGTACTGGTGAAACGCGGAGAAAGCCTTGGTGTAGGCCTCCTGGACGAGGTCCTCGGCGTCGGAGGGGTTCCGGGCCATGCGCATTGCCGCCGAATACAGCTGGTCGACGTACTGCATGGCATCGCGTTCGAACCGCAGCCGGCGCTCTTCCGCCGATTCAGTGGCAACATCCACCGGGTCCTCGCCCGATTCCACGGCAGCGGCGGCCACCGGGACAACTGCGGAATCCGCAGCCCCGGTTCCGGCGGCAACGCTGCCCTTCGCTTCGTTGTGGGAAGCTTCATACATGGCCGAGACGGCCGGATCCAAGGTGCTCATTGCCCTCAAGTCTACTGTCAGGCTCCGCGCACGCGGCGGCCCATACCCTGGGGGTTGCGACCCAAACGAGTCCAGTGCCACCGGGCCTGCTGCTTCAATTCCGTCCAACACGCGCGCCAAGGGCCCAACTCCGCTCTGTTTGTCCGGTCGGGGACGTGCGTCTGGCAGTCCGTGCCCGGCCATCTGTTCCATGGTTTCACCCATGATTTACCTGCGGACCGGCGTTCCCCGGATCCGACATCCATAACCTCCTGCGCTCGGCAAATATTCCCCAAAAGTGCAAGACTAGGACGGACTCCGCCGCATTCGACGCGGTTCGTCCACCCAGGAGGAAATCCATGTCCTTTGTCCGCACGCTCGCCCGCCCCATGCTGGCCTCCAGCTTTGTCCTTGCCGGAATGGACAAGCTCAAGAACGCTGACGACACCGCGCAGCAGCTCTCGCCGCTGCTCCGCAAGGCAGCCGCGTCGCTGCCCTTCAAAGCGGACGAGAAGACGCTTGCCCGCGTCATCGGCGGAACCCAGGTGGGCGCCGGCGTACTCTTCGGACTGGGCAAGTTCTCCAGGCTTTCGGCCACGGTGCTCACCGTGATTTCCCTGCTCAACACGTTCGTCGAGTGGCGCAGTGCAGATATCAGCAGCAAGGAAGGCCGCGAGACCCGGCGCAACCAGCTGCTCAAGAACCTGTCCTTGAGCGGCGGTGCGCTCCTTGCGTCCGTTGACACCGCGGGCAAGCCGGGCTTGGCCTGGCGGGCAGAGCACCTGGCCGCTGATGCGCGCAAGGGCGCCTCGCACCTGGCTGCGGACGCCAGGAAGACCACCAACAAAAAACTCCACAAAGCGGACAAAGCCGTGCGCCGCGCGGTGGAGCAGGCCACGGGGGCATAACAACGAATGACCGCAGCAGCCGCCGTCCGGGATGATTCCGGAACGCCTGTCCCCCACTGGCCCGCACCCTTCGCGTCCCGCCCTGTCAATGCCACCGTCACGGTGCCCGGTTCCAAGTCGCTGACCAACAGGTACCTGGTCCTTGCAGCCCTGGCTGACGGACCCTCCCGCCTGCGCGCGCCCCTGCACTCCAGGGACTCCGCGCTCATGGTCGAAGCACTCCGCCAGCTGGGTGCCACCGTTACGGAGGTGCCCGGGGAAGGAGCCTTCGGGCCAGACCTTGAAGTTGTTCCGCTGGACCCGGACGCGGCCCCGTCCCCGGCGAGGATCGACTGCGGGCTTGCCGGCACGGTGATGCGGTTCGTCCCGCCCCTCGCTGCACTGCGCAGGGGCACCAGCGAGTTCGACGGCGACCCCCACGCGCGCAAGCGGCCGATGGGGACCATCATCGAGGCACTCAAGGCGCTGGGGGTGGCAATTTCCTCCACGGAGGGGGGCACGCCGTCGTCGTTGCCGTTTGTGGTGGATGGCACCGGGAAGGTCCGCGGCGGCCACCTGGTGATCGACGCCAGCGCGTCCTCCCAGTTCGTTTCGGCGCTGCTCCTGGTGGGAGCTCGGTTCACCGAGGGCCTGCACCTGGAACACGTGGGCGATCCGGTCCCCAGCCTCGACCACATCAACATGACCGTGGACGTCCTGCGCGGGGCGGGCGTTGCCGTTGACGACTCGGTTCCCAACCACTGGGTTGTCAGCCCGGGCCCCATCCGCGCCTTTGACCAGCGGATCGAGCAGGACCTGTCCAACGCCGGGCCGTTCCTCGCCGCGGCGTTGGCGTCCGGCGGAACCGTGCGGGTCCCCGGCTGGCCGGAAGAAACGCAGCAGGTGGGCGATCTCTGGCGCAGCATCCTTGCCCGGATGGGCGCGGAGGTCAGCCTGCAGGACGGCGTCCTGACCATCACCGGCGGCACCGAGATCAAGGGCGGGGACTTCGCGGACACCAGCGAACTCGCCCCCACCGTGGCCGCCCTGTGCGCGCTGGCCAGCGGGCCTTCGCGGCTCAGCGGCATCGCGCATCTGCGCGGACACGAAACGGACCGGCTTGCTGCGCTGGTCACGGAAATCAACCGGCTCGGCGGTGACGCCGAGGAGACCAGCGACGGCCTGGTGATCCGGCCTGCGAAGCTGCACGCCGGCGTCGTCCACAGCTACGCGGACCACCGCATGGCCACCGCCGGGGCCATCCTCGGCCTGGCCGTGGAGGGCATCCAGGTGGAGGACATCGGCACCACCGCCAAGACCATGCCGGACTTCCCGCAGCTGTGGGCCGACATGCTGGCCCAGGACGCCCCTGGGGCTGGGGCGGAAGGTTCCAGCGGTGGCGCGGAGCACTGATTCCTGGGACGAATCCGACGTCCGGATCCGGCCCAGCAAGAAGGGCTCCAGGCCCCGCACCAAGGACAGGCCCAGCCACGACGACGCGGTCACCGGGCGCATCATCACGGTTGACCGCGGCCGTTACACAGCAGTGGTGGGCGAGGACTCGGGCAACGAGCGGGTGGTCATTGCCGCCCGGGCAAGGGAACTTCGCAGGAACCCGGTGGTTGCCGGGGACTTTGTTTCACTGGTGGGCGATGTCTCCGGCGAGCCGGACACCCTGGCCCGGCTGGTGAAGATCCAGGACCGCCGGACGCTCCTGCGGCGCAGCGCCGATGACACCGATCCGGTGGAACGCGCCGTGGTGGCCAACGCGGACCAGCTGGTCATTGTGGTGGCCGCCGCCAACCCCGAGCCGCGCACGGGTTTCATTGACCGCGCCCTGGTGGCCGCCTACGACGCCGGCATTGAGCCGATCCTGCTGGTCACCAAGGCGGACATCAAGGATCCCGCGGAGCTGCTGGCCAATTACACCCACCTGGACTTTCCGGTGATCATCAGCCGGACTGCCGACGCGCAGGCCTCAGGCGTTGATGCCCGTTCCGACGACGGCCTCTCCGCCCGGCTGGACAGGGCCGCCGTCGCGGAGCTGCGGACCTACCTCGACGGGAAAGTCACCGTCATGCTGGGGCACTCCGGCGTGGGCAAGTCAACCATGGTCAATGCGCTCACCGGGGCGGAACGGGCCACCGGCGGCGTGAACGCGGTGACCGGCCGGGGCCGGCACACGTCATCCTCCGCCCTCGCCCTGCGCCTCGCGGACGCGCCGTCCGGCAGCTGGATCATCGACACCCCCGGCATCCGCTCCTTTGGCCTGGCGCACGTGGACCCTGACCGGATCCTGCGCTCCTTCCCGGACCTCTCGCCCGGCACGGATGACTGCGAGCGCGGCTGCAAGCACACAGCCACTGCCGTGGACTGCGGGCTGGACGCATGGGTAGCGGGGGGCCACGCCGGCCCCACCGGGGCTGCCCGGCTTGCCTCGTTGCGGCGGCTGCTCGGGGCGGACCCGCGAATGGAAGCCCAGGAGGCCAAGGAGCTGGGCAGCGTCAACTGACGGGGCCCGGATCCCGGCAGAATCGTGCGCAGACGGTAGTTTGGAACCATGATCCAACCCGCTTCGAGCTACAACGATGACCTGCGCCTGGCCCATGTCCTGGCCGACTCAGTGGATGACCAGACCATGAGCCGCTTCAAGGCACTGGACCTCCACATTGAGACCAAGCCGGACCTGACGCCCGTCACCGATGCGGACAAGGCGGCCGAAGAAGCCATCCGCGGCCAGCTCTCCCGCTCCCGTCCGCGCGATGCCGTCCTTGGCGAGGAGTTCGGCAGCACCGGCCACGGCTCGCGGCGGTGGATCATCGATCCCATCGACGGCACCAAGAACTTCGTCCGCGGCGTTCCCGTGTGGGCCACCCTGATCGCGTTGGTGGACGAAGGCGAACCGGTAGTGGGTGTGGTGAGCGCTCCGGCCCTGGGCAAGCGCTGGTGGGCGGCGAAGGGCATGGGAGCCTACATGGGACGCTCCCTGGCAGCTGCCACCCGGCTCCGGGTGTCCAACGTTTCCAGCCTGTCCGACGCCTCACTGTCCTATTCGAGCCTTGGCGGCTGGAAGGAACGTGGAAACCTCAACGAGTTCCTGGGCCTCACCGAGGATGTCTGGCGGACCCGGGCCTTCGGCGACTTCTGGTCCTACTGCATGGTGGCGGAGGGTTCGGTGGACATCGCCTGCGAACCCGAGCTCAACCTCTATGACATGGCCGCCCTGGTGCCTATCGTCGTTGAAGCGGGCGGTCGTTTCACCTCGTTGGAAGGCGAAGACGGGCCGTTTGGCGGCAATGCCCTGGCCACCAATTCCATCCTGCACTCGGAAGTGCTGCGCCGGTTGAACCCGGACCTGGACGACCTCCTCTAACACTCCATTCTCCGAAGAATCAACGCCGGGCACCTCCAAAAGGAGGTGCCCGCCGTCGTTATCTTCGGTAAAAGCAGTCCTTTTCAACTGCGCGTAACAAAGCCCTTAACATTCCAGCCGGCTTTTAGCCTGCACGGGGTATGTCCTACGCTCTTAACCAGGTCACGAGTGCCAGCGCTAAACCCCGGTTTGCTGGCCGGCAACCCTCCATTCGCGGTGGGGTGCCCCGGGTGACGACCAGGCCGGTCCGGAACGGATGCGGCAAGCGCGGATTCCCCCAGCGGAGTCCTGTTCCAAAGTGAGGTCTCTGTGACAACTGCCACCGTCTCCCCCAGCGCCGCAATCCAGCCTGGAACCGCGGCACAGCCCGGACCGGCAGCACTCGTCGACCAGCGCCATGCGGCGGCCGGCCGTCCCCTGGCGGCAGTCACCGGCGCCGAAATCCAGGCCCCCCTGATCCATGGCGGGCACGTGCGGTACGCGAACCTCGACTACGGCGCGTCGGCCCCGGCGCTCTCCGTGGTGTCCGCCTACCTCAACGAAATCCTGCCCTTCTACGCGAGCGTGCACCGCGGAGCCGGCTACGCCTCCCAGATCAGCACCTCGGTGTACGAGAACGCCCGCGCCATCGTCCGGGACTTCGTGGGCGGCCGCCCGGACGATTCCGTGATCTTCACCCGGAACACCACCGATTCCCTCAACCTGCTGGCCGGCTGCCTGCCCGCTACAAGCGGCCGGGCCGACGGCGACGTCCTGTACCTCGACATTGAGCACCACGCCAACCTGCTCCCGTGGCAGGGCGTCCCCCACCGCAGCATCGTGGCGGCCGACACCATCGCGGGAACCATTGATGCCGTGCGTGCCGAGCTCCAGCACGGCGGGGTAAGCCTGCTCGCCGTCACCGGGGCGTCCAACGTCACCGGCGAGATCCTTCCCATCCGGGCCCTCGCCTCACTCGCCCACGAATACGGCGCAAGGATCGTGGTGGACGCGGCCCAGCTGGCGCCGCACCGCCGCATCGACATCACCGCGGACGACGTCGACTACCTCGCCTTCTCCGGGCACAAGCTGTACGCGCCCTTTGGGTCAGGGGTCCTTGTGGGCCGTCCGGACTGGCTGGACGCCGGGACCCCGCACCTTGCCGGCGGCGGCGCCGTCAAGGAGGCCAGGCTCGACGGCGTCAGCTGGGCCACCGGTCCGGCCCGCCACGAGGGCGGGTCACCCAACGTGCTGGGCGCAGCCACCCTTGCCCGCGCCACCCAGGTTATTGCGGAGCTGGATCCGGACCGATGGCACGCCCACGAGTCCGCCATCCGTTCCTTCCTGGTCGAAGGCCTGCAGGAGATCGACGGCGTGACTGTCCACCAGATCTTCAAGGACACCGATCCGGAGACTGACACGATCGGCGTGGTGAACTTCTCCGTGGAAGGCTACGACGCCGGACTGGTGGCGGCCTACCTGTCAGCCGAGCATGGCGTGGGCCTGCGTGACGGCCGCTTCTGCGCCCACCCGCTGCTGAAGCGGCTGGGGCTTCCGTCCGGCTCCCTCCGGGCCAGCTTCGGCGTGGGATCCCGCCTTGATGATGCCCAGCGGCTCCTGGCAGGTATCCGGGACCTTCGCAGCAAGGGGCTTGGCTGGGACTATGTGGTGGATGCGGGCCGATGGGTTCCCGCCAACGACAACCGCACCTACCCGCACTGGGCCCCCAACACCCCGGGGACGGCTGGCGCGGCCCCCTGCATCGACGACTGACCTGCGCACCGCCTGACGGCCGCCGCTCAGCCGTACCGGTCCGGTACGGTAAATTCGGAAGGTACCGACGGGACCTGACGAAGGAGGCCACGCGTGGCACGGGGTGGCCCCAGGCTGGATCACGGCCGGCGCCGGGAGCTCGGACAGAGCTTCCAGGACGGCGGCAAGCATTACCAGCGGGTGCGGCCGGGATATCCCGCTGAATCCGCGCAGTGGCTGGTGCCCCAGGGCGCCCGCGATGCACTCGATGTTGGTGCCGGCACCGGCAAGTTCACGGCGCTGCTCCTGGACATGGGACTGTCGGTCACGGCGGTGGACCCCTCAGCGGACATGCTCGAACAACTCGCGGAACACTATCCCGCCGCCGCGGCTGTCCTGGGCACCGCGGAGGCCACCGGCCTGCCTGACTCAGCGTTCGACGTCGCCACCGTGGCCCAGGCCTGGCACTGGTGCGATGCGCTGCGGGCCAGCACGGAACTGGCCCGTGTCCTCCGGCCCCAGGGAACGCTGGGCCTGGTGTGGAACCAGTTGGATACGTCTGTCCCCTGGGTCCACCGGCTCTCGAGGATCATGCATGCCGGGGACGTGTACAAACCCGATTTCCGGCCGCTGGTAGGGCCCGAGTTCGAGGGACTGGAAGGCCACGTGGTGCACTGGCAGGACCCGATCACCACCGGCGGCCTGATGGAGCTGGCAAAGTCGCGCAGCTACTACCTGCGCGCCGGTGAGGCCACGCGGGCGAAAGTGCTGGCGAACCTCGACTGGTACCTCCATGAGCACCTGGGCCACGGCCCGGACGAGGACCTGCAGCTGCCGTACCTCACCCTGGCCTGGCGGGCTGTGCGGGCGTGAGCGGATGTTCCTGCGCCCGGCCCTGGCAGCCGGTAGGCTTGATCCCGTGAAGACCAGCGCGCCCTCCTCCTCCATCGAGGACTACGTCAAGGTCATCTACTCATTCACCGAATGGCAGGACAAGCCCATCACGTCCTCCCAGCTGGCGCAGCGGCTTGGCGTGGCCAATTCCTCGGTATCGGAAATGGTCCGCAAGCTGAAGGACCAGGGCCTGGTGGACCACAAACCGTACAGTGCCGTGAGGCTCACGGACGCCGGGCTCCGGCTCGCCCTTTCCATGGTGCGGCGCCACCGGCTGATCGAGACCTACCTCGTCCAGCAGCTGGGGTACAGCTGGGATGAGGTGCATGACGAAGCCGAGCTGCTGGAGCATGCCGTCTCGGACACCTTCATCGAACGGGTGGCAGCCAAGCTGGGCAACCCGCAGCGGGATCCGCACGGCGATCCCATCCCCACTGCCGACGGCAGAGTATTTATGCCCCGCGCGCACCTCATGGGGGAACTTGATGAGGGCCACACCGGACGGATTACCCGGATCAGCGACGACAACCCGGAACTGCTCCGCTACCTCGCCGCCGAGGAGATAGACCTCGACGCCGAGGTGGAGGTGGTGGGCCGCCGGCCCTTCGGCGGCGCCCTGGTGGTGCGGATCAGCAACTCGGGCCGTGAACGGAACTACGACCTCGCCGACGAGGTCACGTCGGCGCTGTGGGTGCACAGCGACCATCCCCACCCGGGCTGCATCCTCGGGGACGCTGACATGCCCAAGGCGTGAGCCCGCTGAAGACTTCCGGCGCGCCGGAGGGCCGCGCCTGGCTTGCAGTGGCCGCGGGCGCCCTGATCGGCACCGAACTGCGGTATGGGCTGGGTATCGCGTTTCCTGAACCGCCCGGCGCCTTCCCCTGGACCACGCTGGGCATCAACGTGGCCGGCAGCTTTGTCCTGGCCGTCCTGACCACCGCCTGGATGGCCCGGCCACGGACCGCGTTCTGGCTGCGGGCAGGGCTGGGGCCGGGTCTGCTGGGCTCCTTCACCACGTTCTCCGCCGTGGTCTTCTCCACGGACCAGCTGGCCAGGGCCGGGCAGCACGGCGTATGGGCCGGTTACCTCGCGCTGTCGCTGCTCCTTGGCCTTGCCGCCGCCGGCGTGGGATGGCGGGCAGGGAAACTGGCTGGCCGGCGCCCCGGGGTCCGCCGGTGACCACGGCTGTCCTGGTGGGTATTTTCGGCGTGGCGGGTGCCCTCCTGCGCTTCGGCGTCGACAGCTGGTTTGCGCACCACAGCTCCATCCGCAGTTCACGTGCCACTGGCAGCGCGGAAAGGCTGCACTGGCCCTGGGCCACACTGCTGGTGAATGTGGCGGGCTGCTTCATTATCGGTGCCGCCCACGGTGTTACTGCCCAATTGGGTCTGGGGGCCGAGTGGCAGGCAGGCCTGGCGGCAGGCCTGGCAGGAGGGCTGACCACCTTCAGTTCGTGGACCACCGCCACGGTGCGGCTGCTCAGTGAGGAACGCTTCGGCGCTGCCGCAGTGAATATTGCGGCCAACCTGGTGCTGGGTTTTGGCGCGGCAGCGGCCGGGATTGCCCTGGTGTCCTGAGACCAGCCGCGCCGGCCGGTCCTGGGGCAACCCTTGCGGGTCAACGCTGGGGGTGCTGATTTGGCGGGCTCCCGTATCGTGGATGGTGATGATTAGCAGACGCGACGCGGCCATTGCCCTTGACGTACCGATGGAGATGGCACAGCGCCATGGCCTTCCCAAGTGGATGACGGAGGCCGAGCTGGGTGAGATTCTGGACAACCCGCCGCCATGGCTGGTCCAGTCCCGAGCCAACCGCACCGGCAAACGCCCGGTGTGGGTCCATCTGGAGTGCGCGGTCTGCGGCTACGAGGAAGCAGCGCGCCCCAAGAAATGGTGGCCGAACTTCACCTATGTGGTGTGCGGACACCATGATCCCCAAGACGTTCCCCGCGTGCGCGAGGGGTACGTCCGCAGCGAGTTCGACGGCGTCGGGACGCGTTTTGTGGGCATCGCCGACGTCCCTGTTCCGGACTGATTCCATACCATCTTCCGGCCATTACATTCGGGGCCGAATAGGCGTAACTTACGAAGTGGGACGCAGCCCGTCCCCTGTTGTAAGGAGCACGCCATGCCGGACAAAACACCCCACCAGAACCTGGCAAAGAAGCCGGTCAAGACCATCAAGGAAAAACGCGCCGAGAAGAAGTCGAAGAATCCTGAAGGCGCCCAGGACCCCGTGGCCCACCTGAAGAAGCGCCGGTAGCTTTACTGGCCGTTTGCCTGCATCTCTTCGGGAACGGCCACCAGTTCCTCTTCCCTGCCGTGCCTCAGCACCCTGATCTGCAGCGGCTGGCCGATCGCATCGGCGAACAGCAGCTTCTGCAGACTCTCAGCGTTGCTGACGGCGCGGCTTCCTGCGGTCAGGATGATGTCGCCTGCCTGCAGTCCCGCACGGTCTGCGGGTGATCCGGCCAGCACCTCCACCACCCTGAGCCCCTCCCGCTGGCCTGTCCTGATCACTGCGCTGGCATTCAACCGGATGGGGGTGCTGACCACCCCGAGGTAGGCGCGCCTGACCCGGCCGTCGTTCAGCAGGGCAGCGATGATCCGCCGTGTTGTTGTGTTGATTGGCACGGCAAGGCCCAGCCCGGCTCCCGCCACCGCGGTGTTGATGCCGACTATCCTGCCGTGCGCGTCCGCCAGGGCACCGCCGGAGCTGCCTGGGTTCAGCGCCGCGTCGGTCTGGATGACGTCCTCGATCACCCGCCGGTTGCCGCCCGCCCAGACCGGGATGGAACGGCCCAGGCCGCTGACCACCCCGGCCGTCACCGATCCTGCCAGCCCGAGCGGATTCCCGACGGCGATGACCAGCTGGCCCACCCGCAGCGTCTCGGCGTCGCCGAACTGGGCGGGGGCCACCCTTGGTGCTTTGCCGCGGACCACAGCGAGATCCGACAACGGATCCACGCCCACGAGCTCGAGATCGGTCCGGCTGCCGTCGGCAAATGCGGCGTGGCCCTTGTTGGTACCGGCCACCACGTGGGAATTCGTCAGCAGGTAGCCGTCCTCGGTAAAGAGGACCGCAGAACCTGCCCCCACGCGGAACCTGCCGTTCCGGCGGGTGCTGGTCATTTCTATGGCCGCGACGTGCGGCGTAACGGTCTCAGCCACCCGCATGACCGTCTCCGAATAGGAGTCCAGCGCGCCGTCGTCGTACTCTTCGGGACTGGGCTCACGCATCTGGTTCATGGGGCACCTCCTGGCTGCTCCGCCGCTGGTTCCGGCCGCTTCCGGCCCGGCCTGGGCCGCGGCGCCGGTTCTTATAGAGGACAACCCGTGGATGCCGGCCGCTAGTCCCAGGCCCGCTACGCCGTCGGTGAACAGGCAAGCCGCGCTTAAACACCAAAAGACCCGGACGCAATGTCCGGGTCTTTCAGTCTGCCCTGCGGCATTTTCAAAATGTGGAGATGGGGGGAATTGAACCCCCGTCCGATGTCGTGTTGTCAGGGCTTCTCCGGGCGCAGTTTGCGTCGGATTTTCTCGGCCCCAGCCATGCTGCAAACAGCTGGCTGATCCGGGCCCAGTCATCTAAGAGTCCCGCTCACCCCGATGACGGGGGTAAGCAGCAGTGGCTATCTAAATGACGCCAGGTTCCGGGGCAATAGCAACCTCGGGCTGACGGACTGTCTTACTGCTTAGGCAGCAAGAGCGAAGTCAGTGCGCTTAGAATTGGCACTTATTGGTTTGCAGACAGCGTTTACGAGATAATTCTGCATCCTCGGCCCGCTTCACCTGTCGCGACTAACATCGTCGAAACCGATCATCCCCGTATTTTGTTACCAAACCGGTGGGTTTCCCCGCCGGACTATCAATAGTAACGCATGATCCGCGGGATTCATTCCCGGGCGCAGTTTCCTAGCGGCGGCGGTTGCGTTCCCGCATCTCTCGTTGGGCTTCACGGTTGTCCTGCTGCTCGCGGAGGGTCTGGCGCTTGTCGTACTCGCGCTTGCCTCGGGCCACGCCAATCTCCACCTTTGCCTTGCCGTCAACGAAGTACAGCTGCAGCGGGACGATGGTGTAGCCCGATTCCCGCACCTTGTGGGAAATCTTGATGAGCTCCTCGCGGTGCAGCAGCAGCTTGCGGCGGCGGCGCGCGGCGTGGTTGGTCCAGCTCCCCTGGTTGTACTCGGGGATGTGGATGGCCTCCATCCACAGCTCGTCGTTGTAAAAGGTGCAGAACCCGTCCACCATGGAGGCGTGGCCCTCCCGCAGGGACTTCACTTCGGTGCCCATGAGCGCGATTCCAGCCTCGTAGGTATCCAGCACGTGGTAGTCATGCCGGGCCTTACGGTTGGTGGCCACCACTTTACGGCCACTTTCTTTAGGCAAGGGAAAGCTCCTCAGTTGAAGAATCGGATGTCCTCCGGCCTGGCCGGCGCGAAGTCATACCAGTCTACGGCAGGCTGCAGGCCGCGCTACAGCAGGCCCATCGGGTCCACGGCGGCGCCGTTCAGCCAGGTTTCGAAGTGCGCGTGGCAGCCCGTGGAGTTGCCTGTGTTGCCCGAGTAGGCAATCAGCTGCCCCTGCGAGACCCGTTGACCGTTCGACACCACGATGCTGGCGTTGTGGTAGTAGATGGTGTTCAGGGTGTTGCCCGCGATCAGGCCGTGGGAGATCTTGACCCGCCAGCCGCCGCCGTCGGCAGAGTTCCAGCCCGAGCTGAAGACCTCGCCGGCTGCTGCCGCGTAGACAGGCGTGCCGCAGGCTGCGCCGAAGTCCAGCCCCGTGTGCATGTAGCCGCCCTGGCCGTAGAAGTCAATGGTCCCCGGCGGGGTGGCGCGCCAGCCGAAGCCGGACGTGATGGGCACGCTGCCGTCAAACGGGTGCCGGAGGCCAAAGGCCGACGGCGACCCCACAGGCGGTACAAAAGGCTGGACCGGGGGCGGCGGCTGGTTCCTCGCTGCCGCGGCTGCCGCGGCAGCGGCGGCGGCTTCTGCCGCCAGCCTGCGCTGTTCGGCCTCCCAGGCCTCGCGGAGCTTCCTGTCGCGTTCCTGGATCTCCGCGGCCACCGCGTTCTGGCTGGCCTGCACGCCGGCGAGCTGGGACTGGATGCCGGGCTTGGCCGCCTGGAGCTCGGCATCGAGGCGGGTGGTGTCCGCTATGAGCCGGTCTACTTCTTCCTTCTTTGCGGCCGCTTCATCGCGTGCCGCCTTCTCCCGCTCGAGGGCTGCGTCCGCCTTGGCCTTGAGGTCCTTGATCTCGGCTTCCACGGCCTGGAGGCGGGCTTCGGAGTTGACGTTGGTGGCGTTCTGCTGCGACAGCTTGTCCATGGCAGCGTTCTGGCTGCGCATGGCCTGGTCCGCCAGGTCCATGGTTTCGGTCAGGCTGCCGCCGTTGTTGGCCCCGAAGAAGAGTGACAGGTTGGACGGAACACCGCCGGATTTGTACGCCTGGGTGGCGATTTGCCCGATCAGTTTCTTGGTGTCGGCAATCTTCTGCTTGTCCGTTTCAAGCTGCTGCGTGATTTTGGCCTTGTTCTGCTGCGCCATGTCCACGCGGGCGGAGAGTGCCTCCACTTCCTTGACGGCACCGGCTACGCGCCCCTGCGCCTCGAGGAGTGCCTGCTGGGCGCCGGGCAGCTGGCCCTGGTAGATGACCAGGTCGCTGGCCGCCTTGGCAATGCGCGAATCAACGAATTCCAGGGACTGCTGGACGCGGGCCGCCTCTGCCTCCAGCGCCTTCTGCCTGTCTTCAAGCTCGTCAGCAAAGGCCGGCGCAGAGGATGAGGCCAGGCCTGCGGCGAGGACGACTGCCAGCACGGCGCTGAGGATGCTTTTGCGGGGCGCCGTGCGGCGGCTGTTCAGCCGGTGTCGCGGCGACGTTTGGTCCGTTAAGTTCATGGGCATTCCTTGTTCGGTTTGCATACCTAGACGCGAAGGTATCTGCGCAAGGTCAAGAGAGACGAAATTCCGGCCAAGGATCCACCAAGGATTATCAGTGCCGGCGCGAGGATCAGCGTCTGGCCGGCGGAGATGAAGGCTGTGTCCGGGTACTGCTGGGCCATGTAGTCGCCCAGGAAGAAGTGGGCCACGGCCCAGAGCGTGGCTGAGGCCAGGGCGGCGCCGATGACGGCGGCAATGACGCCTTCCAGGATGAAGGGGAGCTGGATCACTGTCTTGGAGGCACCCACCAAGCGCATGATGCCTGTTTCACGCCGCCGGCTGAAGGCGGAGAGCCTGATGGTGGTGGCGATCAGGAGGATGGCGCACACGATCATCACGCCGGCGATGCTGACGGCCACCAGGGAAGCGCCGTTCATGACCGAGAACAGCCGCTCAAGGAGCTGGCGCTGGTCGATCACTGTTTCCACCCCGGGCTGGGAAGAGAAGGTCTCGCTGATGATCTGGTACTTTTCCGGATCCTTCATGTTGATGCGGAAGGATGCCGGCAGCTGGTCCGGCGTGACCGAATCCACGATGGGCGAATTCGAGAACTGGTCCTTGAAGTGCTTGTACGCCTCTTCCTTGGACTCGAACTGGAAGTCGTTGATGTACTGCGCCACCGCCGGGGATTCCAGCAGGGCGTTAAGGCTCTCCTGCTGCTCGGGGGTGACTGGCCCGCTGGCGCAACCTGCCGCCGTCGACCCTTCACTGCACAGGAAGATGGCCACCTGGACCTTGTCGTACCAGTAGCCCTTCATCTGGTTGATTTGCATCTGCAGCATGCCGGCCGCGCCCACGAAGGTGAGCGAGACGAACGTGACCAGGATGACGGAGACCACCATGGAGAGGTTGCGGCGGAGGCCGCTGCCGATCTCACCGAGGATGAACGCGAGCCTCATCGCTGTCCCTCGCCTTCCCCGGGCAGGGGCGCTTCAGGGTTTTCCCGGCCGCTCGCGTCCTTGAGCCTGCGGGACTGGCCGACGACGGGAATCATCGAGGTGTAGAGCGCCTTGGCTTCGTCACGGATGACGATGCCGTTCTTGAGTTCCACCACGCGTTTACGCATCTCGTTGACGATGTCGTCGTCGTGCGTGGCCATCACCACGGTGGTTCCGTTTTGGTTGATCTTGTCCAGGACACCCATGATGCCCATTGACGTGGTGGGGTCCAGGTTTCCGGTTGGCTCGTCGGCGAGGAGGATCCCGGGGCGGTTGACCACGGCGCGGGCAATGGCCACGCGCTGCTGTTCGCCGCCGGAGAGCTCGTGCGGCATGCGGTGCTCTTTGCCCTCGAGGCCAACGGTCTTCAGGACCTCGGGAACGGTGTCCCTGATGACGCTGCGGCTCTTGCCGATGACCTGCATGGCGAAGGCTACGTTGGCGAAGACGTTTTTCTGTGGC
The DNA here is from genome assembly GCF_006151685.1 of Arthrobacter sp. BB-1. Classification (NCBI taxonomy): domain Bacteria; kingdom Bacillati; phylum Actinomycetota; class Actinomycetes; order Micrococcales; family Micrococcaceae; genus Arthrobacter; species Arthrobacter sp. BB-1. Next base: position 233,557 of record NZ_VDEV01000022.1, read on the forward strand.
AGGAGACGGAAATCCTGGAAGACGACGCCGATTCCGCGGCGGAGCCGGGGGACGCGCCAGCTTGAAATCTTGGCGACGTTCTGGCCGGCAACGTAGACGGCGCCGGAGGTGGCGCGGTCTTCCTTGAGCACCAGGCGGAGGAAAGTGGACTTGCCGGAGCCGGATGCGCCCACCAGGAAGGCAAATTCGCCGCGGTCAATCTCAAGGTTGACGGAGTCCAGCGCAGGCCGGGCTTTCTGGTCGTAGACCTTGGTGACATTTTCGAATCTGATCATGGCCCTAAGTACCCTGCAGGGCACGGCTGATTCTGATGCAGCCCAGTTCTGCAGCCGGTGCGCGGGTTTTCGTTTGGGGGAAGTAGGGCCCCGGCCCCTCGACTATACGCAGGAGTCGCTGCGCATCACGCTGTTATTCGGGGGCGTGTCGGCGAATTCGGTCCTGGCCTTTGCGGCCGCTGGGCCTACTTAGCGGCGTTGCGGTTGTCGGTGCGCCAGCGGATCCCAGCGTCGATGAAGTCGTCGATCTCGCCGTCGAACACGGCCGAGGTGTTGCCCACCTCGTGTTCGGTCCGCAGGTCCTTGACCATCTGGTAAGGGTTCAGGACGTAGGACCGCATCTGGTCACCCCAGGATGCCTTGACGTCGCCGGCCAGTGCCTTCTTTTCGGCGTCTTCCTGTTCCTTCTTGAGGAGCAGGAGCCGGGACTGCAGGACCCGCATGGCGGCGGCGCGGTTCTGCAGCTGCGACTTTTCGTTCTGCATGGACACCACTGTGCCGGTGGGGATGTGGGTGAGGCGGACGGCGGAGTCCGTGGTGTTGACCGACTGGCCGCCGGGGCCGGATGAGCGGAACACGTCGACGCGGATCTCGTTGTCCGGTATTTCGATGGAGTCTGTCTGCTCGATCAGCGGGATCACTTCGACGGCGGCGAAGGACGTCTGGCGCCGGCCCTGGTTGTCAAAGGGGCTGATGCGGACCAGCCGGTGGGTCCCAGCCTCGACGCTGAGTGTGCCGAAGGCGTAGGGAGCCTTGACTTCGAAGGTTGCCGACTTCAGTCCGGCCTCCTCCGCGTAGGAGGTGTCCATGACCGTGGTTGGATACCCGTGGCGTTCGGCCCAGCGGAGGTACATGCGCATCAGCATCTCGGCGAAATCGGCGGCATCCACGCCGCCGGCACCCGCGCGGATGGAAACCACGGCCTCGCGCTCGTCGTATTCACCGGAGAGCAGGGTGACGATTTCGAGTTCCTTCAGGGCCTTCTTGATGGACTCGAGTTCTGCTGCCGCCTCCCCCATGGAATCGGCGTCGTCCTCGTCCTGGCCCAGCTCCACCAGGACCTCGAGGTCATCGATCCGGGCAGCCAGCTTGTCGAGGCGCTCCAGTTCCGACTGGCGGTGCGAAAGGCGTGATGTGATTTTCTGCGCCGCTGCGGGGTCGTCCCACAGGTCCGGTTCGCCTGCCCGCTCGCTCAGTTCGGCGATGTCTTCCTTCAGTGCCTCTACGTCGGAGACCCGCTCAATGGAGTCGTAGGTGGCGCGGAGGGCGCGGATTTCAGCAGAAAAATCAATATTGGCCATGGTTGTTTAAGCCTACGCTATCCGCGGCAGGGCACCGGCGTGCATCAGTTGGCGCCCGGGGCAGGGCTCCGGATAGCGTCAGTGGGCGTCCGGGCAGTCAGCGGGTGAGCCGCGAGCGGGCAGTGGACGTCGCCTCGATCCTGATGCCGTCGGGCACCAGGAAGTTCACCACCGGCGGATGGACTGCGGCGGTCAACACGACGACGGCGGTGGCGCCGTCAGGACTGCCTGTTGCCCCCGTGACTGCGAGGCCGTCGAAACGCTGTGAGGCGGGGCTCCTTGCGAGGAAGTCGGCTGCGACGCTCCGGACCCGGGCCGGGTTGAGGGTGGCCGACGGGCTGCCGCCCTGCGTTTCCACCTCACCCAGGGTGTAGCTGTCCGCAGCAGCCAGGGAGGCGCCGTCGGCCAGGGAAAGGAGCCGCTTGTGCTCCAGGTAGACGGACGATATGCCGATCACCACCGTTGCCACCAGCAGGGCCAGCGTCATGTACCCGAGGATCATCACCATCATCTGGCCGTCCTCGCCTGAGGTACTCGTGGTTACTGCCCTGGTGGTCACCTTCCTGGTGGTCACGGTCGTGGCGGTCACCGTCCTGGTGGTTACTGTCCTGGTGGTCACCGTCCTGGTGGTCATCGGAACCGGCCCACGAGCTGTGTCGACGATGCCTGTACCTCGCTCGCGGCCAACCGGAACCCCTCGTCAAAGGGCACAAACGGCAGGGGCACCGCCAGCGTCACCGTGACGGTAACCGCGGCGCCTGCAGCATGGCAGTCGGAAGGATTGCAGGATGTGGCAACGCTGGCCTCGTCTGGCTGGTGCCCAAAGTCGGCGAGGGCGATTGCGACAGCCTGCTCAGCTGCAGCCTGTGCTGTTGCTGCGTCAGGCTGCGCCACGTAGACCTTCGCCGCCTGGTCGGCGGCTCCCACCACCGCAAAGGAGCCGCCCTGGATTTGCCCCACCGTGATGACGAAGTAGACCAGCGGCACCATCAGCAGGAGGGCAAGGAAGGTGAATTCAACTACCGCGCTCCCCTGTTCATGCTTGTGGGCAGGCTCCTGTTGTCCATCAGTTTGCGGCGGCATCCGGCAAAGGGCTTCGGCGAGCCGTGCCTTGAGCGGAGACCACCCGTACTCATGGCTGAACCGCCGCATGCCCCTTCACCTCCAGCATCTCCCGGGGACCGATGAGTCCGATGACGGGCATAGGAGCCCGGACCGTCACTTCAAGGGTCCGAAACCCTTGGACAGTTACTTCACTTGTGCTGACGTGCTCCGCGAATCCGGCGTTCAGCGCAACATCGATCAGGCCGCGGGTCCGCTCCTCAGCGTCTGCGGCTCCCCGGTCGGCGAGGGTTCCGTAGCGGGCGCCTGAAGCCGCAGCATCGATCAAGGTATTGCGGACGTGCAGGATCAAGGTCAGCTGGATGATCGCCAGGAAGAACATGGTGAGGAGGCTTCCCACCAGGACGAAGTCCACCACTGCCGAGCCCTGCTCCCGAGGCGCGGGCAGCCCGTGCTTCGTGGTGGCCCGGCCGGCATGACGGGAGGACCGCGTCACCGGCTAGCTTCCGACCTTGTCCATCGCCTGGTTGAACATCGACTCCAGCGCCGGACCGGCAAGTGCCAGCAGCGCGGCCACCAAGACAGCGGACATCAAGGTGATCATGACCCAGCCTGGGACGTCTCCCCGCTCATGGTGGTCATCAGCGTGGCTCCCTCTCGAGGCTAGGCCGGCGCCCAGGAGGGCGCCCAACACCAGCAGCATCGATACCCAGCGGATACCCATGGTTTTCATTTCTCGTCCTCTTCCTGATTCGATTCTTTGAGTTTCTTGCATGCCGGTGTTGCGTCTTCCTAGAAGCCCAGGTTGATGGCGGCCAGCCCCGGAAAAACGGCGAAGACCACGGTGAGTGGGAGCACACCAAAAACGAGCGGCACCATCATGGCGATCTCCTTCTTGCCGGCGGCTTCCATGAGATCCCGTTTGGCTGTGTCCCGCACGTCCTGGGCCTGGGCACGGAGCACGTCCGCGAGCGGTGTGCCCCGCTCGACTGCCACGATGATGCCGTCAACAAACCTGACCAGTGGCGCCAGGTCCGTCCGCCCGGAGAATTCCTGCAGTGCCGTGACCAAGGGTTTGCCGGCCCTGGTCTCGGCAAGAACGTTCGAGAACTCCTTGGTCAGTTCCCCCTTGGCACTGCGGCACACCCTGTCCAGCGCTCCGGTTGCGCTCTCGCCTGCGCTGACGGCGAGCGCCATCAGTTCAGCGAGACTGGGGAACTCCGCCATCATTCGGGCTTCCCGCCGGCGGACTTGCACCCCCAGCCAGTAGTCACGCAGCATGAAGCCGCCCACTGCGCTGCCAAGGATTGCCACAGCCGCGAACAAGGGGCTGAACCTTCCCGCTGCTGCCCCTATGAGGGTGAATCCAAGGGAGGCCACGAAGCCGGCAGCAGCCCACAGGAGCTGCTCCGCACGGAAGTCGATGGACGACTTGTTGATTCCTGCCTGTGCCAGCCTCCGGGCGGTGGCTCCCGGTGAGGGGTTCAGCCTTCCCAGCGCCGCCATGCCGTCACGGAAGACCGGACGGAGTATCCTTTCGAGCGGTCCGAAGGGCGTCAGGTTCTGCTCCCCCGCGTTCAGCAACCGTGATTCGAGGTTCTGGGACTTCAGCTGCGGCTCGATGCGTTGCGCCAGGGTGGTGGCACGCATTAGCGGGGACCTAAAGACGATAAGCCACAGGCCGGCGCCCATTGCGGCCCCGCAGACGACGGCGGCTGGTGGTATTTCGATCATCTCAACACCCGCTCGTCCTGCGGCAGAGCACCAATCCTCAGCATGATGGAGTAGCAGACCAGCGAAACCACCAGGCCTCCGAGCAGGACTGCAGCACCTACGGCTGTGTTGTACGCCTGCACCGCTTCAGGCCGTGTTGCCAGCAGTATCATGACGATCCATGGGGCAGCGACAGCAAGGCGCGCCGCATTGACGGTCCAGGACTGCCTCGCCTCCAGCTCGCTGCGGGTGCGGGCGCTTTCGCGCAGGAATTCAGCCAGCGTGCCGAGCAGCTTCCCCAGATCGGAGCCGCCGACTTCCCGGGTCAGGCGCAGTGCCTCGACAATGCGGTCGGCAACAGGGTCCGCGAGCCGGTGTTTGAGCTTGTTAAGTGAGGCATCGAACTGGCCTCCCGCGCGATAGTCGGCACCGAATTCGCGGAAGACGTGCCGCAACTCTTCGGGGCCTTTGTCCCCCAGCTGGATCAGTGCCTCGGGCAGTGGCAAACCGGCGCGTATCGCGGACCGGAGGTGATCGACGACGTCGGGCCAAAGCTGCCGCAACAGGGCGCCTCTCTTTTTCGCCCTCCAGCGCAGGATGCTGATGGGGAGCCAGGCAGCGAACAGCGCAAAGCAGCCGGCGATCGGCCAGGAGCGGCTGATGGCGTAGAAGACCAAGGCCACGAACAGTCCGAGGCCCAGGCACGTGCCAATCAACCCGCCAGGAGATACTTTGTCCACTCCTGCAGAGGCGAGAAGGTCTGCGAGGCGGCTGGCCTTCCGCTCCCGCGGACGTTGTTCCGGCGACTCCCAGCAGGACCACCAGATGAGGAACAGACCCGCCCCTGCCGTTACCCCCAGCAGCGCCGACGTCATCGCGGATCCAGCAAGGCCGCGACGTCGTAGCCTGCTCGTTTGAACTTTTCAGCGGCAGGCATCGAGTTGGCCCTGGGCTGAAGGGTGCCGTCCACCATGGCGAACACCGGGGAGGACTCAATGATGCCGTTCTCCACCCGCCGTCCCAAGGACAGGATCTCCGTTACTTCCCTGCGTCCATCGGCGTGCCGGCTGCAGTGCACCACCAGGTCGATGCAGGAGGCCACAGTCGGGACAACGAAGGCGCTCGAGATGTTCTCGCCCGCGAGCAGGGGCAGGGTGCAGATCTTGGTGACGGCGTCGTGTGCTGAATTTGCATGGACGGTGCACATGCCTGGAAGACCACTGTTCAGTGCGATAAGCATGTCCAGGCTCTCCGCTTCACGGACCTCGCCCACCACCAGGCGGTCGGGCCGCATGCGGAGGGCTTCCTTGACCAGCCGGCGAAGCGGGATCTCGCCTTCGCCCTCGAGGTTCGGACGCCGGCACTGGAGGCCGACGACGTCGCGCAGGGGAAACTGAAGCTCGAAGATTTCCTCCACCGTGATCACGCGTTCCCTGCTGCCGATGCTGGCCGCCAGGCAGTTCAGCATCGTGGTCTTGCCGGCCTGGGTGGCACCGGAGACCAGGATGTTGAGGCCGCTTGAGACGGCCGCGCCAAGGAAACGGGCTGATTGCGGCGTCAGGGTGCCAAGCTCAACGAGATGCTCAAGGCGGGTTGCCTTGACCACGAACTTCCTGATATTCACTGCCCAGTGCTTCCGTGTCACATCCGGAATGACGACGTGGAGCCTGGAGCCGTCGGGCAGGGCTGCATCCACAATCGGTCTCTTTTAGACATATCAACTTGCGACGAAAGGATGAACGCGTCGGAACCCTTGCGCCACCCTCCGTCCGGGCGTCGGATCAAAGCGCCTAACACGTCGTGTGCGAGTGGAACGATAGCGGAGGACCATCCCTCCCTCAGCGTCTCTATTCAACGGTGGTGGAAGTTATTGCTTTCAGCGAATACGGCGAACACCAAGAAACCTATGAATGAATCCGAGCTATATTTCTATACATCTGCTCGGCACGGAATGTGCCCGGACCGCTAGTCTCCGGCAGTCGTGATGACCCAATGCACAGGGAAAGCGAAGACAAGTCGGTTGCCCCGCGCAGCTGGGGCACATAAAAGACGACGTACTAAAGCAGCGGCCACCCACCACAACTCTCCAGCGCTAAATATCACTGGACTCCGTCGCAGCTAGCGGGACTGCATTAACGAATTCGGTCGCCCACATGCCTTTCTTCACGACGTCCCGTGTAAGCCCTCCTGCCGCCTATCGTGCCGACGACACACTTAGCTCAAGAGCTTCCCTGTTCACGGAACCGCCTCGTGATACTTCAAGCGCGCTTGAGGATTCACAGGTGTGGAGGCCCATAACGGTACGACAAGGCACGCGTCATAGAACTTTCGAGATCAGTGCGTTTTACGTGTCCAGCAGTGTTTGTGAAACGCACCGTACCGCGTCCTGCATCGCTGGTGATGTCGAAAGGAGGCCGTAATGCTGGAAAGAGTAAACAACCATGCGATTGATCTTCCTATTGTATTGGTTGGCGACAATTCCACGTTCGAGAACGCCCCCTTGAACAAAGCAGCTATGCGCGGCCATGATCTCCGTGTCGGAGCCGCAGTGGACAAGAAAACAGACTTGTCGGCCTCTTCTGATGATCTCGATCTCAAAGCTTCCAACCGCGATGTGCTGGCGAGAATTGCGCGCCATAACGGTATCACCCTTGATGCGGCCCGAAGCAGAATTTCCGCTGCACAAACTGCGCACCGGAAATTCTGCGGTGTTCGCATAGAAGAAATTGATCGCATGGAGCAGGTAATCGGGTACACGGAAGTACACCGTCGGAAGTTCAAGGCAGTTGTGTATAAGGAGGCAAAGCCTGACTATCCGAAGGAGCGTAAGCCGCGCGGGCTAACTCAGGAACTGGGTGATGTTGCACGCAGGGCGAAGTGGGAGACATTCGAAAGCCTTGATACTGAGGCCTTCCTACGCGCCGCCGAGGCGATGGGCATGAAGGTAGCGCTCGTAACTTTCAAGGTGCCGAATGTTGAGAACTGGATTGAGTTCGAAGCAGCGTCTACCCCAACTAAGTTCAAAGGAAAGGACGGAGCACTCCAGCGAACGCTGAGGACGTTGGGCGCCAAGTTCAGGGTTCCCGGCTTCGGCAAGGCGTTTCACGGTGTCTGGGTTCTGGAGAACACCACAATGATGATCAAGCGTCCTCATGTCCACGCCGTAATGATGGTCCCCTCCGATTGGGGCGAGGACTTCATCCGAGCGACGTGGCTCAAGAAGACCGGCTTTCCTCTTGGTGCACCGAGGGATGCGGTGCACATCCGTTGGGAGGACGAGGGCGATGGCAGATCAGTTATTGAGCAATTCACGCATTCCAGCCGCTACCTGTCCCGCAAGAAATATGATCAAGAGAAGGTCAATCAGGAGTGGTTGGCTCGCGGTTTTGAGGTCGGTCATATGTGGGATGCACGGGGCTTTGACTTGTTCCCAAAGGAGCGTTTTGACCTGAAGCGAAAGCATGTTGAACCCATGAGGGCTGTGATGTCGTCCGTGTCTACCCGTCCCAGTACTGTGCTCGATGAAACGACCGGCGTGGTGATCGTGAACCCGTATGCCCGCTGGGTGGCTGGTTCCCTATACGGCAACCGGGAAATCATGGATGACACTTCGGGGGTATTAGACCGAGTCAAGCGAACCATTGAGTCTGTAGAAAGACAGCCTTAATGCAGCAGTATGAGGTCACTGCACAAAGCAAGGGAGTAACGAGACACGACACAGGAGTCGAACGCTCATCCCATACTTAGCTGAGGTAGGCCCGGGTTGTAATCATTGCGGACGCCGCGCTGCCAGCTTCATGTCCGAGCCGCGCGCGTCAGCGTCACATTAACACTCGCGATGCTACCGCCCACCTCGCCAACAGCCTCTACAGTGTGTCAATGGAACCTATCTCAGTGGCCGCAATCCAATCAGGTGCCTCTATAGCCAATAGCGGCGTAGCTCTCGGTCGGGCAGCGACCGGGGGAATAAGGTCGGTATACAGACTGCTCCGGCGCGCAGCCCTCGCTGACCCGAACTGGATCGATCTGGGCGGCGATGCGGTCAGGGAAGCCTTCAACGCCGACGAGGTTCGGGACATAGAGCGTTTCCTCGTATCGGACAGAGTACGACCACTCCTTAGCCTGACTGCCATTGGCCGTTTATCTACGACTGAACTGCAAAGTGACCAGCGACAGGATTTCATAGACACAGTGGCGCGCAGCTTCAAAGATGAGGCGACGCGTTGGTCAATCGACTCAAAATACAAGTGGACTGATCGCATAGACGCGATATGGGGCCGAATCACAATGGTTTTGGATATAACCATCCCACGTCAACCAGTCGAACTGGAAGATGAAATAGGTCGCTATGCCCAATTTCTCATGAGCCCACTGACCACCACTTCAAATAACGGGGTGAAAAGACATTACTTGAAACAGCTCGCTACTCTTGCTCAAGACATGGAAGGCCTGATTGCTGCCTCTGTCGTTGCCGATCATCTTTCTGACCTGCTGCGCACAACCCCAAAATCCCCAATAATTAGTCACACGGATGTGGATGAGAAGGCGGACTTCGAAGACCTATATGTTCCGCGAAGACTGTCGAGCGGAGCTTTACCGCGCCGTCCTATTTTGGCCGACGACGTCCTGCTTACCGAGAACCCATACCGAGTCGTTGTAATGGGGCCTCCCGGCACTGGTAAAAGCACCCTCATTAACCATTTAGCCACCACGCATCAGGACACAGATAACGCGACCCGCACAACACCCATGATCGTCCTACGATGCAGAGAATACTTCACAACAATGTGGGACAAAAGCATCACCGAGTTTGCGACCAGACGTCTGGACACCGAATATTCAGTCCGTACCGATGAAGATACGCTGACGAAGATGCTTGTTTTGGGACGCATTACCATCGTCTTCGACGGACTCGATGAGATCAGCGCACGCGCGGAACGCGCAAACATGGTGAAGCGGATACATGCATTCACGGCGCAATACCCACCCGTCTCAGTCCTAGTCACATCGCGGGAAGTTGGATACGAGAGTGCGCCGCTCGATCCGGCACTTTTTCTACACGTGCGCTTGGACGAGTTTAGCGCGGACGAAGTTCAAAGCTATTGCGCAAAGTGGTTTGGAAGCTTAGGACAACAACACCTTACAAGTACCTTCATGCGCGAGTCCAGCACGGTTGCAGACTTACGCAAAAATCCGCTTTTGTTGTCACTGCTTTGCATTCTCTACCGAGGCAGCGGCGCTATACCTGCCGACCGCCGGGGGATTTACATGAAATGTGCTGACCTATTCTTTCATAAGTGGGATCAGCAACGCCACATACCCCAAGACGAGTTCCTTCCAATCCATGCAGATCGACTTATGCAAGAAATCGCTTCGAAGTTCTCGTCAATCCGCAACACGCAGACCGCGATGGAGGAACCAAAGATTGTCAGAGTCGTTTCGCAATATATGGTTGACCGCCTCGCATTCCCGTTTGAACAGGCTGAACACGCGGCAAGTGACTTCGTGAGCTTCTGCACCAAACGTGCATGGCTGTTACAGGATGTTGGAACGAACGCATCCGGGACCCGAATGCTCGAATTTGTCCATCAGACATTTTACGAATTTTTTTCAGCCGAGTCCTTCGCTGCGAACGCGCAGTCAGACGAACAGGTCGCCGACCGCATTTTTACTGTTTTCAGTCAAAATCCAACTTCAGTGTTTCCCGATTTGCTGGTCCAGAGTTACGACTGGCGTCGTGAGGGCCACGGAAGCAACGTTCTCCGGTTGCTCTGCAACCCCAATACCCCTTCGCAACTCCTGCTACGTCTGATGCATGCCTCTGTCCTGACTCCCGAAGCAATTGATACAGCGTTTGACCTCCTGCACGTTCGCTGGGGTGAAGACGGCGGGGGGCTCACCGGGCCTGACTTCAGCGCCCTCGTACAGCTAGCGGTGTTGCCCCGAACTCGCTTCGTTGAAAGGTATTTGTTGCATGCCGAAGGCAACAGAACGAGAAGAATATTCATGAAGGACTGGGCAAACCTTCAACTCTCGTCTACTGACGGTGCCAATGAAACGTCATGGGAGAGGCTCCAACTGGATGACGACGCCCTCCAAATTTGGCAACCAATCGTGCGTCGGCTTTTAGACGAGCACGGAGATGAGCTACATAGAATTTCTGATCCGTCGGTTGTGAACTACTTGCTACGACTCGGCTATAGTCCTCAACGCCCTTCATCTCCTTGGTATTACTTGGCCCACGGAGGCCCGTATGGTTGGAGTGCAGGCTACGTATGGTTCTGTATAAGCAACCTGATAAATAACGGTCGCCCATTGCCGACGAATTCCAAAGAGCCCATACGGGAGCTTCACGAGATGATGCAAGGCGGCTCTGGTGTACCTGAGTTTGTTACCGGTTACCTCGTCGAAGACTTTATAAGCAATGATGTCCGGCGACCTGATCTGTTCGACAAATCGGACGATGAATCAGTTGTTATGGCCGGTCATATTCTCGCAGAGGTCCTGCTTGCCGCAGCGGAGCGCGACAACTACTACCTTGCTCCCGTTGAGCGGGCCGACGCCTATTTTCCGGGGCGCTTGAGTGACGTGGCTCATCTTCGAAGCGAGAATGCATTAAGTAACTTTCAATCTTGTGTTCCGCCTCAAGGCGAGGCCGCACGATGTCTAGCCTATCTTTCCCCTATTTTTACCGCTTGGACCGTCGGCGCTGTGAGCTTCATTGGTAGCGCTGGCATTCGTGCAGACGAGCCAAGGAAACTGTGGGATCGATACGCGTAGAATAGGCTCCTTCGCTCTAACGGGCGTCTAGCAGTCTTCTTTCTTGTTGACCGTCCGCAGATTACCCTCAAGGGAAAGGTGCATCGTTGCACCTTCAGCTCATATGCAGCCCAAACGCTGTATCCCTACTTATCCTTACTTGCACTGCGCTCTCCCCCGAACCAGTGCTGAATAGCGTGCACTATTATGTGATAAACCGGAGAAACGGTCTTTGCACTGAAGATCATCTTGTAGGCTCACGGGTCAGTGCTTTTCCCGATGTCCTACGTGAATATCTCAGCAAGTTGTGCAGCGGCGCTGCGCGCGGCAACATAACGGCGGCGGCGCGTCAGTAACTATGGGCTTTCCGGCTGATACCTGTTTAAATTTCAATATGGGTGACAAGATAAAGTCTGATCTCGGGACCATTGATCTGCTCGGTGGTCCTTGCTGCGGCGAGATTTATCGAAGTGGTTATGTGATCCCGCAGGATTACTTTTCTGTCCGGCTGCTCACTGACATCGTTTGTTCTCACGGTGATCACGACAGCGATGAGTCACATGACGGTTTACTGGTCAGCGATCCCTTTTCTACTTGGTTCACGTACATGAAGTCATACCAAGATGCGTTGACCGGCTATTGGGTTTTCACTCCGCGCGATCCGCAAGCTTGATGTTTAGGAATCGTCAGGGCGATGAGATCACAGCCGCAGAGTGTGAGGCGCTAGTGGCTAGGGGCGACATCGACATTGCTTATGACCGCGTAAGTTATCGCGGCGAGCGACTGCTTATCCGATCAAAGTGGCTGCCGCTATCCCGGCGCGGGGAAGCGCTGTTCGCCACGACCATATTTGGCGACGCGACCTACGGCGTTCAGGAAATTCCTTCCCAGTCCGAGCAAGAGTGCCGTACTACCCACCGCTCAGTCGTCGATCGGTATACCGAGCTGGAGAAGGCCCGACTGGCAGGTATGACCAACGTTCTCCTTGAGGGAGTGCTGTGATTTTGGATGTGCGCGTGCAGCGAAAACTCGCTTCGTTGCTGGCGCGTGCCAAGACCCACGGTGTGTGCCAATCGTGGACGGAGTTGCTCGCGATCGCAGAGTTCCTGCCCTCAGAATTCCTGCACCTCCCGTTCGCGGATTCCGTCGCAGCTATCGAGCGTGCATCTCTTGAGCGGCGCGGGGTGAAGGAAGGGATCGATCCTGCGCTGGCTGATGGCGTGCTGTGAAAAACACGTCAGAAAACCTACACCCACCCCCTCGCTAAAATAGATGTAGCAGGAAAACTTTAGGCCACAGCCCAAGGCGGCACTTGGAAACACACATTGATTCGCTCCGGTTGAAGAGAGAGGAAGATCGCGAAGCTTGGCAGCACATCATGCTCGACAGCGGTGTGGAGCTGGCGGCACTAGAGATGAAGGCATTGATTTTGTTTTCGCCACCACTCGCCGGATGCAGGTGGTGCAGGTTCTGCTCGATGCTGAAATGCCTTTGACGGTATTGGACATAAGGGACAGGACCAAATGGTTGGCGGGAAGCGTAATCGCAAAGATTTTGCGGCGCATGCTGAATGCCGGTTACGTCACCGGGAGTGGCCATTACGGCACGAAGTTCGAGTTGAGGGCGGAACGACGGGACGAGGTCCAGCGCACATTCGAAATTTTTTCCTTGGTGAACAGCGAACCTCAGCCGTTGCCCGTAGAAGCTAAAGACGTGCCCAAGGACGGACTGGTCTCGTAGCATTAGGTTCCCACCACGCTCATCCTTTTAGCAGGTCTCAAAAGACGAGGAATGCCGCCTGCAAGCCCCTACAACGGCTTGAAGGCGGCATTCCCCATCCCGCAATTTCTTGAGGCCTAAATAGTCTCATAATGAAGCCGATAAGTCAGCGATGCGCGCACCTTTTTAGTTGGTGCAGCTACGGCAGTTGGATCGGTAGCGGCATTGCCCAATGCCAGTGCTTTTGATTCGGCCTCGGACAAAGGTATTGCTCCAGCCGGTTCCTGCATCGAGTCAGTGACGGACGCCTCGGGCCCGTAACTCAGATGGCTCCCATCAGCCCCTATTGGTGACGCAGGCCGCTGTATAGGAGCTACCGGGGCGTACGCCGGTGCTTGCGGCACTGAGGCTGGAGCAACTGGAGCTGGATAAGCGGGCTGCCGTGCAGGAGCGGCTGGCGCAGGCGCCGAAGGTACACTCGGCAGGGGAGCATCCGAAATAGGGCCGTAGTCCACAGTGCACCCCTGAACCGGGACCGGGTTGGTGCACGTAGGTCCCGGAGGCGGCGTTGGAGCTGGTGGTGCAGTCGGAGCAATGTAAGCACCTGCCCCACCGACGTAGCCAGTTCCCGGAGCGACACCTCCAGAGCCGTCATCTTGGCAGATCATTGAACCGTTAGCGGCGGTCCAGCAAACTGTTGCTGCGGATGCGGGAGAGACAGCCGGAGCTCCGCTGAGCAATATGCACAGTCCCAACGCAATGCTTATAGCACGCATGCTCATTCTTACTCCCCCACTAGTCTGAATGTTCACCTAGGGAAAGTTTAGACAATTTCGGCGTCGAATTTGAGGGAATGCTGATGATGCTGATCAAGTTGTCCAGATCGGCATCATCAGAGGCAGGGAAAGCCGAATCGAACAGACACTGGACGTTACGCGGCGCTTATTCTGTCCGTTTTTCGAGGTATAGAAAATGCGTAGCTGCAACCATTTCCTAAGTAGAAGACATCTGCGCCAAAGCACTATGCCTTGGCGCAGGTTAGGTATTTGACACACCTTGAGTGACATCGACCTTCTTGCCGAGCCAACGGAGAACCGGTTCCCGTCAAGTGCATTGGAGATTATTCAATGTTCCGCTGGGGTATCTGGAGGTAAGTGATTTGCCCCAGTGGCTTGGTGAACCGCCCCAGCCTAACGTCACCTTGTACCTGCCGCCCCAATTAGGCGTGCACTGATAATTGACCTTGAAGTGTCCCACAATTTCGATCGGCACTGCTGTTTTGGCTCATCCGGAATCTGACTGCTCTCCACTCGCCCAAACGCCCAACGGGTCGCTCAACATCACTGCCATCCCCCTCTGGCAAGCTTGATCCGTGAATGACAACAACTGGCGACCGCTTGGGTTCGAAGACGCTGATCCCACCACATACGACGCTTTGCACGATGGAGTCCCTGACTGGATGGCGGAATCGTTCTGGAACTGGATGAGGACGCAACTCCTGCTTTCTCAGCCTTCAGAGGACTACCCCGGCGCGTACGACTACTTCCTTGACCAAGACGTCGTCCGACAAGTGGAGAGACGTTGCCGGATTGCGATTCCATATCGCGGCTTTGACGCAGAGGTCGGGATGTCAGCGATACGCAGCGCAGCAGAAGCGGCCAACGCAGAGTTGCGCATTGCTGACTTCCTGCTAGCCCTACGCTCGAACGAGCATGCCGCTCGCAATCTTAATATGGTCCTTGAAGAGTCAGGTTCCATGTGGAGAGTCGGGGAAAGGTCTGGGTCACCCGGCCTGATCCGGAGAGTGCCTGAGTCAATCCAGATGGCTGTAGATAGTGCCATTCTGGCAAGCGGTCATGCGGGTGCCCGTCTCGCTCGGGCTTGGGAAGCGATTTACGGCATCGACCCGAATCCGTCGCTTGCATACTCGTTGGCGGTGAAGGCGGTTGAAGACGCTGCTATCCCAGTAGTTAGCCCCAATGACACCACCGCTACCCTCGGCAAGATCAATTCTCAGATCAGAAACGCTGGGAGTTGGTCACTACCCCTGCAACGTGAAGACCCTCACGCCCCGACTAGTACCACGCTGTTGCACATGATGAAGATGCTCTGGGCAGGGCAGGCAGACCGTCACGGCGGGCACCACGACCCCGATCTCGTCATCACGCAGGAGGCTGCGGAGGTTGCTGTGATGACAGCAGCAACTCTGGTCCAGTGGTTCACCTCGGGGGCCGTAGAGCGGCGATAACAAGGCGTGCTCCGACGCGCCACCTGTCAGCTTCTTGCACCTTCGACGTAAGGCATGCCGACTGCGGAGAGCTTCGTCTGCATGTTGATATCGCTCGTTATGACGTAGAACGCTGATCCGGGGTGCTTGGACTGAAGTAATAGAGCTGAAGCAACGAAACGGTCGTCCGGGACGCTGATATCAAGCCATGACGGTAGTCCGTCTGCTTCCGGCTCCGTGTGCTCGAACTTGACGTACACTTGCCCGGACACCCGTGCTCCAGTGAGCACGTCGCCGTTGTTCCTGTACTTTTTCAGCCGCATGTCAGCTTTTCTTGCTGCCTCCCGCACGTTTTCATTACGACCATTGCGTTTGAGTTCGTCCAACTCCCGCAGCACGACTGGAACCACATGCACGAAGTACTTTGGACCGAGAACGTTTGTGTATAGGTCAACATCAGGTGCATCAATGAGTGCATTGGTGTCTATCAAGACACGAGTGACGTATTCGTCAGACGGGAGGAGTTCTAGCAACTCGCGCAAGTCCGAGAGTTTCGCTTGCGCTGCCTTCTCCGCAGCATCTAACGAAGGAGGTACCGAATGATCATTTGAACCGCGATCACGGACCAGCCAGCCTTCTAACAGGCTTCGTGCGCTCTCAAGCTCTTTCTTGACCCTCGGAGTGGGGTGAGGAAACAGTAGTCCGAACCGGTCAAACCAGTCGTTAAGTTGTGGCATCAAGCGCATTCTGACAGCTTCATGAGCAGCATCGGACGGCCCCCACCCCCATCTGGCGTAACCGATGAATGAAATTCCACTGCCGTAGCGGTTCGGATCAGTGTTGATTACTGTCGATTCTCTTACGACATCCAGCAGCTTGTGCTCGATCTGATTCAGCTCACTAGCTAGCCTTTCAGCGTAACTTGGGGGCGCTGAGGCTTTGGTCGTCTTCCCCATAGCACTTTCCTCCATAGTTCTCAGCGGCGAACCTGTTAGTTAGGACAATAGGTTCATCAGAGGTGCTCTTTGATCCAGTCAGTACCGCTCTGATTGATTCCTCGCCAAGCTGCGGCATTTGAGGTCACTTCAATGACCACCAGCTTGTCGTTGCCGTCGAGCAACTTTCCCAACTCATCCCGAACCTGCACAGCCGTGCACTCCGTCCTGATCAACCAAGTGCTATCGAGGTGGTGCCACCACGTGGGGTATTCCTTCAGGCGCTTGATTAGAGCGTCATAGTTCTGTCCGGTCTTGTTTAGGTCATACCCAACCATGATGGATTTCATGAGATTCTTCCTTTGCTATTCGTTTTAGGTTTCAGCGCTTTCGTCCGAAGCTGTCACGCCTCAGCATCTTCCTTCTCAGGCTCATTTTTTCTCCGCTGCACCGCCTCCATAATCCACTGGTACGGCTTCTGGTTCTTGTCATTAGCCAGAGGTCGTCCGAAGATTTTCTGTGCGAATTCACGCCGAAGATCGTTGGCTTCGTCTTCATCTAGCTTCGTGAGGAACGGATCAAGGGCATTCAGATCGAGCTGCGTCCGTCTCGCATCACGCGCTTCTTTCCTGTGGCCTGATGACTCGTGGGACATGAAACCGGCACCAAGCACAACGAGTGACGAAACGGTTGCCTTTGCGATCACCTCGGTGACGGAGGCATTGTGGATGCCTGCGAGTAGAAGCGCAAGGTAGATGAAGCCTCCGACAGCCGCAAGCACCGCGCCGATACTCCACATGACTGCTGCTCGTTCTTGCTTGGACGCGTAGGTGCCGTATTCAGTGGTTATGGTGTTGCGGGAAGTCGCATCAACCAAGTTTCTAGACTTCTCCTCCATCTCACTAAGAGATGCCAGATGCTGGTCGCCCTGAGAAACTATGGCAGCCCCCGCAGCATCTGCGTCCTTCTTCCATTCGGCCAGCTTGTCTGTGAAGGTGCTGCTTTGTCCGTTGACGATCTCATCCAGACGGGTCACCTGATCCGATATCTTCTTCTCTTCGCCAGCGATTTTAGTTCTCAACTCGTCAACCGAATCACCTGACTCATTGACGGCCCTGTGCAGCCACTCAACGGTCTCTTTCAGAAACTCCCGCTGAGCCTTCAGGGCCTCCTTGGTCTCCACAGCCGCTTCAGTTTGAACCGTGTACAAGGGGAACGGCTTGAGCGCGGCAACGATTTGGTCCAGCACTGATTCAAGTTGAATCTTGCGTGAAACCGTAGATTCGGCCTTTAGCTCTGCGAGTTCGCTTTGGAGGTTTGTTAGCGAAGTCTGGAGCGCGTCGAGCGGTGCTGCGTTACCCGTAATACGCCACGGATCAACGCTGCCAATGCTTCTGACATCAGCGAGAGCCAGTCGCAAATGGTCCAGTGTTTCTACATCATCAACAGCGTCATCCGTCAATCGATCCGCCGTATCGTTGAGCAACAACGAAGTCGTTTCTTCTACCTTCCAAATTGGATGGTTGTTAAAGTCTTCCTGACTCAGTGCCACAGGTATCCCCCATCGTTTATGCGTGAATCTAAAAGTAGCGGCCCGCTAAGCAGCATGGGCGATCGCCAGAGGTCTAGGCTGCTTCTTCATCCCGGAGCTTTTCGAATAACCCCATGCGCTTGAGCAGTTCCACCATCTCACCCACCTTGTCCGATGACAGTACCCAGCCGATGCCCTTAGCGTGCTGCTCGCCAGCCTTAATAACTGAGTCCTCGACTGTGGTCAGAATCTTTGGCGAAGAATAGAAGTCAACCTTGCCGTTTGCCTGCGCCTGACCCCGCAGTGTTTGGTTCTCCAGAGCCTTGTTGAGCACACTCTCTGCCACCGAGAGTTGATCAGCGTCACACAGCCCCGATCCTTCGAAGAAGGT
Organism: Arthrobacter sp. BB-1; assembly: GCF_006151685.1. NCBI lineage: Bacteria > Bacillati > Actinomycetota > Actinomycetes > Micrococcales > Micrococcaceae > Arthrobacter > Arthrobacter sp. BB-1. Next base: position 251,470 of record NZ_VDEV01000022.1, read on the forward strand.
GTTCATGTGTTCGATGATTTCGGTCCAACCTGCCTTCTTCGCCTCATGGGCAGCGCCACTACCGGCTGCCGTCATCGGGTCAGCGATGCTCCAGATGAAGTTGGCGTAGTTCTGGTCGAACAAGGGGTCCCCCGGCGAGATTTGATTGGGCAGGTCGTGGACGTCATGTTATCCCGGCCCATTGCGTCTCATTTCGCAGCTAGCAACAAGGACGAGTGACGAAGGGCGCATCAGGGACGGCTAGAAGACTGGGAGCTGTCTCGGTGATAGGCGATGTGGTCCGGCATGATCCCGTGCCGGGGATGCCGCTTCAGTTCCCCAACGACCTCCCCGAGGTCAGTAACTGTCCAGTCTTCATTGATGGCCAAGGCGTGACCATCAAACTTTTTATGGCAGTTCGGGCACAAACACAAAACGTTCCCCGGAACGTCCGGGCCGTTGTGCGGGGCGCCCAGCGGTCTGATGTGAGCTGCCTCAGAGTAAGTTCCAGCTGACGTCCGCAACTGGGTGCCGCACACTTGGCATGTGTCGTCGTAAAGCCGCTTAACTGAGGCAGCGATCCTGTAGTCACGAACGATCCGTATTGTGGTCCGAGCACGTCGTTGCGGCTCGTCCGTGCCCCCAGACAGTGCGCCCAGAGAAGCCACAAGCCCTGCTTGAGTCTGTCCCACCAAGGATCGCAACTGATAAACGAGGACTTTGAACCCGTCCCGTACAGCCCAGTCCCAGTGGGTGACTAGGTACAGACCAACATATATGTAGGTGGAGTCTTGAGGGTTTTTGGTCAATAGAGACTTTTTGACAAGAACCCGCACCGGAAGCTCAAGTTCGTGGCTTCGGACCAGCCCAAGATTCCCACGGATAAGCCGCTGATCCGCAACGTGGCGGCGAGTGTTGGGGTCTTGCCCACCAAAACCCGTGTAGATGATCAAGTCATCGTCGAAAGCGTCGTCCGTATATCCGTCGGACAAGCAAATCGCGTCTGCCCCCTCGCCGCCCCCGGAAATGCCCGCCTGCGTCTGCCTATGCACACCAGCCAGAAAAGCAGCCCTGCGATTCTCAAATTCCCACGGGGCTGGGTAGCCGGGCACGTCACCGTAGATGAGGCCAGTTGGCCTCTTTTCTCTTGGAGGGATTATCGCCTCTTTCATCCAGCTATCTCCGAAGCCTTGCCTCGCCACTCGTGAAGCCCGTAGAGAGCGACTTTCCTTCTCTGGTCCCAGCTCAGGTTTGTCCTCTCGCCGACCGCGACCTCGTCGGGGCAAGGAGCCAGTACCGTCTCGCGAACTACGGCGGGACTCACGAGGGTTAATAGCCGCGCCATATCGATGTCCAGAAGCACATCGGTTGGAGCTGTGGTTTTCGTCTCGATGTAGACGAAGAAAGTGGCAAGGTTGACAAGGTCGAGCCGTTGATTCAGCACGGCATCTGTCATTCCCTCCATTGCAATGCGCATATCGCCGTGACTCGAGACTACGGCGTAGGTCTCCATGAAATCTCGCCAGACAGGATGTTCTGTCATTGCGAGCGACACAAGGTCTGCAACCGCCACTTCAGTAATAGGAGCGCGAAGTCGAGTCAAGACCTCAGGCTCGACCTCATCCTCGTAATCGAGAAGTAGATCCGTGCTACGCGTTAGGGCGTGCATTCGGTCGAGTACAGTGCCCAAGCTTCTTATACCCGGAAGTTCCGACAATAACTGTTTCCACTCGTTTTCCTCCCGGAAGCCGGGGTGCTTCATTAGTAGTCCGCTCAGTAACGGAGCGAACATGTACCTTGGATCAGCGTCAGGTTCTCGCCTCATAAGGAAGATAACGAACCGGGTTAGAGCTGGCACATCGTCATATCCGGCCTCCTCCACTAGCGGCTCAGCTTTGGACACCGCCAGCCGACGCACGTCTGGGGACGGGGATGCGAAGGTAGCCGCGAAGTCCTGCTCGACAAAGGCATCAACCCGTGCGGCTCCGAAGAAATCGGTCCGTACCTTGGCATCGGAGATGTCCCCCTCTGGCAGACCAAAAACAAAATACCTGTCAAAGTACTCGGGGTTACACACTCGTCTGGCACCGTCTGCGGCCTGAGCACCGGCAAATGCTGGAGGGAACAAAGATCGAAGAACCCGCAATAAGGCCGCCCGATCATCGCCGATGACCACATCGGCCTCGTCAAGCCTCCGTGCCCACAGTTCCTCGATGGCAGCCCTTGCCTCCTTGGTAGAGCTGTCGAGTCCGTTCGTTAGCTCATTCCTCCACCCCTGAAGTCGCCCGTAGACTGTCGGAAAATGCAGTCGAAGAAACGTGAGCACGAGGAAGTCGCTGACGTTCACATGCTCGGAAACGAGGGCGTAATAATGTGTGGCTTGGGCAACGAATCTCTTCACCGACCGGGCGGTATTGAGGAAGCGCTTCAATTCTTGGTCATACGAGAGCTGAAAAAGGCCACGATCGTCATTTAGGATCGCCATAGCATCATCGGAGAAGAGTGATGCAAGACCTTCGTCCAATATCGCCTTGAGCTGGCTCTCCTGCGCTGGAGGAATGTCAAGCGGATACTGAACGATCTTCTCAAGATACTCTGACGCTCTACGGTGGCTCCCACCGAGGCTTGGCTTCAATGCATCCACGAGAGCATTATGATCGTAGGCCAGAATGTAGTGCACATTATGGAATCGACCGAGCATTCTGATCGTCTTGATAAGAGTCAGGACCTCGTCTCCATGAAGGCGATCCACATCGTCCACCGTGATCAGTATCCGCACCCCAGATGATCGTATGAGATCATCCAGCTCTTGGAACTGCCTTTGCCAGTTGCCCGTTTCCAAAAATCCTTGAAAAACAGCATCTGCCGCCTTGCCGACGATACCCATCGCGCCCAACGCAGGGCTCAACTTCTGCGCCAGCTTTTTAAACGTGTCTCTTTGCTGCGAGCTCTTTAGGTTCTCATGCGAAGCCAACAGGGTAGCGAAGAATTCCGCAATAAGAGAGGAGCTGTCACTCATCGCCCAAGGTGTGAATTGAGCGATGCCCATGTTGCTGCTTGCGCTGAGCTCCCCCCGGATGAGGTTCAAGATGGACGTCTTGCCTCCGCCCCATGGGCCGACGACACCTATTACAGTGCTGTCCGAGCCGTCCGGGATGCTTTTAATGAGTTCAGCGACACGCGCGGCAAAAGGTGTTCGTGCGAGCCGGTCCTCGGCTGCACTTCTAATGTCGGAGTCCGAAAACGGGGTATAAGCCGTCACCGGGTTGAGTTCGTTCATTAGTGACAGGCCTTCTTCTTCATATTTTTCTGAGCAGGGTCGATCCTACTGTTGCACAGCCAAAGGGGCTCGTATTTCGACTAGCTGTTCTCGCGCAACTCCCTTAGTTTCAATCGGGACGCCGAGCTTATCCGTGGTAGGGACAACCATCAGTCAACGCTGATCTACGCGCGGTCCATCAGACACGAAATTGCCCCCATCCTCGACTAACCTCGTCCGGCGATCATGATGACCGCAAAACGGCGCAGGTGCTTCCAGCCTTCCCATTCCTGAGCGGCTGCACGGTCACGAATGGCTTTGAGCGTCCCGGTAGATGTTTCGGGACGACCGGCGATCCTGCCGAGGGCGAGTACTGAATCTGTGTGCGCCGCGATCCATGCCAGATCGTCCTCAGTGACTCCGGGACGGGATATCAACGCCAGTAGGGACCTCAGTGTGCGGGCGGGGGACCATCAGAGCTTGGAGTAACTCTGGCGTGATGTGTGTTCGAGTTGCCGCTATGATTCGGTCCTGCCACCTTTCTGACTTGGCAAGGGTCAGCAGCTCAGATTCGGTATAGCTGTTCATAGGTAGGGACCCGTAGCCTCGGTGCTTTTCATTCGAATCTCCGCCATCCACTCGGGGTCGGTGCTAGAGATGACGCGGGATATGTTCATGACTCCATCAGCATCCCGACGCATATCAACACCAACCACGTCCTCACTAGCGATAGCCCGACACAGGTCAATGAGCGTTGAAGCATCGATGAAATAGGCGTGCTTCAGCCGCTCCTTCTCCGAGGCAAGGAAGAAGCCATTGAACAGGTAGGTTCCTTCAACCTCAACCCCATCGGGTCCCTCAAAGGGTGTCTCGTTCTCATCACAACTGATCACTAGTACATACGAGTGGATGATCTGGTTGGCGAGATGAGTCAGCGTGACTTGGTCCCTGATCGGGTTGGTGAGGTCATAGATGATGTCGATCTCGTGCCGGTTGTAGACGTCGGGTACTGGTCCAATGCGAGGGTGTCGCACTATGGCAATCTGTTTGGCGGCGAGGCTGTCGGAGACCTTGCGTGCTTCAAGAAGTCTTCGGATGGCGTACCCCGCCATCATCAGGTCCTTCTCCGTGCGGAAGCTCGACCTTTCAGTCCAATGCTTCTGACGCGTCTTACGTTCCAGACGACCGGCGATGCGGTTGAGCTCGTACCGCCAAGGCACTGAGTCGGAGATCACGCGACTCTTGCTTCCTGCGACTTGAGGTATCGGTAGATTGTCGCAGGTCCAATGCCAAGCTCCTTAGCTATGGCTGCCACCGGGACCCGCTCAGACCGCCTCTGGTCGATGACCTGAGCCTTCTGCATGTCCAAGGCCTTGGGACGGCCACCCATGCGCCCACGTGCCCTTGCTGATGCCAGTCCGAGACGGGTTCGATCAGCGTTCAAAGACTTCTCGAACTCAGCCATTGCACCCATTACGTGGAAGGTCAGGCGCCCACTAGCTGTGGTTGTATCGATGGAGTCGCTCAACGACCTAAAGTTAGCTTCCTTGTCGTGAAGCAGATTGATCACCGTGACGAGGTGGTGGAGCGAGCGCCCAAGCCTGTCTAGCTTAAGCACAACAAGTGTGTCGCCGTCCCGGATGTAGTCCAAGCACTTCTCAAGCTCCGGACGATCGTCACGGGCGCCGGACACCTTCTCCTGATAAATCTTCTTGCAGCCAGCAGCCTTCAGAGCGTCGAGCTGGCTATTGAGCGACTGGTCCTGCGTGCTGACCCGCGCGTACCCGATTAGTGCCATGCCGAAACTCTATCAATAACGTTGTCAGGCAGCTATTGATAAAGAAACAAGTTTTGAAAGATTTTTGAGAGAGACTGTTCCCGCGCGGGTCCGGTTCCTCAAATACCTTCGTTTTTGAAACAACCCACCGGGCACCAATGCCTGTGAACGGCGACGCTGTCAGGTCAGGAGGCCGTCTTCGCGGTAGCACCATTCTTGTTACCTTCGACTGCACCGTTGATGAGCCTTGCAGCTTTCCTGTTCTTGCGTCGTGGCACCGGCTCTTTGACGACCCCGGCCTGAACCAATTCACGCGGCGACGGGTGTGATGCAAGATCACCGGGGTCTTCGGTCCACCAATCCACGCCGTCATCGGATATATCCTCGCGATCGTTGAGCGGGATATACGGAGAGGTTCCTGCCAGTCGGAAATTGAGGCGCTCCGTGTCGAATTTGCAGCTATTTTTTTCGCGTGGGCTTACGACGATGCCATCTAACAAAGCCCGGAAGATCATGTTTTTCTTCTTTATGGCGTCGTCGTCAGTGGCATCCAGCAGGTCTTCGTAGGCTTGGAATGCCATGGCTGACCGTTCCCATTCGAGGGCAGCTTCGACGTTTTCTTCTCGCTTTGTCAGCAAGGCTTGTTCTTTTGCTTTCAGGCGGTCAAGCGAGTGTCGTAACTCAGCCATCGTGAGGACTTCATCGTCGTAGGCCTCGGTCAACTCCCGCCGTTTCCGAGCTATTTTCTCTAACTCAGCATCGATGTTGATATCGTCGGTCCCCGGTGGACCATCGCCAATATTGAGCATGCGCTTCAGGAACTCTTGGGTTTCTTGGGCAGTGAGCAAGGTCGTGATGAAGTCGGTGACCACAGCCTCGACTGTGGGAGTGCTTACACTGATCCGCCCACAGCCGGATGTAACAGTGCATTTATACGTGCGGGTGGAATAGGACATTGCGCTACCGCAGTATGCACACAGCAATAGCCCTCCTAGCAGCGAAGGACGGGTAGGTCTTCCCCTAGGGGTCGTGGCTAGTGCTTTGCGCAGCAGTTGCCACGTAACCTCGTCAAATACGGGCTCCCACCCTGCTGGTCCCCACGTTCCCTTCGCCTCGGGGTCAGACCTTTTTTGCGCAACGGGCAGATAATACCGTTTCCCGGCTACCGTGGGGCCAGTGAGGATTCCTCGGAGGGCCACTGGCTTCATCTTTCCGCACCGCTTAGGCAATTCTTCCCGGATAAATCTGGTAGCCCGCGTAATCGTCCAGCCGTCGTTGATGATGCCATCAGCAATGTCCCGGAGTACTTCAGCTCGATCCTCATGGAGTACCAGCTCCCCCGGTTTCTCGCCCAAGCGGTAGCCAAAGGGGACTCGCCCACCGGGGAACTTGCCACGATCGAAGGCTTGCTCATGCGCTCTTGCCTGTCGTTTGGCTTTAATATTGACTTCACCTTGAGCGACGGCACCTAGGATTCTGGCTACGGTCTGCCCATTGGCATCACCGAGACCAATGATTCCGCCGTGTACTGCGTGGATAGTGAAACCGTGCGGAGTGGTTTCGACTATGTTGATGAGCTGATCGAGGTCCCGAACACTTCGCCATAGGCGGTCAGTAGCCCATGCGACTACGGCGTGAATTTCCCCTGACGTAGCAATAGCCTTTAGGCGTTCGAAGCCGGGACGTTTGGGTTTCCTAGGTTTTACTCCGTCCTCCCGGTGCGGAGCGACATAGGCCGAGGTGTCATTCTCTTCGATGACCTCGATGACGGTTAGCCGATGAAGGTCTGCGTACTTCACACAGTCTTCCAACTGCCGAGTTACGCCGTCTCCATCGCCCGTTCGGTCCTGACTGATGCGTAGGTAGATGGCCGCTGGCACATAGTCCTCGTAGACCGGAAACTCGTAGTCGATGCCGTCTCTGGACATGAACTTGAGTGGCTTCACTGAGGGCTTGGAGGGCATGGTTCACATCCTAGCTAGCCCGTCGGCTAGCAGCCGTCTAGAAAGAACCGACCGCGTCCACAAAGGGCGAGGACATGTCCAAGCGGCGGCCTGAACTCTTGAGCATCCTCTCCACGAGGTCCCGGACCTGCTGCTCGGTGAGGCTGAGGGAGGTAAGTTCTGATTCGCCGTTGCGTGCCACAAAGATTTCATTGGGCGCGTTGAGCCAAATCTCTTCGATTGAGGGATCGTCCAGCAGGGGTTGAAGCACGCCGAAGCCTGCAACGGCGTCGAAGAGGAACCTGCTCGCTGCATCCAGCGGACCTATGGGAGGAAGGGGTCCCATAAGCGCTCTCTCGTCGTAATCCGTGACTGCAGCCTCAACAAGCCGGCGCACCTCACCAGCCTGGTGCAGCGGATCCAGACCCCGACGACGGATTAGCTCGCGGACCTCGTCCTCGACAATTCCAAGCGCGTCCATTTGTTCCCCAATACAACTGCCGCCCCCGGCGGAGGCAGTGCAACTGGGATAAAGACTAGGCACCGTACAACATGCTGCCAAGTCATAAGGATTGTCTGTGGATAAGCGCAAGATAGCCACAGGATCAACACATGCACCATCCGCACCACTGTTTACAGCAGCAACAGGGTGCTATGGTGAGCGCGTTAAGTGTCAAAAACCCCTGTCCGGCTGGTTCCTGGGGAACCAGCCGGACAGCAACCCAGATGAGGGCTCTCCGTGGGAGCGCCTCATTGTCTCCGGAGCCAATATGAAACGGAACCTGTCTCAGTCCCGTCGCCCCGTCAGGAAGTCCATTGGGATAGTTCTGCTGGCCGCATCCCTGGTCGCCGGCCCAGGCCTGGTGGGTATTGCGTCCGCCGTTGAGCCTGCCCCGACGCCGACAGCCTCCGCCGTTGCGAGCGAACCCTCGCAAACTGCGTCACCGTCTCCGACGCCGAGCCCTTCTCTGAAGGAACCAGCACCCGCGGCAACCCCCGCCGCCCAGCCCCCTGCAGAGGCTACGCAGTCGATGGCGGAAGCAGTCGGCGTCGGCGGAGCGGAAATGGGGCAGCGGTCCGCTCGCGTCACCGCATCGGCTCCATCTGAGTCGTTCAGGCGGCTGAGCACGGAGCCGTTGTCCGGTGAAGGCACCTGGATGCCCACTTTCGGCATCCAAGGTCTGGACGTGAGCGGCCACCAGCCAAGTGTGGACTGGCAGCAGCAGTGGAATATGGGCGCCCGCTTCGCCTACGTCAAGGCTACTGAAGGCAATTACTACACGAACCCCTCCTATGGATCGCAGTACCAGGGGTCCCGTAGCGTTGGAATGATCCGGGGCGCCTACCACTTCGCCATACCCAACTGGTCCTCGGGAGCGGACCAGGCACGTTACTTTGTCCAGAACGGCGGGGGCTGGTCCGCAGACGGGTACACGATGCCCCCCGTCCTGGACTTCGAGTTCAACCCCTATGAAGGCCGCACCATTAACGGCTTCTACTTCGGCAACACCTGCTACAACATGTCTCCGGCGCAGCTGCAGTCCTGGGTTCGGGATTTCGGCAACACCATGCAGTCGCTGACGGGCAGGCTCCCAGTCATCTACACCAATACCAGCTGGTGGAACCAGTGCCTGGGCAATCCTGCCGGTTTTGGTGATTATCCCCTGTGGGTTGCAGCGTACCCGAGCTCCCCCACCAACAACGCCGGGCCGGTACCGACTGCCAGCTGGGGCACCTACAGCATCTGGCAGTACAGTTCCACAGGCCCCTTCGCAGGCGACTCCAATGTTTGGAACGGGGACTACACCAGCCTAAAAACGTTTGCTGGGGGCCAACCCCCGCTAAGTCTTCCTTCAGGAGCGACACCCATCAGCGGGCGGTGGTACGGCGATGGAAAATCCTACGGCGGATGGACACTCAACGGGTACTGGTGCCTGCAGTACCCAATGGGCAGCCCATGGTGTTTCTGGTTCGGTAATGCAGGCGACAAGCCCGTCGTGGGAGACTGGGACGGAAACGGATTCGACACCATCGGTATTGTTCGGAACGGGTCCTGGCAGCTATCAAATAGCATCTCTCGCCTGTCAGTGGACAAAGTCATGTATTACGGACTGGGTAGCGATACTGCTGTGACGGGCGACTGGGACGGCGACGGTGTCACCAATATCGGAATCGTCAGAAACGCCATGTGGAACACCACCATCTCCACTTCTATGTATCCGCCCGTTTCGTACGCTTTCTATTTCGGCAACGTTGGGGACAACCCGCTTCCAGGAGATTGGAACGGAGATGGAAGGACTGGGGTAGGCGTTGTAAGAAAGGGCTCGTTCTACATGAGCAACGGCGGAACCGGGGTAGACTACGCCTTCAATTTCGGCAACCCCACCGACACGCCCGTGGCCGGCGACTGGGATGCTAGCCGAACTACAACCGTGGGAATCGTTCGCTCGGGTGTATGGCAGTTGTCTAATTCCTTGACGCCGCCCAGAGTGGACATAATCTTCCAGTGACCCTAGGCAAGGCATACCATGACTTCGGTATGACGTAGAATCTTATGATTGTACGTCACGAATAGCAGGGGCTGCCAGCACGCATGAGACCGTTAGAGAAAGGTGCCGCGGCCAAAGAACGACGCCGTTCGGGCGCCAAGTCCGTCTCAGGAGTGGCGCTAGCCTCGGCAGTCGCTGCCATAGCCGGCATCGTCATATTAATTATCGCAAGCCATTCGCTTTCCAAGGAAGACAACTCGGAATTTCTATCGTTCTGGGCAGCGTTATTTTTCATGTACGGAATTGTTGGCGGAGTACAGACGGAATCAACTCGTTCGGCTTCCCATTCAGCTGTCAACCTGCAGCAAGGCCGGGAACATGTCTTTCCTAAGCTGATCACGGTCGGTGCGTTCAGCGGTGGCGTGCTTGCCCTGCTTGTCTTAGCCGCATCTCCGTTCCTGGTGACGCACGTCTTCAGTCTGAACTCGACGATAATCGTGACCGGACTCATCCTGACAGCCGCGCTATATTCGTGCCACTGCGTTCTGGCCGGTGTTCTGCAGGGCAGCGGGGAATGGAGGCTCTACAGCAGGTTCCTGATGCTAGAAGCGTTGCTTCGGCTAGCGACGGTCGGTACAGCGGCCGCATTGGCACTAGGACTCCCCGGCCTCGAAATTGCGTGCCTCATTGCGCTAGCGGCCTGGTTGATACTCTTGGCTTCATCCGGAACGGCCCGCAGGGCTATGAATGTCCGGGCCGACGCACCTCTACCCGCCATGCTGAAGCAGACTTTTCACAACATCGTTTCTTCCGTCTCATCAGCAGCCTTAATCGTTGCATTCCCTTTGCTAATAAAGGTCACATCGCCGGCTTCCGTGTTTGAACAGTCGGCGCCACTGTTGCTTGCCATCTCCATGACCAGGGCACCTATCATGGTCCCTCTACAGGCCTTTCAGGGATTCGCAATTGCCCAAGTCGCCAAGGCTGGAAGTCAAGGCTGGCGGGCCCTGCAAATGCCCATGCTGCTTCTCCTCTGCGTCGGATCGGCTGGGGCTGCCTTAGCTTACTTCGTAGGACCGACGCTGATGTTGTTGTTCGGTTCCGGCTACAAGGTTTCTGCGCTCACGCTCGCGCTGCTGACACTAGCCGCGGCTATTATGGCCATGCTGACGTTGACGGGGACAGCGGCGCTGGCCACCGGACGCCATCGCGCATTTTCTAGTGGCTGGGCGATAGCAGCCATTGTTGCTTTCGGAGCCCTGCTCCTGCCTCTGCCGCTGGAGATCCGCTGCATCGTCTCATTGACGTTTGGCCCACTGGTGGGCATTTCGGTCCACGTAGCATCACTTTCGCGATCCGGTAAACAACGTACTGCAATGAAATGAATCAAAATTGGCGATAGATCGGATTCCCTTGAAGGTTCTACTTTATGCCGACTTCCGTAGTCCACACGCCCACGGCTGGGCGACGGGACTTGAGCGAGCGGGCATAGAAGTCATCAAAGTGAGCAGCGAATTTGGCGGAAATGATCCCACCATTGTGGAACCCACTGACGCCTTAGCCAAGTGGCGACAACAGATTGCCGAGCGCCGGCGAGTCATAGTGCCCCGCCGCGAGGAAAGTAAGAAGCTCGACCCGGGCAAAGATCCCGCCGAATGGATCCATACTGTCCTGGCAATCGTTCGTTTCCCCCAGCGCGTCATCGCGCTTCGGAAGCTATGTCGTCAACACAGGCCGGACCTGGTGCACGCGCTTCGGCTCCCATACGAAGGCGTTACTGCGTTGTCCAGCGGGTTGGGCGTTCCCGTCATTCTGTCTACTTGGGGGCAGGACTTTGTCCCGCAGGTCGAGTCAAGCCCGTTGCTGCGATGGTGGGCTTCCCGCGCCATTCGACGCGCGGCTGGACTTCAATTTGATTCGAGTGCCGACTTCGACCGCGCAGTAAAGGCAGGCTTCGATGCGAACCGACCCTCTCTTTTCGCGGCAGGGAATTTTGGAGTTGATGGTGCCCTCTTCTACACGTCGGAAGAAACGGTACCCAATCATATTGTCTTTCCACGCGGCAGGTCCGAGATGTCAAATGGCAGAGCGTTCATTGAGATAGCTACCAAGCTGGCTTGTTACCCAGACCTGACGTTCACAGCCATTGGCCTTGAGGGAATAGACTATGCGGAGCAGGCGAAGGCGGACCCACTACTCGGCGATCGTCTCTGCCTCACGCCTGCCCTTTCCCTGCCGGAGTTCGCCAGTGTGATTCGTAGTGCCGCCGTGGTCGTTTCTCCGGCGCTTACGGATGGGACGCCGATTAGCCTTCTGAGCGCGCTAGCCGCTGGCGCACCGGTTGTCGCCGGTCGCATTCCAGCCTTGGATCAACTCGCCAACACCGTAGACAACGTTTACTTGGCCGATGCCAATTCCACTGAGGACTTTTCTGAGGTCATTCTTCAGGTCTTGAAATCGGAATCAAGTAAGGTTCTCCTTCCGGAGGAATTCCTTTTAGAATCCAACAAAGTTCGAGTGAGGGAGTTTTACCTCAATGTCCTGCGTTCGACAACATAGCAGGTGTAGTGGTTAATCGGCTCTTCACGGTTCGTGGGGAAATGGATGCCCGGATGAGTGTCATGCCGGACGGCACTTCTCATGAGAATAACCGATTTGTAATTGCCGGGGTTCCGGTAGCCGCGGGCGGTGCGTTTGATGTGTTTGATGCCGGTGTTGTTTGCCTCTACCTTGCCTGTCGTGGCGCCCGTGACGATGAGGACTTCGATCTCGTTCCACCACCTGCAGACCGTGCGGTAGAGCTTGTTCGTCTCTGGCCGTGCTGCGGCGTCCACGAGCACCTTGAGTTCCTCTTTCGCGACGGCGGCATCGGTGAGGGAATTGGTGCGCAGGAGAACTCTGAGCTGTTCCTTGATCTTCCACACTGCCTGCAGCTTGCCGGTCGGATCGTCGGCGGCGAAGACCTCCTGCAGTCGGTGGGCCGCGCTCCCGGTCAGGGTGCCGCCGACGCGCAAGAGCAGCATCCGATGCGTCCGCGCCTTGTCGACGCCGCGGCCGCGGCGGCCCTTGACCTGCTGGGAGAGGTTCTGGCGGGTTTCGGTCATGGCCTGGTTGGCCAGCGAGACCAGGTGGAAATGATCGATGGCCACGGCGGTGCGCGGAAGCCACATCCGCAGCGCTTTCCGGAATGCCGCCGACGGATCGATGGCGACAACCTGGACCCCAGGCGCCAGGCCAGGGCCGGGCGAAGAGCCAGTCTCCAACGCCCTTGTGGTCCCTGCCGTCAACGACGCCCAGGACCTGCCCGGTGTCCAGGTCCACGATGGTGGTCATCCATGGTTCATGCCGGATCCACAAGCTGGATCCCGGATCGCGGAAGAACCGCACGGACCGGAAGCGGTGCTCATCAATGCCCAGCATCCGCGGACTCAGTTCATCGACCTCGGGCAGGGTGAGAAGACAAGCTTCAGTAACCGCAGCGCGGACCGTCCACCACGAGACCCCGAACGCCGCTGCGGTCTCGGACACTGCCCGGCCGGAGCGGATCACCGCGGCAACGACATGGTCGCGAAGCCGACCAGTGGACCGGGCACGGCGTGGGACCTGGACCGTGGATTCGAACCTCCACGGCGCTGGCGACAGGAATGTCCCAGATCCGCTGGAAGCGCCGTTCCTTCCGCTGCGTCGCGACAACACCGCAGCTGGGACAGCCCGGTGGCTGGTCAATTTCGACGACGATCTGGCGGCGCCCATCGGCCAGCACGCTGGCGGAGATGACGCGGTAGTCGGGCAGGTCGAAGATGCTGGTGGCAGCGTCGAACGCCACAACGGTAGGCTCAGTCAAGGCTCGTGGTCCTGGTCCTGGTTGAATGCTAGACACACTCATCCCAGCAGGGCCATGGGCGCCCTGTTTATCTACGATACGAAATCAATTCCCCACGAGCCTTGAAGAAGCCGGCTAATCCGGCGAGTTTTGTATTGGTATAAGAGGAACCTGTAGCAGCGGAGCGCTAGCCCCGTGTATGTTGAGCATCAGTTGATCTGACGCCAGATCGCTGCGATCAACCCGCCTAGGAGTCGCTACTCTCAACCCAATGAATCTTTGATGCTGTCGTATACGGAAGCAATGCCTTCGTCTAGTGAGGTGACGACAGCCGAGGACAGTTCCGTCATGACCTTGGACTCGAAGGTGAGATCAGGGCTCTGCCCTGCGGAAGCAGGTGACGACACGTGCTGAAGCGGGACAGCAGCACCCAAAACGCGTTCAACTCGAAAAATCAGCTCCTTCAGGCTAATAGCTTGGCCGGAGGCAAGGATCTTTGTGACAATTTGGCCGCCAGAGCTCGACATTTCCATTATCCGACTGAGTCCCTGCACCACCATTTCCGCGCAATCCCGTGAATAGATGAAGTCTCTTTTCGTATCCATGGGGACGTATAAGCGGACAGATTCGCCCGTCACAACAGCCTTTACTAATGCCGTAACCAGCCCTTGGGCCTTCCAAAGGTTTTGGCCAGGTCCGTACAAGTTCGCGATTCTGCCAACGAAAAGATCTGCGTCGTAGGCGGTTGAAAAGTCGCGGCACGCTTTTTCTGCGTCCAATTTCGCCCGGCCATATTCGGCCAGAGGTTGGGCGACAGTGAATTCAGTGAACGGAGGGTTCATTGCGCCGGAATAGACAGCTCCGGCGGAAGAGGCAAGGAATAGCCCGATCCGGTTCGACGAAGAAGTCAGATGAGCCTCGCCAATCTTCGCCAAGGCATTTTGGAGGACAGCCAGTTCGTGATCGAGTTCCGCGCGTGTACTCGCGGTCGTACTAGCGCCGGCACACCAATAAACGTGCCATGGACTACCGCCAACTAGTGCGGAGTAATCAGCTATCGCTCCGCTGAAATCCTCGATGGCCCGGTCAACGTCGGACCATGAAACTGTGGCTGCGTGGACTTTGATCCCTTGCGTAGCTAATTGTCGAACAACGGCAGACCCAAGCAGTCCCCTGGACCCAACAACCCACGCCAGTGGCGGTGTCGTCACTGGTCTTCGACTCCATTTTGCGTCGCAGTGCCGGTCTGGATCGCATATTTGGCTTCTGTTGCAGCCTTCTGAGGACGCCACCACGCCTCATTTCGCCGATACCAATCGATAGTAGCGGCGATGCCGTTCTGAAAATCTGCCATTTGGGGCTGCCATCCGAGATCTCGACGGAGTTTCGTCGAATCGATGGCGTACCTCAGATCGTGTCCGACCCTATCTTCAACACGGTCATAGGCGTCAGATTCCTCGCCGAGTTGCGTGAGAATGAGACGCAAAACGTTAATATTGTCCATCTCACCGTCGGCCCCTATCAAATAAGTTTCACCAATCTGCCCGCGCTCTAAAATTAGCAGTACAGCTGAGGAATGGTCGTCCGCGTGAATCCAATCCCTGACGTTCCTACCATTTCCGTACAGAACCGGCCGTCGCCCGTCCAAAATATTAGTGATTTGCCTGGGAATAAACTTTTCGACATGCTGAAAGGGCCCGTAGTTGTTGGAACAATTGCTTATTGTTGCTTGGATGCCAAATGAGCGGACCCAAGCTCGGACAAGCAGGTCCGAGCCAGCCTTTGTGGATGAGTAGGGGCTGGAAGGATTGTACGGAGACTCTTCGGTGAAACGCTGTGGATCCTCAAGTTCAAGGTCTCCGTAGACCTCGTCGGTGGAAATATGGTGGAATCTTACGCCGTACTTGCGTACTGCCTCGAGGAGGACATAAGTCCCGATAATATTCGTATCCAGGAAAGGTCGCGGATTGTGCAGAGAATTATCGTTATGTGACTCCGCCGCATAGTGCACAACTGCGTCGTGCTCTGAAACAAGCTTTTCGACCAGCACCGGATCCGCAATATCGCCGTGCACAAATTTGAATCGATCGTGCGGAAGGCCAGCCAACGAGTTTGCATTGCCAGCGTAGGTCAGTTTGTCTAAAACCGTAACCTTGTAGTGCTCAGTCTTCTCCAAAACGTAGTGAACAAAGTTCGATCCGATGAATCCTGCACCACCGGTAACCAAGAGTTTCGTCATAGGAGCAGTTTACTGGCTCGCACGCCGCACGCGGAGACGGTAGTGTGTGATCCCATGCGTGGAATCATTCTCGCCGGCGGCACCGGATCCCGGCTACACCCGATCACCCTTGGCGTGAGCAAGCAGCTCGTTCCGGTTTACGACAAGCCGATGATCTATTACCCCCTTTCCACTCTGATCCTCGCAGGCATCCAGGACATACTGGTCATTACCACCCCGCATGATGCCGACCAGTTCCAGCGCCTTCTCGGCGACGGCTCGCAATTCGGCGTATCCATCGACTACGTCCAGCAGCCAAATCCGGGCGGTCTGGCTGAGGCCTTCCTCCTCGGGTCCGACTTCATAGGATCGGAGAAGGTCGCACTCGTTCTTGGAGACAACATATTCTACGGTCAAGGTATGGGGACCCACCTCCGGCGTTTCTCTGACCTCGAAGGCGCAGCCGTCTTTGGTTATTGGGTCTCAGATCCCCGGGCCTATGGCGTGGTCGAGTTCAATGCGGCGGGGCAGGCCTTGTCTCTCGAAGAAAAGCCAGCTCACCCCAAAAGTAATTATGCCGTTCCGGGCCTTTACTTCTACGACAACGACGTTGTCGAAATCGCAAAGCAATTGGAACCTTCACCTCGAGGCGAACTCGAAATCACAGATGTCAACCGCGTGTACCTTCAGCAAGGCCGGTTGAAGGTGGAACTACTCCCTCGCGGAACTGCTTGGCTGGATACGGGAACGTTCGAGTCGCTCAATGATGCTTCCAGCTTTGTCCGAATTATTGAACATCGTCAAGGCCTTAAGATCGGCGCGCCTGAAGAAATCGCCTGGCGACTAGGCTTCCTTACCAATGAAGAGCTTCGTGACCGGGCTGAACCCCTTGTGAAATCCGGTTACGGCGAGTACCTACTAGGGCTGCTTGATCAAGAAGAGGCTAATAATTAGAGGCCTTTCGCTGCGATCAGTAAGTAGCCTTCTGTATCGATGTCGCCTTCTGTATGATTTAGCGGAAGCGTCGGACCATGACATGCTGCCTCGTCAGCGTTGCGAAGGAGAATACGACGATCTTGGCCGAATGCGATCGTGAACATGTGACCAACGGATCTTAGCTTGTCCGGTGAGCCGCGAATGCCAGAAGCGCGAATGCCTCCGTCTACTGCACCCCCGTACAGGCTTGGGTAGCTGGCGTGCTCATACAAGGCTTATTTGTCAAGGGCCATTTCGATCTGCCCATGGGCGGACAGTTGGTGCCCGCTGCGTGAATTCAAGACAGCGCGCATTTTCGTGGCCGCCTATGGGCAATTTCTCATGGCCGCCACCACTGATCTCCGGTAGCGGGAAACCCGAGCGCAGACGCCTGCTGATCCATCGGGGCTCCGCCCTTGTTCCAGGGCGTCGCTGCATCGTCCGGAACAGTCATTTCCGGATCGGTTCGTGATGTTGCGGCCGATCTCCCGGTTCATCAACTTTTAGCGTGGTGTCCTTCAAATGAAAGTGCTCGTAGTCCTGCAAGCATATTCGGGGTCGAGGCGACTTTCGCTGAGGACCACAAGCCTTGTTATAGAGCGCGCAGACGTGCGATCCCGCGTCGGTTCTGTTCAACTTGGAGCACCATGTCGTGCCCTCCGCCGAGCATGCCGACAACACCCAGGCGGTCCTGGTCGAGCCCGTCGAACGCGAGGCTCCTGCCCGGACTGCGGTAGTCTTCCGCGCCACCTGGCTGTCTTCCACTGATCTACGTGCGTCTCCCGGGTCACTGCAGCCGCCGGCGTGCCATGGACAACAATGATGCTGTCACAGCTGATACTGCCATACTGGACGGAGGCGTGGGCCGCCGGTTTTTGCGCCTACTGGGGGTCGAAGAACACCGCCTCCGACGGGTCAGATACCTGAAGGATGATCCCGAAAAGTCCCCGGGCCGATCGTGTTAAACACCTGTATATCCCAGGGCGATTCTCGATATTATGGATGATCGTCGCGGCCAGGCGGTGCGGGACTGGATCGGGGCCGGGGCACGGTGGTGGCGGAAAGGGTGGAACTGGTGACGATGTCCTCGACTTCCTCGACAGTGACCGGCCGACCCAACTTGGGCTCGTCGACCAACCCGTCCAGACGCTGTTCCAGGAACCGGCGCCGCCATTTCGCCGCCCGGCGCGGTTCAGCACTGCATGGGGCAGCGGCGCCACGTTCGACAGCCCTTCAGCGCTGGCCAAAACCATTCGCGACAGCGTCGCCAGCGCCTGGAACCACTTCGCCCTGCGGGCCCACCCCACCAGGGCCGCCAGTTCATCATCCGTCAGTTCCAGCAAGGCCTTAGGCCGCCCAACGTCCGCCATGCCCCACTCTACAATTAGGGAACGAATTTCAGGCGCAAGACACTAGCCTTCCCCAAGCACTCGTAATCAAGCAGCCCTGGCCGCTTCTTATCCCGTCGGATGCACAGCACCAGCAGCGTCAGTGGGCCACTGGTTACACTGCGCTGCCCCTGTTCAGTGGCTAGCTGCCATCAGCGCGTAGGACTAGTCCGTGGCGAGGATGAACTTCGTGAGTCTATCCAAGACGATACTGCGCTCAAGTTTGGTGAAGTGGTAGGCCCTCCCGCGGCTACCAAGGTCCCGGCGTTCTTCCGGGGTCATGTGATAGAGCTTGCGTATATTGCCGGCAAGGGCAGCCGCGTCACCGGCCGGACCCACAAAACCGCACTGGGCGTCGTCCATGACAAGACGCCCAACTTCTCCGTCCATTGCAAGGGCAAGCGGACGTCCGGAGGCAATATAGGACATGACTTTGGCGGGGATAGTGGCTTCAAGCAGGTCGCTTTTCACAAGGCAGGCGACAAGAACATCAGCCAGGGTAGTGTACTTCGGGATATCACCAACAGGATGGTGGCCCTCGAACTTGAAAATGTCACCTAATCCGCGCCGTCCGACCTCTTCTTCCAGACCCGCGCGACTCATACCGTCTCCGACAATCACCCACGAGATGTTCGTCAAGCCCTCATTCTTAAGTTCCTGCGCGGCGTCGATGATGGTATCGAATGATTGCGCGGGGCTGATGTTCCCTGTGAAAACGAGCTTGAACCCATCACCGAGGTGGCGGGCAAGTTCGTCGTCGTGAACCTCTACTTCGTAAAGCTTTTCGCAGGCCTGAGGGACGATGGAAATCTTATCGTCCGGGAGACCGGTAATGCTCTTGATTTTTGAGCGCATCTGCTCGGAAAGAACCACGATCTTGTCCGGCTGACGGTAGTGCCAGTGAGAGATTAGTTCCGCGAGTCGGCGGAACGTCTTGTTCTTGATGTCAAGAACAGAAAACAAGTTCTCGGGCCACAGATCCAGAACGTACATTGTCGATTCGATGCGCCGGACCTTCGATAGAAGAATGCCGGTGATGGTCATCATGACCGGGGACAGCTGATACAGGAAGATCTTGTCGTACTTACCGAACATGAGCCTCGGAAGATGGAAGAGGCTGGTGAGCGGGAAGGATACGTAATTCAGGAAAATACGGAGGTTGGAATTGTCGCCGCGAGGTATCTCGGGGGCGCGGAAGACTTTGATTCCATTGTGGTCCTCGCGGTATGGGCCCCCGAACGAATATCCGGGGTAGAACTCGCCCCGGGGGTAATTCGGAAGACCGCACAGGACCTCCACATCCACCCCCTGCTCAACGAAGTAGTCGCAGATATCGTTGATCCGGAACCCTTCGGGCCAAAAGTGCTGGCCAACCACGAGGACCTTTGGTTTGGACATGCCTACGGAACTGACACTGTGGAGTTGAGCAAGGACTGCAGGTAGTCAGTCGTCTTGATCTTTTCAATGATCTGCTCGATGGTCAGCTGCTGTGTGTTGTGAGAGGTGTACTCTTCCAGGGATTCGCTAACGATGTCCCCGGATTCCACAAACTTCTCGTAATTCAAGTCGCGAGTATCAGCCGGGACCCGGAAGTAGCCGCCCAGGTCCTCCGATTTCGCCCGCTCTTCACGCGTCAGAAGGGTTTCGTGAGCTTTCTCGCCGTGACGGGTTCCGATCACATTGATTGGGGAGTCTGATTTAAAGAGCTGCTTCATGGCTTCGGCGAGGTCACCCACCGATGAAGCGTCAGCCTTCTGGACGAACAGGTCGCCTTGGTTGGCGTTTTTGAAGGCAAAAAGAACCAGCTCGACAGCTTCATCGAGGTTCATCAGGAAGCGGGTCATGTTCGGATCGGTCACTGTCAGTGGCTTACCGGCACGGATCTGATCGGCAAACAAGGGAATCACTGAGCCTCTTGAGGCCATCACGTTACCGTACCGGGTGCATGCAATCAGCGTGTCGGACGGATCGACGTTGCGCGACTTTGCGATGACAACTTTCTCCATCATCGCCTTAGAAGTTCCCATGGCATTGATAGGATAAGCGGCCTTGTCCGTCGAAAGGCAGACAACCTTCTTGACCCGGGCGTCGATAGCAGCAGTCAGGACATTGTCGGTCCCGAGAACGTTGGTCCTGACTGCTTCCATGGGAAAGAACTCGCAGGAGGGGACCTGCTTCAGCGCAGCAGCGTGGAATATGAAGTCAACCCCGCGAACTGCTTCCCTGACACTCTCAAGGTTCCGTACATCGCCGATGTAGAACTTCAGCTTGTCGTTGTTGTAAAGCTTTCGCATGTCATCTTGCTTCTTCTCATCCCTGGAGAAGATCCGGATTTCGCCGATGTCCGTGTGCAGGAAGTGCTTCAGAACAGTGTTCCCGAACGAGCCAGTGCCGCCAGTGATCAAAAGTGTCTTGTCCTTGAACAACATGTCTCCTTGGTGGGTCGAGCAGTACGGCAACGAAAGCGCTGCAAACAACCTTTATATGGTATCAGCGACTCTCGACGCTCGCCGTGTGGCAGATCTCACCGCACCTGGACCCGAGTTCGGGATGCTTTTTGTTTCCGCGTAGAATCGCAGGCATGGTTAGCCCAGAATCCCGCCGCGTTCTAGTCATCATGCCCGCTTGGAATGAAGGCTCGACCGTCGGCACCACCATTACTGAGGTCATGAATCTCAACGAGGGATACGACGTCCTTGTTGTCGACGACGGCTCGAAAGACGCGACGGCGAACGTAGCCGCAGCGGCTGGTGCAACTGTACTTAGACTGCCTTTCAACATGGGGGTTGGCGGTGCCATGAGGGCCGGCTTCAAGTATGCCGACCGCAAGGGCTACGAGGCCGTTATTCAGGTCGACGCCGATGGGCAGCACGACCCGCGTGACATCGCGGCGGTCCTCGAAGGTTTGGAAACCGCTGACATCGCAATCGGTGCCCGGTTTGCCGATAAGGGCAACTACAAGGTTTCCGGACCCCGCCAGTGGGCCATGGTTTTCCTCGCGGCCGTGATCTCCCGCTTGGCCCGCACCAAACTCACCGACGTGACATCTGGCTTCCGGGCTGGAAACAGGCGCGCTATCGCGCAGTACTTGGATCACTATCCAGCCGAATACTTGGGCGACACCGTCGATTCCTTGGTCGTGGCGATCAAGTCGGGTTGCAAGGTTACGCAGATACCCGTGTCGATGCGCCCCCGCCAGGGAGGGACACCTAGCCACAACCCAGGGAAGTCAGCAATCTACCTGTTGCGATCCGTCTTCGCGCTGTTATTTGCGGTAACTAGGAGCCGGTCCAAGCTCGTTGCACAGGAAGGCACCCTCTAATGGGAAATACTCTGGCCCCCTTTATTTTCGCGTTAGTTATGGTCGGAATAGTTTTGGAACTGGTCCGCCGAACAACGTTCCGTGAGAAGTACGCGGCGCTTTGGCTCATTATTGGGGCCAGCGCCCTTATCCTCGCCGGGTTTCCCGACCTCCTTGCCGGCATCAGCAAGCTGGTGGGCGTGCAGGTTGCGTCCAATCTCCTCTTCGCCCTCTGTATCATCCTCCTGTTGGGCGTCTGCCTCCACCTGTCGTGGGAACTTTCAGTCGTCGAAGATGAGAATCGAACGCTGGCCGAAGAAGTCGCAATTCTTCGCACGTCTGTTGAGGGGTTGGAAGCAGAGTTCCGGGGCCTTACACAGTGCACAACCCTGACCAGCCAGCAGGCCCAGGCTCCGGTCCGACATGAAGAGTCCGGGTCTCATCGTTCGGACAGTTAGGTCATGTAGGGGATCAAGTCACCGCCAGCGCCCAGGCTCACTTAGACTTCTATTGTCCGTTCTGGTTTTCATGAGCCCCGCAGCAAGCAGGGCAGTGGATCAACGAAGGTCGTAAACAACGGGGGATTTCCGGCTGACCACGACCACTAAGGAATCATGCTCAGCCCTGATTTGCATGCCGCACTCATGCCCGCCCGGCAAGGCCCCGCCACACGAGGCCGGCGCCACTATCCAAGCAATAACCGGCTGACTGCACCTCAACGGCTTCTGGTCGCTGTGGCTGCAGCTCTGGCGTTCCTGGCTGTTCTTGTGCTCCGCGCCAATAATGGTCTGACCGGCTGGGGATACCTCCTGGCTCTGGGCGTCATCCTCGTCCTCGTCCCGACGTCACGTAATTTTTCCCAACGGGTCCTTTTTTCTGTGGTGGGGCTGGCCGGCGCTGCCCCTATTACGTGGTGGGTGACAGGTCCATTACCCGAGCTGAACCGCGGTTCAGTCGTCCTCGGCGTGGCAGCTGCAGTCCTCGTCGGAAGTGTCGTTACGACCCTCTTGAAACGTCAACCGCTGCGGGAATTGGTACCTCAGGTGCAGCGGGTAGACGCACTGCCAGTTATCGCTGCAGCTGCTTCCCTGTGGGCTGTGAAAGGCTTCATAGCAGTCCGGTCGCCTGAACAGTCGCTCCTCTTGCTGACGCAGTCGTGGGACTTTGCGCCGCACTTCAACATGTACAACATGATCCGCACTCACGGCTCGGTGATTGCGGTGCTCCCGCCTGCACCCGACGGCGGACCTTGGTCTGCGGCCACCTATCCTCAGGGATTTCACTCCTTGGTTGCCCTCCTTGCCGAAGTGGTAGCAGGCAGCGAAGCAGGTAATGTGGGACAAGAACTTATGCTGTTTTGTCGGCTCGTTGGAGTAGTCAGCATCCTCGGGACTTTGCTCGTGGTTGCTGGCCTTACGTCCCTGCCGGTGTTTCGCCACAACTTCTTTGTAAGCCTGCCGCTCGTTACCATCGTTGCCACGGCATGGATCGTCGGCCCCGGTGCCATCCCGGTGTTTGGCGCCTTCCCCAACTTTGGTTTGGGCGTTGCCCTCTGCGTCGCCTGCGTAGCGGTGGTGCAGCTTAGGAGGGTCGTTTCCCCCGCGATCGGATCTGCTGCACTCATCCTTGCGTTGATCGCAGTGGCCCATGGGTGGATACTCCTTCTCGTCCTTTGTCTACCCAGTGTCCTGGTTTACGCATGGCACCTGCTTCAGCACCGCACGCAACTGAGGAAGCCGGTTGTCGCCCTTCAGTTTCTCTTGGCTCTCTTGGGCCTTATCGCGCTTATGGCGGCAATCTGGCAACTGCGCAGCATGTCAGCCGGGGACGTTCTCACCACCACCGGCGGCATCGACCGTGCGGACTCAGGCGTAGCCATTCTCTGCATCATCATGAATGCCTTTGTGGCCTTGGCCTTTTACTCACGCCGCAAAGTCGGATCGCCGGAGACCGGGCACGGAACCCTCACGTCCTTGCATGTGCTTGCCACTCCGCTTTTTGCAGCCGTTTTGCTCCTCTTCCTGGCGATTTTCCAACTCAGCCAGTCCGGCTTGATTACCTACTATTTCCACAAGTCCTTCCTTGCGGTCGAAATCCTGGCAATTGTCTGCACCGTTATCGGCGCTGCTGAGCTCTGGTCTCCGCTGCTCATTGAGCGGAGTGGCCGGAAAACATTTCTCGCCGCCTCGCTCCTGACGTCGCTCGGGGCGACGCAGTTTTTTGGCCTCCCCTTCACCGGCCTGAATGAGCAGGGTCTGAAGCCCACGGCCCACGGGGCCATTGCAGTGCACCATCAAAGCTCTCTGCTTGCAGGTGAAATCCCGCCAATGATTCACAAGATGTTCCAGATAGCAAACATCAAGCAGGACCGGACGTACATTTATGTCGGCTTCAATGATTTCTTCGATCCGCTGCTGTTCGGGCAGTGGTCTCTGAGCCTGCAGGGCAGGTGGACGGACAAGATGGAGCCTGCCCTGCGAATGATCCGACCCATGTACAAGGGCCCATCCAAGGTCCCGGAAGCTATCGACGACATTTTGAGATCCATGCCGGATGTTGATGTGGTCGTTGACCGGGAATTGGTCCCCGAATTGCGCTCGGCGTTCCCAAAGTATGCGGACAGGATCATCACTTACTAACCCATGTAGCCGGCGCTGAACGGTTCGCCGTCGGAGGTTGCTGTAGGCTCGCACTGGCAATGGCTGTGTGGGCCCCAAGCGTGCAGTTTGTTGATTCTTCTCTTACGAGCACGGTTGGAGCCTGTAGACGCACTTCCATCCAGGTTCGCTGAAGAGCACGAGCTGGCCAGGCGTAGGCGAATTGGGCCAGCCATCACAGCATCTCCCGGGCGCACGGGCTGGGACGCCAACGGCCCCTGTGTCGGTGACGGTGAAAAGTGAGCCATGTGACGTGACGGTTAGAAACTGAGCATCCGCTTCGAACGATTGGGTTGGTCACAGTCTGGGATTGGGCGCTTATTCGGCGGTTTCATCGGGCCGAGGGTCACTCGATGAGGTAAATAGCGGCGTGGTTGGGGATCTTCAGGAACACGGTCGCGAAGGCGGTCACCGCCAACTTACGTGCGGGCACCGCAGGACTCCGGAATCAAGGCTGTGGAACCGGATATTCGAGCGTTGCTGCTGGAGAATCCGCGGATGCCGGCGACGGTGTCGGCTGAACGGGTGCGCTGGTCGGGTCCCCGGCCTGGTTGAGGGGAAACGTTTGCCAAGATTCGGCCAGAGTATGCCCCGGCCGATCCTGCTGATCGGATCTCTTACGATCCCGGGGATCAGGTGCAGTGCGACCCGTGTCTCCGGAGGACTTCAACACCCAGCTCGGGCAGTGGCTGGCAAAGGCCAACGCCCGGATGGTCAGAAGGACCGGCGGACCTGCTCGTCGCGGATAGAACTGCGATGCTGGCGCTGCCACCGGTTCCGCCGGTCACCGGATTCTCCGCCAAGGCCCGGCTCCCGCGGGACCATTCCGTCCGGATGGAGTCCACCGACTACTCGGTCCACCCGCAGGCGATCGGCCGGTTCGTCGATGTCACCGCGGACCTGACAACCATCACAATCAGCCTCGATGGCAGAATCGTTGGCACCCACGCCCGGTCCTGGGCCACCGGCCTAACCATCACCGACCCGGAGCACGTCGAGCCGGCAAGGGCGCTGCGGAAGCCTCTCAAACCCCTCAATTCGTGGGCGAAACGACCGGGCTGCGGGCCTGACTGTCTACGACCGGGCGTTCGGGGTTGTCCCGGATGACGGGCAGGTCGCCTGATGCCGGCCGTTAAGGAAACCATCGGCCAGATCGAGTACTACTTCCGGGCGATCAAAGCGCCCGGGATCCGGGAAGCAGCACCCCGCCTCGCCGATCAGGCGCGTGAAGGTGGCTGGACCCATGAGGAATACCCCGCCGCTATCCTGTCCCGGGAGGTTGCAGCCAGGGAAGCCTCAGGGGCCGAGATCAGGGCCAGGGGCGCCGGGGTCCCGGCCCGGAAATCGCTTGAGGACTTCAAATTCGATAACCAGCTGGGCCTCAGACGCGGCACCGTCGCGAACCTGGCCACAGGCGCGTTTCTCACCGAAGCATCCAACATCGTCCTGCCCTGGACGGCCCGGCACCGGCAAAACTCACCTCGCCACCGGGGGCTGGGCTCACGAGCCATGCAGCTCGGTCACCGGGTTCTGTTCGCTACCGCCATCAACTGGGTCGCCCGGCTCCAGGGAGCCCACCAGAACGGCCGCCTACCCCAGGAACTGGTCAGGCTGGGCCTGCGGACTGATCATCGTGGATGAAGTCAGCCACATCCCCTTTGAGGAAGATGCTGCGAACCTGTTCTGCCAACTCGTCTCATCCTGCTACGAGCACGCCTCGCTGATCCTGACATCGAACCTGCCGTTCGCTCGCTGGGGAGACGGCTTCGGCGATCCGGTCGTCGCCTCAGCCATGATCGACCGCAAGGTCCACCACGCCGAAGTCATCACCCTCAAAAGCTCCAGCTACCGCCTCAAGCACAGCCAGGTCTATTTGCCGCCCTCGACAAGACCGGAAAATACGGCAGAATAACCAGCGTCAAAGTGGCTCACTTTCCAGCCCGTGAAATGACTCACTTTTCGACCATCGCCGACACCCTGCCAGCTGGCACGCTGCTGCTATCCGCAGGGCGGATCTTGGCCCGCCCCGGCACGAGTTCGAACAGTCGGGCGAGGATCACTGCAGGGGCGGACCGATTCGGGACCAGACACATCGGTTGACGCCGAGCTTATCCATGGGAAAGGCTGACGCTACTGGCCCAAAGACAGGGGATTCCTTCGGGCACCGCGGACGCAAGGACGACCCCTTACGGGATCGCGGTACCCTTCAGATCGGCCAGCCCAGTACGTCGCGGGGCACCGGAACCCACAACTGAGTTGATCGCCTCATTCTGGACCTACCACGCGGAGGTCACCCTCTCGCACCCTCACTCAGGCGAGGGAAGACCGCGTTTACCGGTTGATATTAACGAATATTCCGGTCCTCTGGTGGTGGGTATGCGCGGTTGAACGGATGAAGTTCACGGCGCGACGTGACGTGTCAGAAATTTGGTAGTCCACGGGAATGACAGGTGAGCCGTCGGTTTCGAACTGATCCAGGACTATGTCGATGGCATCAACGATTGCATCCGACTTCACCCCAGTGGTGATGATTGCAGCGGTATCCAGGGACTCTGGGCGTTCTATCGCGTCCCTCAAAGTCACTGCTGGGAATCCCAGCAGGGAAGACTCTTCACTGATCGTGCCGCTGTCCGACAGAACCAGTTTGGCCTCCCTCTGGAGCTTCACATAGTCGTTGAAACCAAATGGCGGATGGAATCGCAGGCCTCGCTTCAATTCTTCAGGCTGATCTTCCAACCGCTTCCGGGTTCGCGGATGGGTGGAGATGAGAACAGGAATCTCGTGGCGATCGCTAATGCACTGCAGGGCCTTGAGTATCTCCGTGAGGCGTTCGGGGCTGTCGACGTTTTCTTCACGGTGGATGCTGACCATGAAGTAGCCCCCGGGAGTCAACTCCTGCCTTTCGAGAACGTCGCTGGCCTCAATGGCCCCGGCGTTGCCGAGCAGGACCTCTTTCATGGGCGATCCCGTCAGCAGGATACGTGAAGGGTGCAGTCCCTCCGCAAGCAAGTTCTTGCGGGCGTGCTCTGTATATACGAGGTTGTAGTCAGCGACATGGTCGACCAACCGTCGGTTCGTTTCCTCGGGAACGTTCTCATCAAAGCAGCGGTTACCCGCCTCCATGTGGTAGACCGGGATCCGAAGTCGCTTGGCCATGAGGGCGGAAATACAGCTGTTGGTGTCGCCCAACACAAGCATCGCGTCAGGCTTCTCAGCCAAAAGCACCTTCTCGGTCTTTGCCAGAATTGAGCCTAGAACACTACCCAGGGACGAGGTGTCCGCCTCCAGGAAGTGATCCGGGCGTCGCAGGCCCAGATCCTCGAAGAAGACCTCGTTCAACTCGTAGTCGTAGTTCTGGCCCGTGTGAACCAGCACGTGGTCGGTACTACGATCAAGCCGGCGGATTGTGGCAGCCAGACGAATAATTTCCGGTCTGGTGCCCACAATGGTCAATACTTTTAGCTTGCGGCCAACGTCGCTCATACTTCCTCCGGGAAAGTGTCGGGAGATGCTGGATCAAAGAGTTCACTGATCCAAAACATGGTGTAAAGGTTATCTGTTCCAGTGTTGGTGATGTTGTGTGACCACATCGTGGGCATATCAATGGCAACAGGGCTTTTGCCGTCGACCCGGTAGGTCACTACTTCTTCGGAGAACAATTTCCGCATGGCTATGTCCGCGGTCCCCGACAGTACGGTGAACCGCTCAATTTTCCGCCGATGGTAATGCTGTCCCCTGGTGATGCCGGGCTTCGTGGTTGAAAATGAGGACTGGCCCTCGCCCCCGCTGCTGCGGACTACCTCAAAAAACGCACCCCGTGCGTCTTCCTTACGGTCCAAGGGGATGGGCAGTCGGTCGCCAACCAAGAATGACCGGTAGGTGTTGAACATATCCCTATCGAATGGCTCGGAGATGTCCGGGATTGTGCCCTTTGAGTAGGTCGCAGCCATCGAATCAATGAGATTTGCGACCTCGCTGACCCGGCGGCTTGCTGCAAGACGGAGGGCGTCCTCGGGTTCATGAATACCCAGGAGCACCTCAGCAGCAGTTTGAACGTGCAAAAGGAGCAGGTCCTTGTCGTCCTGCACCTGCAGCGGCTTCCCTTCTGTAGCAAGGCGGCAAAAAGTAGCGACAACGGAGTTGTAGAAGGGCATACCGTGCTCCCCGAAGAGATTAGGAAGCCTGATATCAACAAAGCGGGAGCCGGCCCGTTCGGTGGCATTCTTAAGGATCTTTCCTGCTTCTTCCTTGCCCGTGCCGTAGGCGGTGCCGTTCCCCGCCTGAATGGAGTTGGCGTACACCACGGTTGCCGGTTTCGAACCAGCCGCCTCCAGCGTTTCGGCAAGCTGTTCGGCGAAACGGATGTTGCCGCTTCGTACTGCCTCATCGTCCCCCCGGTTCACCCCTGCCACGTGAACGAGGAGCTCTGCCTGTTCGACGGCGGCGACCGCGGCGCCGTCGTCGAACTTGTCACCCAGCGCAAGAGCTTCAGTCTCCTTGCCAAGGCTGTGCGCCAACACTCGCGTGTGCCACCCAAGGAAGCCGTTGCTTCCTGTCAACACGATCTTCATACCTGGATTCCCTTCCCTTGAAAAGTCATTTTCCGCAGGCAATCAGTTCGTAAACCTTTGCCTCGCCCTCAGCGTCCACCAGCTTGGCGACGCCGGCCGCTTCCAGATTGTCCAGACCCCGGAACCCGTTGTCGCCGCCGTGTACTTCCCGGTGACCGAAATCGAGGACGTAGCCAACATGGAGGCGCTCAACAATTGGACAGACAGATGGGTCCGAGTTTGCCTTATTCAGCGATGTATAGAGCTGCTCCAAGCCTGCCGGCATCTCGCTGAGCATGTGGAGCTGAGCAAGGTCCCTGCCAGTAAAGGCATAGGCCAGCGCACTCCCGTTCCACGGATTCCCCACCAGGGTCGCGTCCTCGGGAAGTTTCTCGGGGAGCCTCTTGAGCAGGGCCATTTCGTCTGAAGAAATCAGTGGGGAATCTTCAGCCAGCCGGTATCCGCCCGATGCTGAAATTGCCGCCTCACGGACGTTGGCTTGCTGGGTGCTGACAACAAGCAGGACGACAGCCATGCCAGCTACGGACAAGCCTACGTATCCCGGAGCTCGCCGGAGGTGCGCAGAAAGAGTCGCTTTTTCCGCGGACAAGTATCTAATGCCGAGTGGGGCCACCAACTTATCCCAGGCATGGACGGCACCTACGACGGCTAGCGGCAAGGTAACAAGAGGGAGCAGGGAAGCCAGGCGAGGCGGATCGTTGTACCAGACCCCAGTTAAGAAGGTCCGCAGCTCCCCAAAGGGGAAGGAAGCGACAACAACGAAAAGACCTGCAATCACCCCATACATTCCAACGAGCCATAGGTGCATACGTTGAACGATCAGCACGATAAGTCCTGTGAGGGCAAGAGCCATCACCGCCCACGCGACAGAACGTCCAATAGCGGAACTCGTAATCACCTCGCCGATAGCACGACCGGTTGTTTCCACCGGAGGCCAGAACGCTGCTATCTCTGGGGGCCGAACCTTCTTCCAGGCAGCAGCAGCCATTCCGAGTCCGAGGAGAAGCAGGAAAAAGGCTCCCACCAAGGACACTGCAGGACGGCGGGACCCTCGAGTAATTCTTGCCGTGAACCTCGTCCACAGGATCAACAGCGGAGGTATCATCAGCGCTAGCAGCGCCATGGTGCTGCTCGGGTGCGCCAAGGTGAGGCCCGGAAGTACTGCTACGAACAGCAACCAAGTGACCAGTGTTGAGCCCGACTTGGAACTTGTCAGCCCTAAAGCCTGAGCCCCCAAAGCCACCGCCACCGGAAGCAGCGCATTTCCAAGGAAATTCGGATACAGGACACCGAAATCCAGAAGCAGCAACGGAAAGGCTCCGAACGCTGCGGACAGAATGCTCGCCGCAACACTAACAACAATACGTTTGCCCAGAAGCTGGTGCGCCAGGAAGATGCATCCAAGGGGCCAGCAAACGGAGGCGACAACGAGGTTTACGACGTTAACGGACACGGTGATATCTGCACCCGTAGTGGCCGCGAGCAGAGCGACCAGATCATGCCAGGCAGCCGGGTAGAAATCCCCGCCCGTCATCGAACTGACGGTGAAGGAAGAACCTTGTCGTGTTTCGAGGATGTAGCGCACGGCATTGAGGTGAAATACGTTGTCAAATGTCTGCGAAAACGACTCAGGACGGCCGAAGGCCCCAATAAGCCGCCTGCCGATCAGAAAGGCAGCAATAAGCACGGCGGCGGCATGACCGAGACCGATTTGCCACTCGACAGGACCAAGAAAAAACTTCCCGGCCTCCGACGGCCCCGCAGACCACCTAGCGGCTGCCCACGCAACTGCCGCCATCAGGGCAGTTAAAACGAAGACTGGCAGAAGTGACCACTCCATGCCCATAAGCGGAGCCGCCAGGGCAGAGACCGCGACGATGGTCACCGAGATAGGCGGAGCTAAGGCAAACAGCGCCACACCACGAACCCGGCTGGCGGAGGCGACAATTGCCCCGGGGACGAATAGAACGCCGATCGCAAAAAGTAGATGCGGACCTACTGACCACCACGACAAAAGAAACCCTCCAAGTAGTTTGAGTGGACGTGCACCATACCGTCGAATCTTCGTCATAAGCCGCCTACCGAATCGTACTAGACGACGGCGGTGCTCTCCCGCTGCCACAGGCAGAGTCGGACGCCAAGTTTGATGTGTTGTTCCTTTCTACGGAGTGGAACAACTAACTCCCCGTAACACTCCTCATGCGCGCAGGAGGGCCACAGCTGCCTCGATAGGTCCGTCAAACTTCACATTGCCGTGCTCCAGTAAGATTCCGCGATCACAGATACGGGATACAAGGTCAAGGTCATGACTCACCACAACAAGAGTCTTTCCCTCTCGTGCCAGCTCCTGAATCTTTTCGATGCACTTTCGCTGAAACGGCTCATCTCCAACTGCCAGGATCTCGTCGATCAGGAACACTTCAGGATCGGTGTGAACGGCAACAGAGAAAGCCAGCCGTAGGTACATGCCAGAGGAATAGAACTTAACCTCTGTATCGATGAATTGCCCGATTTCGGAGAACTCGACGATGTCATCGAACCGCTCCTTTACCTGCTGTTCCGTCATTCCCAGAATGGCGCCATTAAGGTACACATTATCCCGCCCGGAGAGGTCGGGATGGAAGCCTGCACCCACTTCGATAAGGCCAGCGACCCGTCCCCTCGTCCTGACCGATCCGGTGTCCGGGAGCATAACCCCAGAAATGTGTTTCAGCAGGGTTGATTTCCCTGACCCGTTCAGGCCCAGGAGTGCCACGGTTTCCCCAGTCTTAACCTCTACAGTGACGTCCTTAAGGGCGTGGAATTTTTCGGACAAATCGCCCTTGCGGCCTTTCGCGAGCCACACAACCGCTTCCTTAATGGATCTGGTATGACGCAGCACGAACTGCTTGCTAATGTTGGAAACTTCTATTGCGTTGACCACTTACAGCTCCTGAGCGAAGCGGCCCTCAAGCCGCCGAAAAGTGTATTGCCCCAGAACAAGGACCACCAGCGCTACGGCCACACCCACCGGCAACCAGAGGCTGAAAAGGTGCGGCGGCATGGCTGCGGTTCCATCCGTCGTGGGGAACCAGAAAGCGTAATGGAACAATTCCACACCTATGGTGATCGGGTTTGCCTGGTAGATGGCATACCCCGTCGCACCCAACTTCTCTTCGACCATGGTCCATGCATACATGACTGGTGACGCCCAGGTGGCGACCATCAGCAGCATATCCACCAGGTTCTCTGAATCCCGGAAGTACACATTGGCGGCCCCGAACAATAGACCCAACCCTGTGGCTAGCAGTCCAACGATGAGGAAGCCTGCGACAGCAGCAAGCAGCTGTATCACATTGGGCCGCCACCCGGCGAAAAGACAACCGGCAACAAGAACTACCAGCTGCGGAAAGAAGTGAACCGCCGACACCCATACCGAAGCAACCGGAAACAGCTCGCGCGGCAGGTATATCTTCTTGATCAGGTTCCCGTTGTTGACGATCGATCTGGCTGCATTTCCCAAAGCTTCAGAAAAGAAGTTGATGAGGACAATGCCCGAGAACAGATAGACAGCATAGTTCGCCAGCCCCTCAGGATTCCTGGGACTGCGTTCCAGCCCGAGGAAGACGCCCAGGGCGACATAGAAAACGATGAACTGCACGCCGGGCTTCACGTAGGACCACAGCAGCCCCAAGACAGAACCGCGGTAGCGTACTTTCAGTTCTTTCCGTACCAGTAACTTCAGCAGGAAACTCGACTGGCGGATGTCACGCAGTCCGCCACCAAGTCCCGGGGTCGTCAGTTCACTCGGTGAAATTGCACTCACTTGATCTCGTTCTGGGTGTGCTCTTCGAACGTATTCCTCCAGGACTCGATGGAAGTGAGGTCGTGCAGGGCAGCCTTGTACTTCTTGCTGAGCGAGGGCCACTCCTTCAGGAGGGCAGCGTGGACCCGGGCGCTGTCGGCGAGCATTTTCCGGAGCTGCTTTGGATCGCGCCGGTACCAGGAGGCGCCTGTTCCTTCGGCGTTTGAGACCACGGCGCTATCATACTGGGCCATGCGCCACCAGCGGTTGTCCTGGTGGGCGACCGTGGTTTGGGGCCGTTCGGCGGTGGCGCCTTTAACAGGACTGGCCAACTGGCGGACAACGGTCTTTGCGGCCCATGGCAACAGGGTGATTCTTGAGGGCTGTGACGGGCCATGACCTCGGCGGGGCGGCTTGTCCATCTTGGGCGAAGGAAAGTCCTCCGGATCGGGCCGGAAAACAGAGTCCGAGTGTCCCGACATCATCTCGCGGATCAAAGGTAGCTTTGTGGCAAGCAAGTCCGGCAAAGCCGACGGGCCCTTAAGCACGTCTTCCAGTGCCCATTGACGTCCCTCTGCTGTTGCATACTGCATGGAAACCAGATGCTTAACATCGGCGTACTGGGATTCCTTAATCACGCGGCCACCGAACTCGTACGGGCTGTGCAGGAGAGCCGCCACCACCCTGTTCCGGGCGTGGAAGTATGCCTGCCAGCCGACGAGGTCATCCTTGTCGATCCATGAAACATGCCATACGGCGGAACCGGGCAACGACACTGTGGGATAACCGTGTGCCTTGGCGCGCAGGCCGTATTCAGAGTCGTCCCACTTGATGAACAGAGGCAGCGAAAGTCCGATGTCCCGGATCACCTGGGTGGGAATGAGGCACATCCACCAGCCGTTGTAGTCAACGTCGCACCGGCGGTGCAGCCACGAAGTCTGGCGCAGATTTGACGACATGAAGTCGTGACCTAGGATCATTTCGTCACTGGGCAGCGAAGGCTGGAACCGGTAGGGGTTCACGATCTCACCGAATGTGTGCAGGACAGTTCTGTTGTACAGGTCAAACATGTGGCCCCCGACGAGCGTGGGGGTCTTGCACCGGTCAGCGAAGGTCAAAAGCCGAATGATGCTTTCAGGTTCGACCACGACGTCATCATCCATAAGCAGCACGTAGTCACTGCCGTTTTCCACGGCTTCGAACATGCCCCGGGCGAACCCGCCGGACCCGCCGAGGTTGGACTGGTTGATGATGCGAAGTTTCCCGTTCAACGACTTCATAACGTCGTGGAAGCCTTCTGCTTCGGAAAGCTTCTGCGTTCCTTGGTCGACGATGAGGATCTCTTGAACGTGCTCAAGTGCCTCCTCGCTCTCGGCAAGGAGTCGGAGGTTGTTGAGGCAGAAGTCAGTCTTGTTCAGCGTGGTGATCTGAAGGGTGACAGATCCGGGCTTGCTCTCCGTGGCTGGCCCCTGCCACTCAGCGTCAAGCATGATGAGCGGCTCCGTGCCGGCAAGCAGGTCAAACCAGTACCAGCCGCCGTCGCCGAAGGGCGCGAGGGAGAGCTCAAAGTAGTTATCGGCGATCCCCTCAACCCGCCGGGTGTCCACACGCTGCAGGGAGCCCCTGGCGTTGGATTTGTACACGATGACTGAACCCGTGCCCTGTGTCCGGACTTGCAGGCGGATTTTGTCCACTGTAGTCCAGCGCCGCCAATAACTGGCTGGAAATGCGTTGAAGTAGCTGCCGAAAGAGACCCGCTCGCCTGAGCGGACAGACGTCGAGTGCCGGGAAAGGAAGTCTTCGACGTGGGCTTCCTTCGCCGGGCTGCTGAATGCCCTGGCCGTTACGGCCTTTCCCTCCCGGTCACCCACGGTGGGCAGCTGGATGCCGGTCGCAGTGCCCATATCCATGTACAGGGGTACGGTGTCCATCTGGCTGGCGCTCGGAAGAATCACCCGCTGCAGTGTCTGCCAGTCGCTGCCGGCGTCATCCGATGATGCCGTCGGAGTGTTCTTCTTCGGGCTTTGGGTTGAGATGCTCATGCGTCCACGCCTCCGCTTTCCAGCTTTACGCCGCTTTCGAAATGCGGCCGGATCTTGTTGTCGAACATGCTCAGCGCAGAACCGATGGCCATGTGCATGTCCAGGTACTTGTACGTGCCGAGGCGCCCGCCGAACAGTACGTCCTTCTCGGCCGCTGCCAAGTCACGGTACTTCAGGAGCCGTTCCCGGTCCGCCGACGTGTTGACCGGGTAGTACGGCTCATCGCCCTTCTCGGCGAAACGTGAGAACTCGCGCATGATAACGGTCTTTTCCGTCTGGTAGTCACGCTCCGGGTGGAAGTGGCGCGGTTCGATGACACGGGTGTAGGGGACGTCGTCGTCGTTATAGTTCACAACGGACGTGCCCTGGAAGTCCTCCATGTCCAGCACTTCTTCCTCGAAGTCGATGGTGCGCCAGGACAGATCACCTTCGGCGAAGTCGAAGTAGCGGTCCACCGGGCCGGTGTAAATCACCGGGATGTTGCCAACGACCTTATCCTTGCTGTACTCATGCGACTCGTCGAAGAAGTCAGTGTTCAGCCGTACCTCGATATTCGGGTGTTCTGCCATCTTTTCAATCCACGCGGTGTAGCCGTTGGTGGGCAGACCCTCGTACTTGTCGTTGAAGTACCGGTTGTCGTAGTTGTACCGCACAGGGAGTCGCGAAATGATGCCGGCGGGCAGGTCCTTGGGATCCGTCTGCCACTGCTTGCCGGTGTAATGCTTGATGAACGCTTCGTACAGCGGCCGGCCGATCAGCTGGATGCCCTTGTCATTGAGGTTCTGCGGATCAGTCCCGGCAAGCTCACCGGCTTGCTCCTGGATGAGTTCCCTCGCTTGGCCGGGCGTCAGGTTGGCGCGGAAGAACTGGTTTATAGTCGCCAAGTTGATGGGGAGTGAGTAGACCTCGCCCTTGTGCACGCCATAGACCTTGTGGACATAGTTCGTGAAGGTCGTGAACCGGTTGACGTACTCCCACACCCGCTCGTTGGATGTGTGGAAGAGGTGGGCACCGTAGCGGTGCACCTCGATGCCGGTCTGCTCTTCTTTTTCGCTGTAGGCATTGCCGCCGATGTGGTGGCGGCGGTCGATGACGACGACCTTCAAGCCGAGCTCGGTGGCGGCCTGTTCTGCGATTGTCAGGCCAAAAAAGCCGGACCCTACGATGACGAGGTCAGCGGTCACAAAATCTCCTGGATTGAATGCGGGCAGCGCAATTGTGCGCATTGTCTGCTGCTCTAGCCTACCTGAGGGACTGTGGCGCCCGTCGAATCGGCCGATCCCATCCAGTTGTCCACATAGGAGATTAAGCAGGGGTTCCTGAGGGTGACGCCTGGCTAGGTTGGGTTCCAAAGGCACCGAAGGATCCACCCATGACTCTCCACTTCACCCTTGTCCGCAGCCCCGACGCGCCCCGGCCCGGGCCACCGGTGGAACTTTCCACTACGGCACCTCCCGGCACTTCGGGCGCAAAGATCCACGCCTGTCTGGTGGAGAAATTCGGGACTGGTGCCGTCTTCATCGGCCAAAATGACCTGAGTTCCCTGAGCCTCGGCACAGCGCCCCTGGTGAACGGCGCCGTCCTGGTCGACGGCGGGAGCCGGCTCGTCAGCCGGAAAAAGCTGCGGCGCCCGGCCCCCGATCCCGCTGCACCCATCGCCCTGGCCGTGCACACCGGCGCGGGAGCAGGCATCCTCGTCCCGCTGCGGCGCGGCACCTACACGATCGGCAGAAGCAATACCCGCATCGTGGTTCCGGATCCTGAGCTCTCCCGCGAGCATGCCCGCCTGGTGGTCACCGAGAAGGACATCATGCTCGTCGATCTGGACAGCGCCAATGGCACCTACGTCGACGGCGGCAGGGTCCGCCATGCGGTTGTCACCACTGACTCCGCCATCCGCTGCGGCAATACAACAATGTCCCTGGTCTTTTTGGACCTGCCGGACAGAGCACTGGCCGACGCCGGGACTTCAGTTAAAGAGCCCCTCACCATTGCGGGCCGCACGGAGTCCGGCAATCGCGGGATCCTGCTGCTCACGGCAGTTCTCCCCCTGGCCATCGGCATAGGGCTCGCGGTCCTCACAGGAATGTGGATGTTCCTTGCCTTCGCCGCCGTCTCGGCAGTATCCGCACTCATCCCCCTGGCGGCGGGTCGCCGACAGGGGCGCGAGTTTGCGCAAAAGATCCATTCAGCCGTGGAGGAGGACCGGAAGCGGCGGCAGCGGGCAGGCCCCTCCCTTCCGCATCTGGTGCTGGCAGCACGGCACGGCCAGCTCCCGACCTCCCCTCCCGAGGAGAATGGCCGGGTATGGCTTCGCCTTGGCCAGGCACACCAGGCGGCCAATCTGAAGGTCGATTCGGAGACCGCGCCCAGGGCCACTCCTTCAGCCGGAGACGTCCCCTTGTTGCTGGATCCGGGTCCCCCCAACACCACGTTCCGTGGACCTCCATCAGTGGCGGAGGGGATGATCAGGTCGCTTGTCATGCAGTTGGCCGGCTACCCCCGTGGCCGGAGGACCCGCATCATCATCTGTGGGCCGCCAGGAACTCTTCCGCTTCCCG
Organism: Arthrobacter sp. BB-1; assembly: GCF_006151685.1. Taxonomy (NCBI): domain Bacteria; kingdom Bacillati; phylum Actinomycetota; class Actinomycetes; order Micrococcales; family Micrococcaceae; genus Arthrobacter; species Arthrobacter sp. BB-1. Next base: position 288,237 of record NZ_VDEV01000022.1, read on the forward strand.
CCCGCTACCTTCCCGCCATGACCCTCGCAGCTTCCCCGGAGGCCGGCCTGCGGGCGCTGGCGGATGGCCTTGGCTCCACGTATGTCCATGGCGTCCTCCTGCTCACCGGGGCATGGACAGTGGACGGCGGAGGACTATGCGACGAGGCGGCGCGGCTGGGGTGGCAAGTGTTCCAGTTTTGTGCGCCTGACTCGGCCCCAGGTGTCCCGGATGTGGAACTCGGCGAGCGGCAGTCATGCCTGCGCGGCCTGGGGAGCCAGATTGCCTTCGTCCCGGACCTGGCGCCCGAGGACGTGTTCAGCAACTTCTGCCGGCAGGTGGCGGCTTCATCGAGGCCGCTGGAGGAACACGAGCAGGGGCTTCCCGCTGCCTGCAGGCTGGGGGACGTGCTGCCGTTTTCTCCCGCGGACGTTGCCGCCCGTTGGAATGCGAGCGCCCGCGCTCATGATCTCGGCGTTGCCCTGGGGCTTGCAGCAACAGGGCCCCAGACCCTGGACCTTCAAGCTGACGGCCCCCATCTGCTGGTTGCGGGAACCACCGGCTCGGGCAAGTCTGAACTGCTGCGAACCCTGGTGGTGGCGCTGGCACTGAACCATCCTCCGGACCGGGTCAATTTCCTCTTTGTCGATTTCAAAGGCGGTTCGGGGCTTGGTCCGCTGGCAGGCCTGGTTCATTGCGTCGGAGTGCTGACGGACCTGGCCACCCACGAACTCGAACGGACGCTCGCTTCGCTCCGTGCGGAGATAAGGCTCCGGGAGGAAGCACTCGCTGCGGCCGCGGTTCCGGACCTCGACGCCTACCGTTCCACACGGGCATCCCGTATTCGTCCCCTCCCCCGGCTGGTCATCGTCATCGATGAGTTTCGGATGCTCGTGGACGATGCCCCGGAGGTGCTCCGGGAACTCATGCGGATCGCCGCCATAGGGCGTTCGCTCGGCCTTCACCTTGTCATGGCCACCCAGCGCCCCCAGGGAGCGCTGACCGCCGATATCCGCGCGAACGTCACGTCCAGCATTGCGCTTCGCGTCCAGTCCGACGCTGAATCCCACGACATCATCAGGACCGCGGCCGCAGCCGGAATCAGGCGGGATACCCCTGGACGCGCCTTTATAGCCCGGGGAATGGAGGAGCCCCGGGAATTCCAGACGGCGTCAACGGGCGGAGCGTTCCATGCCACGGCGCTGGAGGATGTCGAGGTGCAGCTCACCATGGAGTATCTGGCGGATATTGGCGGATCCAACGGTGCCGGGGCCCGCCCACCGGACCCCACGCCGGCGGAGGCGGCGGCCCCTCTCGTCTCGATGGTCCGGGATCTTTGGGCCTCACAGGCAGGAGCAGCACCACGCCAGCCGGTGGCGCCTCCCCTGCCACAGAAGCTCACCCAACCCGACCGGACAAAGGCCCCCGGTGCTATGTCCAGCGAGGCAACAGTGAACGCGGGCACCAGCCAGTGGTCCATTGATCTTGGTTTGATGGACTTGCCCGCGCGGCAAGAGGTGAAGCGCCTGTCATGGGACCCCGCAAGGGACAGCCATCTCGCGTTGATCGGAGGTCCGGCGTCGGGCGCACCTGAAGCCCTTGAACTGGCCGCCGGTGAAGTGGCCAGCCATGCAACCGAATCACATTGCTACTTCCTGGACGCCGGCGGAACCTTCCTCCGCCTCGCAACGCATGACCGGACGGGAGCCCATGCCGGCCTGCACGAGCTGCGGCGTGGCGTCCGCATACTTGAACGGCTTGGCCAGGAACTGGCCAGCCGCCTGAGCCGGGCTGGCCGCGGCATTCCGCTCGTCCTTGTGATCTCCGGCTGGGGATCCTGGGTCTCGGCTTTTCGGGCAGGACCGCTGGCCTGGGCCGAAGACCTTGTCCAGGACCTGGTCCGCGATGGTGCAAGGGCCGGCATCACGGTCATGGTCTCCGGCGAGCGGGAACTCGTCACGGCCAGGTTCTGCGGGTCACTTCCGAACCGTATCTACTTCCCCACAGGCTCCAACGAGGACGGCCGCATCGCATGGCCCAAGATGCCACCCACGGCTGCGGTCAAGGGCAGGGGCGTGGCTTTCGGCCCGATCACGGGCGGTACAGCGGCAGTGTGCCAGCTCTACGAACCCGCCCCTCGAAGTTCGCGCAGCACCCCGCAGAACGGCGCCAGCCCGGCTGGCTTCATCATGGCAGGCACCCGGCCTTTCCGGGTTGAGCCGCTTCCGTCCCTGATATCGGTCCCGGAGGTCCGGGCCCTGGCTGACAGGATGGACGACGTCGGGGCGGGCGTTCCCGAAGCCGCGGCACAGCGTGCGGACGGCCGGGCCAGGGCGCCGCGCGGGAGCGCCGGCGAAGCCCGGTTCCCGGACCTGCTGCTGGGCGTCGCTGGCGATGAGGTGCAACCGTTCACCATAGGGTTTCCCGCCGGGGGCGTGTTCGCGGTCCTCGGAGGAGTCGGTTCAGGGAAAACGAACGTCCTGCGCACCCTGCGGGCGCTGAACCCCGCAGCGGGGCCATGGACCTGTCCGGAGAGCGGCATTGATCCGGAGGAATTCTGGAAGTCTTCGCTGGCCCGGGCCAAGGCGGGGGAACTATGCAGGGAAGCGGTGCTGTTGGCGGACGACGTTGACCTCTTGCCTGCCGGCGCTTTACGGGACCTGACAGAGCTGCACGCCCTGGGCCACCTTGTGGTCCTCACGGCAAATTACAGCCCCTTGCTGCTGCAGCGTGTTCCGATCATCATGGACTCCCGCGCCGCAGGAACAGGACTCCTGCTGTCCCCGCGGTCCACATCGGAGGGGGACCTGTTCGGGGTGCGCTTCGACGTCGAGCCGAATTCCCCGTCGGGCAGGGGCATCCTGATCTCCCGGGGGCGGTCGTCCCCGGTCCAGGTTGCCTGGGCGGGGCCGACATGAACGCACCACCACCGGCGGCAGAACGGCTAAAGCGCCGGGGGCCCCCCGCCGGTGCGCGAGGCGTAGCTGACCACCTTGCTGTGGAACAGAAGGACGATGGCAGTGATGGCCGGCACCAGCATTGCAATCCCGGCAAGCAGGAGCCCGCTGCTGAAGGTGGGAAATCCTATGGTCAGAACGAACAACTGCGCCACGAGGGCCGCAGCCCGGGTCCAGCGGTAGCCGCGGTTCAGGAAAACTGCCACCGCGTACAGCCAGGCGGAGAAGGCCAGCAGGAGCACAAGGGTGAACACCGCTCCCCAAAAGGACAGGACGGGGCTCCCCGCCACCAACTGATAGCCATACCAGGCTGCCGCGATCAGGAGGACAGTGGCCTCCGCGGCCACCACCAAGGCCACCACGAGCACGGCCCCGGGTCGGCTGCGCGGGCCTCCACCATCCTCGCCGTTCCGGTCCTGGCCGGCATCTTCAGGGGGTAGCGGCGGCTCTGCTGGGTTTACCGGGGGTCTTGACACACTGGCACCCTACCCGACATAGTCGGACAGTGGTGAGGGCCAGCAGCGCCGGTGTGATGTATCGCTCAGCTTTCCGGGGATATCAAGCGTTATTACCCCTTGTTTACACAGCGTTAACATGACAGGCTTGATTCAGATGACCAAGGGGGCCCTGCCGGGCCCTTTTCCTTTGTAGCTACTAGTGAATAATTTCACAAGGGCTCTTCCCAGAAATGGAGCAACTGATCAGCATGGATTGGCGTAACCGCGCAGCGTGCCTCGAAAAGGACCCCGAACTCTTCTTCCCCGTCGGGAACACGGGGCCGGCCCTCCTGCAGATCGAGGAAGCAAAAAGCGTCTGCCGCCGGTGCCCCGTTGTGGATACCTGCCTGCAGTGGGCCCTGGAGTCCGGTCAGGACGCCGGCGTCTGGGGCGGCATGAGCGAAGACGAGCGCCGGGCGTTGAAGCGCCGCGCCGCCCGCGCCCGCCGCGCTTCCTGATCCAGCCGGAAGCCTCCCAACACAAACAGCCCCGGCTGCAACCTCCCAAGGTTGCGGCCGGGGCTGTTTCAGTTACTAGTCCGGGGGTTATAGGACAAAACGGAGCGGACCGGCCCGCGCAAGGCCAGCCGGCCTCCCCGCCTACTTGCCTGCCAGGCTAAGCCGGATCTCGACGGCGGTGCCGCCACCCTCGCGCGGCTTCCACTGGATGGTCCCGCCCAGTTCGCTGGTCACCAGGGTCCGCACGATCTGAAGCCCAAGCCCCTCAACGTGGGGTGTATCGGGAAGCCCCACACCGTCGTCGGCAATGGTCACGGTGAGCTCCTCGCCGTCGTCCCCGTCGGACCGGTCAGCGATCAGCCAGACGGTTCCGGCCCTCCCCTCCAGTCCGTGCTCCACGGCGTTGGTTACCAGTTCGTTGATGACCAGGGCCAGCGGGGTGGCTAGGTCGCTGGGCAGCTCCCCAAACGTGCCGGAGCGTTCGGTCCTCACCTGCTGCGACGGCGAGGCGACCTCCGCGGAAAGCCGGAACTGCCGCCCGATCAGCTCATCGAAGTCCACGCTTTGGGTCAGGCCCTGGGACAGGGTCTCGTGGACCAGGGCGATGGTGGCCACCCTGCGCATGGCCTGCTCCAGGCCCTGCTTCGCTTCATCGCTGACCATGCGCCGGGACTGCATTCGCAGCAGCGCCGCGACGGTCTGCAGATTGTTCTTGACCCGGTGGTGGATCTCCCGGATGGTGGCGTCCTTGGTGACGAGCTCCATTTCACGCCGGCGCAGCTCGGACACGTCGCGGCACAGGACCAGCGCGCCAAAGCGCTGCTGCTCGTCACGCAGCGGAATCGCACGCAGGGACAGGCTGACGCCCCGCGACTCGATCTCACTGCGCCAGGGCATCCGGCCCGTGACCACCAGGGGCAGTGTCTCGTCCACCATGCGGCGGTCCTTCAGCAGGCTCGCGGTGACTTCCGCCAAGGACCGGCCCTCCAGGGACTCCCCGTCACCCAGACGCCTGAAGGCGGAGACGCCGTTGGGGCTGGCGTACTGCACAATGCCCTCTGCATCCAGCCGAATCAGGCCGTCCCCCACGCGCGGTGCGCCGCGCCGGGAACCCGTCGGCGAGGCGAAGTCCGGCCACAGCCCCAGCGTGCCCATCCGCAGCAGGTCATATGCGCACTGCCGGTATGTCAGCTCCAGCCGTGACGGCATCCGCGAGCTGGACAGGTCCATGTGCGTGGTGACCACGGCCAAGGTTCGCCCGTTGCGGACCATGGGGACCGCCTCCACCCGAAGCGCCATGTCGCTGCTCCAGTTGGTTTCGCTGGAGCGTTCGATGGAACGGCTGTTCCAGGCCTTGTCCACGAGGGGCTGCAGGTCGGACCGGATACCCTCCCCTACGAAGTCGCCATGGAAGACGGTGTGCGTGGTGGAGGGCCGGACGTGCGCCAACGCCACATACCCGTGGTCCGGGTGTGGGAACCACAGCGCAAGGTCGGCGAACGCCAGGTCCGCAACCATCTGCCAGTCCCCCACCAGGAGGTGCAGCCATTCAGCATCGCCCGGCCCAAAATCAGCGTGTTCCCTGATAGGGTCCGTAAAGATTGCCACTGCACCTCCATTTGCGACGCCGGACTTGGCTAGCGTCGAACGATTGACCTCAAGAGCCTCAATGCTACCGACAGTGACGCCATATCGTCGGCCTCGAGTGAATTGACCTCGTCGAACATGGTCTTCGCCCTGCTCAGCTGCTCGGCGTTCTGGGCCTCCCAGTCCTTCAGGCGGGCCTCCGGCGAGTCGCTGGCAGCGGTGGCGTCCAGCACCGCCATCGTTATGTCCGAGATGGTTGAGTACAGGTCGTCCCGCAGGGCCGCCCTGGCCAGCGCCTGCCACCTGTCCTGCCGGGGCAGGCTGCTGATCCGTTCCAGCAGCGAGTCGGCGTGGAACCGGTTAAAGACGGTGTAGTAGACGGCCGCGATCTCTTCCACGGGGTCCTTGCGGACATGCGCAATCTTGGCAATATCCAGCAGCACGAAGCTTTCGAAAAGCTCCGCCCAGCGGAGGGCCAGGCCTTCCGGCAGCTCCCATTCCCGCGCCGTCTCCAGCCAGCCCGCCACCCTTTCCCGGTCATCGCCCCGCAGGTAGTCCAGGAGGTGGGCGCGCATCGGCTCCATCACGGGCTTGAACTCAGACACAACATCGGCAATCGGCCGGGATACGGCCCCCTGCCCAAGGAGCCAGCGGACCGCTCGGTCAAGCAGCCGCCTGATGTCCAGGTGGACAGCGCTCCAGTGCTCGGTGGGGAAGGATGCCGGCAGGCTGTTCAGCTCCCCCACCATGACGTCCAGCTCGTAGATCTCCCGCAGGGCAACAAATGCCTTGGCCACTGCGGCCTCGCTGGCCGAGGTTTCTTCCATTACCCGGAACGCGAACGTGATGCCGCCGAGGTTGATCATGTCGTTGGCGACCACCGTGGCTATGATCTCGCGCCGCAGCGGGTGGGTGTCCAGCTCGGCGTCGAACCGCTCCCGCAGCTGGGCAGGGAAGTAGGAGCGCAGCGTCTGCCTGAACCAGGGGTCGTCCGCCATGTCGCTTTCCCGGAGGGCGGTTGCCAGCTCGATTTTGGCGTAGGCGGCCAGCACCGACAGTTCCGGTGACGTCAGCCCTTGCCCCTGCTGCAGGCGCTCCCGCAGCGTTTCGGTGGTGGGAAGTGCCTCAAGGTCCCGCTTCAGGTCCGCTTTCTTTTCGAGCCAGTCCATCAGCCGTTCGTAGCTCGGGCTCCATTCGGCAACCCTGGTCCGGTCATTGAGCAGCAGGATGTTCTGGTCGATGTTGTCTTCGAGAACCAGCCGGCCCACTTCGTCGGTCATCGCTGCCAGGAAGCCGGCGCGTTCTTCCGCCGACAGCTTTCCGGCAGCCACCATCCGGTCCACGAAGATCTTGATGTTGACTTCGTGGTCGGAGCAGTCCACGCCGGCGGAGTTGTCGATGGCGTCCGTGTTGAGGATGACGCCCTGCAGCGCCGCTTCAATGCGGCCGCGCTGGGTCATGCCGAGGTTTCCGCCTTCGCCCACCACCTTGACGCGCAGGTCCCGGCCGTCCACCCGGATGGCGTCGTTGGCCTTGTCCCCCACCATGGCATTGGTCTCGGTGCTCGCCTTGACGTAGGTCCCGATGCCCCCGTTGTAGAGCAGGTCCGCAGGGGCCAAGAGGATTGCACGGAGGAGTTCTGGCGGGCTGAGTTCCGTGGTCTCGGCCGGCAGTCCCAGGGCGGTCCGCACCTGGGGCGAAACCGGAATCGACTTCGCCTGCCGGGCAAACACTCCGCCGCCCTCGCTGATGAGTGCCTTGTTGTAGTCGTCCCACGAGGACCTCGGCAGCTGGAACAAACGCTGCCGCTCCACGAACGAGGCTTCCTCGTCCGGGTTGGGGTCGAGGAAGATGTGGCGGTGGTCGAAGGCAGCGAGGAGGCGGATGTGGCGGGACAGCAGCATCCCGTTGCCGAAGACGTCCCCTGACATGTCCCCCACGCCCACCACGGTGAACGGCTGCGTCTGGGTGTCCAGGTCGAGTTCGCTGAAGTGGCGTTTCACCGACTCCCACGCGCCCCGCGCGGTGATGCCCATTGCCTTGTGGTCGTACCCCACGGAGCCGCCGGACGCGAACGCGTCCCCAAGCCAGAAGCCGTACTCCGCCGCCAGGCCGTTGGCGATGTCGGAGAACGTCGCGGTGCCCTTGTCGGCAGCCACCACGAGGTAGGAATCGTCGTCGTCGTGCCTTACAACGTCCGACGGCGGCACAAGCCTTTCACGGTCACCCTCGGTGAGGAGGTTGTCGGTGATGTCCAGCAGGCCCCTGATGAAGGTCTTGTAGCTTTCGATCCCCTCCGCCATCCACGCGGCCCGGTCAACGGTGGGGTCCGGCAGCTGCTTGGCGAAGAATCCGCCTTTCGCTCCCGTAGGCACGATGACGGCGTTCTTCACAGTCTGCGCTTTCACGAGCCCAAGGATCTCGGTGCGGAAATCCTCACGGCGGTCGGACCAGCGCAGCCCGCCGCGCGCCACCTTGCCGAAGCGGAGATGGACGCCCTCAACGCGAGGGGCGTAGACCCAGATCTCGAACATCGGCCGCGGGAACGGCAGGCCTTCGATCCGTGCCGGATCGAGCTTGAAACTCAGGTGGGGCTTGTCCTGGTAGTAGTTGGTCCGAAGCGTCGCCTCGATCAGGTTGACGAAGGTGCGCAGGACCCTGTCGGCGTCGAGCGTTTCCACCTTTTCGATTGACGCGTCCAGGTCCTTGCGGGCGGATGCCTGCGCCTCGAGGCGCTCGGCATCACTGAGGGAAGGATCGAAGCGGGCGGCGAAAAGCGCAGTCAGCCCCCTGGTCACGCGCGGGTTGGCCAGCAGGGTGTCTGCCATGAAGCCGAAGGAGTTCGTGTTGCCCATCTGGCGCATGTACCGCGCATAGGCCCGGAGCACGGTGATCTTCCGCCATTGCAGCCCCTCCCGCAGGACCAGCCGGTCGAAGCTGTCCGACTCGGCTGCACCGGTCACGGCAGCGCCGAAGGACTCAGCCAGCAGCTGGCCGGTGGAGACCGGGTCCACCTTTGCCGGATACTTCAGGCCAAGGTCGTACAGGAAGAAATCGCGGCGGTCCGCAGTCTCGATTTCGAAGGGCCGCTCATCCAAAACCTCCAGTCCCAGGTTGTGGAAGTACGGCAGGATCTGGCTCAGGCTCTTGGGCTCCAGCATGTAGAGCTTGACCCGCGCGTCCTCTTCCAGCGTTGCCCCCGCGCCTTCCGGCAGGTAAACATGGACGCCGGGCCGCTCCTGGACAGTACCTTCAGCGCGCTCGGCGGCCGCGCCGTACTTCTCGAACCGCGCAATGTCCTCGAGTGCATCTTCGACCTCGTAATCCACCCGGTAGCTCGCGGGAAACGCCTCCGACCAGATGGCGGCCAGCTCCTTGGCCTCCGCAACGTCCCGGCCCTCGCGCAGGACCTCCGCGATCCCTTCGCTCCAGGAGCGGGCAGCACGCACAAGGCGCTTCTCCAGCTCCTCGGCGTTGACGTGGCTGACGTCTGCGTTCTTGGGCAGCCGAATGCGGAAGAAGAGGCGGGCCAGCGCCGACTCCGTCATCCGGGCTTCGTAGTCAATGGAGACGGCCTGGAACGTCTCCCGGAGTTCCTGCTCGATGCGGAGCCGCACGTTCGTGGTGTACCTGTCCCTGGGAAGGTAGACGACGGCAGACATGAACCGGCCGTAGATGTCCGGCCGGAGGAACAGCCGGGTGCGCCGCCGCTCCTGCAGTTTCTGGATCCCGAGGGCAGTGGCGGCAAGGTCCGGTACCTCGATCTGGAAGAGTTCATCCCTGGGGTACGTTTCCAGGATGCCCAACAGGTCCTTGCCGGAGTGTGAATCCGGCGGGAAGCCCGCGCTCCGGAGCACCGCGTCAACCTTTTCGCGCACAATCGGGATATTGCGGACGGAGCCGGTGTAGGCGCTGGTTGCCAGGAGGCCAATAAAGCGGCGCTCGCCGTTGACGTTCCCCGCGGTGTCAAAGCTCTTCACACCGATGTAGTCCAGGTAGGCCGAGCGGTGGACGGTGGAGCGGGAGTTAGCCTTCGTGATGACCAGGGCGCGTTTTTCCCGCGCTTTCTTCCGGCCGGTATCCGTCAGGTGCTGGATGTGGGGCGAGTCGGTTGAGGCCCGCAGAAGTCCGAGGCCGCTGTCTTCACGAAGTTCCAAGACATCTTCGCCGTCAACGTTGACCAGGTCGTATTCCCGGTAGCCCAGGAACGTAAAGTTCCCGTCATCGAGCCAGCGGAGGAGGTCCTGCGCCTGCCGAAGTTCGGCGATTTGCGAGGGGTTGGCTGTCTGGTCAAGGCTTTCCGCGATCTCGATGGCCTTCTGGCGCATCTTTGGCCAATCCTCGACGGCGGCGCGGACATCCTTGAGGACCCGTTCAATGCCTTCGAGGAGGGCTGCTTTCGCGTCTTCCGAGACACGGTTGATCTCGACGGCGATCCAGGACTCCATGTGGGAGGCGTTCTCGCCCTGGGCGATGAGGTGGGACAGGCTGGGCATGGCGGCGGTGTCTCCGCTGGAAATCCCGAGGTGCGCCGGGACCCTGTTGACCTTGGCGAGCTCGCCGCTCTCCCTGTTCCGGGTGGCGACGAAAAGGGGGTGGATGACCAACTTGATGGCGGCATGCTGCCGGACGAGCTCGGCGTTGACAGAGTCCACCAGGAAAGGCATGTCATCTGTGACGACGAAGACCACGCTGCTGTCTTCCTCGTCCATGATGGCGACCTTCGCCTGGCCGGGGCGCCGGACGGAGGCGACATCCCGGTGGTGGCCGGCCCGCGCCACCAGCACGTCCCGGGGGTACGTCCGCGCGTCCTCTTCGGCTAGGTGCTGGTAGTAATCCCCAATGAAGCCCTCATCGCCTTCAAGAGAAAGGGGCTGATCCTCCACGCTGGATCCAGACGACATCGACAAACGCCTCCATCACAAGATATTTGCTGCACCGTTGCAGCTCTTATGGCGAGCCTAGTCCTTCGCCCGGCGCCGTGCTGTGGAAGAAAAGACAGAGGATTTGCGATTTCGCTGGTCGGATGCACAAACCAAATCGCGGATGGCATGCCGGAGGGAAGATTCGGGGGCCACCTCGAGCAGCAGGGACCCTCCCAACAGCGCGGCATCCGCCGCGGCCATGTCGTATGGCAGGAATGCCCTGAGTTCCGACGCAGGACCAAACCTTTCCCAGGCTTCCCTCAACTGCCGCTCCGGTCCCCTGCCCACGGACGAAGCACGCACCCGGTTCATCACAACAATGGGTGACGCCTGGGGAACGGCTGCCTCAAGCTCAGCCAGGCCACGGACCAGCCTCGGAACGCCCACCGGGTCCGCAGCGCCCACGGCATAGAGCGTGTCAGCCAGTTCAAGGGACCGCAGTGTAGCTGCGTTCCGCCGCGGGGCAAGAGTGTCAAAACTGAGTTCCTCGTCCGCTTCAAGGCAGAATCCGGCATCCACCACTACAACCTCGGCAATCTGCCGCGAGCGTTCGAGGACCAGCGCAAGGGCGGATGCCCGGAGCTCGGTCCAGCGGTCCGCCCGGGTAATCCCGGTCAGCACCCTGAAGTTGCCCGCTTGGGTTGCCACTGGCGCCGCGATCTTCTCGAGGGCTTCCCGATCCAGCAGGCCTTGGTCCGCGAGCCTGCATGCCTGGGCCAGGCCCGCCGACTCATCGAGCAGGCCCAGGACGGCCGCTATGCTGGCGCCGTAACTGTCGGCGTCAACAAGGAGTACAGCTTTTCCTTCCGCCGCGAGCTCCCCAGCGATGTTGGCCGCCACGGTGGTCCGCCCGGGAGCTCCGGCCGGCCCCCAGACCGCAATGATCCTGCCAGGACCCGGCTCGTCCGGCCCAGCCGGCGGTTCCGCCTGGAGAGGCTTCAGCGCAGCACCGGGATCAGCCGGGCCGCTTCTCCGGGCGGCACCAGGCCCCGTTCCCGTAAGTTGGGCTACCGCCTCGGCAATCCTGTCGGAGAGGGCGGCGGACTCCACGCCGGTCAGCGCTGAAGCCACCCCTATTGACCGCAAGCGAGCGGCTTCGTCGGCGTTGTCAGTCAGGGCGATGATAGCCACGCCGACGGCCGAGAGCCTGTCCACAAGGGAGGACGTCAGGCCTTCGGACCCGTCCGCCACAACCGCAGCCCGGGCCAGGCCACTCTGGCACGCCGCCAGAAGCTCGGGAAGTTCCGCGCACCTCCTGACCACAGTGACCGGTCCGTGCAGGCGTTCGAGCCCGCCCACCAGGTCTTCCCGGCTCTGGCCAACGGTAACTACCGGGATACTCATTTGGCGCCGCCACCCGGGTTCCAGACCACGGAGATCTTCGCCTTGTTGGCCTGGGCTCCCAGAAGGGCCGGCATCTGGCCGTCCTCCACCAGCACCATCAGCACGATGGTTTTTGATGATCCCAGGGCTGTGGAACCGGAAGCTACTTCCGCGATCTCAGCACCTGGAAGGAGGAGTTTCGGTTCACTGAATCCGTTGCGGGCGTCCGGCTGCGCAACCCAGACGTCCACCCTCGCGCCGGCCACTGCCTGCGCCGGGAGGGTTTCCTCGATGGTGAGCGCTACCGGCTTCCGGTCGAGTTCGTCCACTGATCCAAGGCTGGCGCGCGGCACCAGCTGGTCCTTGCCGATGCGCTGGACCGCCACCACGCCGTCGGGGAGCCCTGATTCCGCCGTGATGTACTGCTGCTCCGTCTCGCCCAGGCGCACCTTTGCCCTGACCACGTTGTCCGGCGTCAGCCGCTCCCCCACTGCGATTCCGTCACGGGCCGCAAATACCTCGGTGGTGCGGTCCGCACTGCCAACGAGCAGGACAACACCCGCCACGGAAACCAGGACCAGGAGGAAACCCACCAGCAGCCGGGGGTCCTTCCATGATGGTCGCTTCAGTCTTACCGCCGCGGCAGGTGAATCAGGAACCATGAAAATTCTCCCCCTATGTGTACCGGCCCTGTTCGCCGTGTCCAAACACCCTCATTGTTGCCGCCAAGGCGCTGGAACGAAAGTCACGATGCCAAACAGCGCCAATCTGTGGATAACAGCAGCATGCTGTCCCATTCGATGGCAAAATGGAGGCATGCCCAGGTTCCTCACGCTCGCAGATGTTGCCGAGCAGCTTCAGATCAACTCCCCGGCCGCATACGCGCTCGTCCGCAGCGGAGAACTGAAGGCCATCCAGGTCGGCGGCAGGGGGCAGTGGCGGGTCGAAGAAAAGATGCTGGAGCAATACATCGAGGAGCGTTATGCCGAGGCCAGCCGCATGATCCAGGAAGCAAAGTCCAAGTCAGTCTGAGCCCGCTTGGCAAGAACGGCCTGAGCCCACTTGGCAAGACCGGCGCCAATAGCACGTGCCGCTAGAAGTCACCGGGCCGTCGGGACCTGATGGCCGCCAACCCGGCGAAGGGGATGACCGACACCTGGCTGACCTGGCTGCTGCGGCGCACCTCCCCCGGCGTAAACGTCGCCAGGTCCAGGTAATCCTTCCCCACCCTGTCGATGACGCCAGCCAGCCTCACTGCTCCCGCACCGTGACCCACTGTCACCGCCAGTTCCGCGCGGTCCCGCGCCAGGGCGCGCAGTGCATGCGCCAGCCCCAGCGACCTGCGCACCGGCGACGGTTCAGCCACTGAGAACCTCCCCAGGCCCACATACCGGACCACGGCGGAGTACGGGACCAGGACCTGGTGCTGCTCCTCATCCAGGACCAGGGCGTCCGCGGCGGCATGGCTCAGGACGCCGCGGACAACGTCGCCACAGGCGAGATGCACCACTAGCCGGCACCCCAAGGCGCCGCGCAGCCGGTCCGCCAGACCGGCGTCCACCATCTCGGCCCGGGTCCGTTCGTTGATTTCGGCGTCCAAGGAAAGACGCTCCGACTCTGCGAACTGGCCTTCCATGTCATCAAAGAGTGCATCCCAGCGCATTGCGCCAGCGTAGGACCGCGCGGGGTGCCCGGTCAATGCAGCAAATTATTCTTTCCAGCGTATGGACAAACCCGCGCAGGCGAGATCAAACTATGCTTATGCGAATCAAACTGCATCAAAGTGCATCAAACGGGCGGCTCCGTGGCTAGGGCAGCGTGGTCGCGGTTGTCCGCCGACGCCGCCGGAGCGGCAGCAGTCCTCCTGTTGGGCATCCTGCTCTGCCTCATCAGTTCGGGGCTTCTGGCGCAATGGAAAGATTCATCGGCAAGGCTCCAAGAGCCCGGGGTCGAGGAGCTTCTGGCCACCGCGGCGGGCGCCGCCGGGACGGGCATTGTGGCCTGGTGGTTCACGTCGCTGGCGTGCGCAGCTGCCTCCGCCGTGCTGGCCAGGAAAGGCCGGACCCGGGCAGCAGCAGCCACCCGCAAACTTTCTCCTGCGTTCATGCAGCGATTGGTGCTGGGCGCATTGTCCGTTCAACTGCTGTCCGGGCCCGTTGCCCATGCCTCGGTACCGGCACCCGGTCCGGAGTGGGCACCCACGCAAGTGCACTCATCCTCGGCTCCCGCCACCGCAGGAGCCGTTTCCGGGGCCGTCCCGGCGGCAGATGCCACGGCAGGAGGCGCACCGACAGCCGGCATCGGGGCATCCTCACGGGGCCCAGCATGGACAGCGCCAGAACCAGTTCCAGTTCAATCCCTGCCCGTCGGTAAGGAGACGCCGGCCAGTGCAGGAAACCAGCCGGGAAAAGAAGCCCCTGCGGGCAGCGAGGCACCGGTCCAGGCAGGGAAGGAACACTCCGCCGTCGTAGCGACGACGCCACCCCCGTCCGTCCACCCCGGCTGGCAGCCCGTCCCGCCGGTAGTGAACCCGGGCATGCTTGCAGCTCCCGCCAGCCGGGCCCCCGCGGAGGCAACGGCTGCTGAGGCCGAGGCCGTCACCGTCCAGGCGGGCGACACCCTCTGGGACATTGCCGCCCGGGCTTTGGGACACGGTGCCTCTGACGTGGACATCGCACTTCAGTGGCCCCGTTGGTATCAGGCCAACGCGGCACTCATCGGACAGAATCCGGATGTGCTGCTCCCGGGCCAAATTCTTCAGCCACCCTCATCCGCCCACAAATAGTCCAGGGCCCTTTCCGTCGGGCCACAAACAATCCAAGCCGATCCCATCCGGGATCCAACAGACCGGCCATCCACCTTTAGGGGAAATCCGATGAGTGCAGTTACACCGATACGCGCCGCCCAGGCCACAACTACGGCAGGCCAAAGGACGGCCCCCGGACCGGCGGAGGCAGGACATCCACCACCGCGCCGGGCTACCACCGCAACCACGGCACCCCTGTCGGCGCGCCGCCACACTCCCGCGTCCCTGTCTCCCGCCCACCGGGGAGCTCCCGCGCCTTTGCGTCCCGCCGACGACATGGCGGAAGTCCGCGCGATCGCCCGCAACACAGTACAGGCGGCCATGGAGGTACTCGCGGGCATCCGGCCGATCCATCAGCTCGCCCGGCGCCTTGACCCCCGCTGCCTGGCGGCACTGCAGCACCGCGCCGCCCTTATCCGGCGGGAGCTCACCCGTACCGGCAACCCGGCCCTGACCAGGCTCCATCGAAACTCCACAGTCAGGTCGGTCCGGGTCTGCGAGGTCGCGGACGGCATCTATGAAGCCAGCGCGGTGGTGGTGGACGACGTCCGTGCCCGTGCTGTTGCCGTCCGGCTGGAGCAGAGCAAACAGGTGTGGCGGGTGACAGAACTTGTCATCGGCTGAAGACGCAACGGAAAAGGATGAGGGCCGGGGAACCCTGTTCCCCGGCCCTGCCTCCACTGCATCGCCCGCCGCCGCGGCCGGCAAGTCCGCCAGTGGTCAGCGGCGCTTCTTCTTTGCGGGCCGCTTGGCCGCATCCTGCGCGGCTGCCTTGGCCGGATTTCCGGAACGGCCGGAGGAACGGGTCTCCACCCGGGTCTGCGTTCCACCGGTTTCGCTCGGAGCGGTGTACTGCAACTGGGCAGGCTTTTCTGGAGCTTCCAAGCCGGCAGCCCGCACCTGCGGTTCAACATGCTCGGTGTGTCCGCCCTGCGCATCGGCCACTACCACATCCTGGGCGGGCGTGACTTCCACTTCAAGGTTGAACAGGAACCCGACGCTCTCCTCGCGGATCGCCTCCATCATGCTCTGGAACAGGATAAAGCCTTCACGCTGGTACTCCACGAGGGGATCACGCTGTGCCATGGCGCGCAGGCCGATGCCCTCCTTGAGGTAGTCCATCTCGTACAGGTGTTCCTGCCACTTGCGTCCAATGACGGAGAGGACCACCCGGCGCTCGAGTTCCCGCATGCTTTCGGAGCCGATGGCTTCCTCACGTGCCTGGTACACCAGCCGCGCGTCGGACAGCAGCTCCTCCTTCAGGAACTCGACGGTGAGCCTGGACTTTCCACCGGCTTCCTCGATGATCTCTTCCGGAGTGACGCTCACAGGGTAGAGCGTCTTGAGGTTGGTCCAGAGCTGGTTATAGTCCCAGTCGTCCCCGTTGCCTTCGGCCGTTGCGGCATCGATGAAGGCGGTAATGGTGTCCTCGACGAAGAACTGGACCTTCTCGTGCAGGTCATCGCCTTCGAGGATCCGGCGCCTGTCGCTGTAGATGGCTTCACGCTGGCGGTTCAGGACGTCGTCGTACTTCAGGACGTTCTTGCGCTGTTCGGCGTTGCGCCCCTCAACCTGGCCCTGCGCGGAGGCGATAGCCCGGGACACAAGCTTGGACTCCAGTGCGACGTCGTCCGGTACGGAGCTGTTCATGAGCCGTTCTGCCGCCCCCGAGTTGAAGAGCCGCATGAGGTCATCAGTCAACGAGAGGTAGAAGCGGGACTCGCCGGGATCACCCTGGCGGCCCGAACGTCCGCGGAGCTGGTTGTCGATGCGGCGTGATTCGTGGCGCTCGGTGCCGAGGACATAGAGTCCGCCGAGGTCCAGGACTTCCTCGTGCTCGTCCTTGACGGACTGCTTGGCGGCCTCCAGGGCGGCGGGCCACTCGGACTCATACTCCTCGGAGTTCTCTTCCGGGTCCAGTCCGCGCTTCGCCAGCTGGGCCACGGCCGTGAACTCGGCGTTGCCGCCGAGCATGATGTCGGTACCGCGGCCGGCCATGTTGGTGGCCACCGTGACGGCGCCCTTTCGGCCTGCCTGGGCAACGATGGCGGCTTCGCGGGCATGGTTCTTCGCGTTCAGGACCTCGTGGCGGATGCCTTCCTTGGCGAGGAGCCGGGAGAGGTATTCGCTCTTTTCAACGCTGGTGGTGCCCACCAGGACGGGCTGGCCCTTTTCGTGCCGTTCGGCGATGTCCCGCACAACGGCGTCGAACTTGACCGTTTCGTTCTTGTAGACGAGGTCCGGCTGGTCGATGCGCTGCATGTCCCGGTTGGTGGGAATGGCCACCACGCCCAGCTTGTAGGTGCTCATGAACTCGGCAGCCTCGGTCTCGGCGGTGCCGGTCATGCCCGAGAGTTTGCCGTACATGCGGAAGTAGTTCTGCAGCGTCACGGTGGCCAGGGTCTGGTTCTCGGCCTTGATCTCGACGCCTTCCTTGGCCTCGATCGCCTGGTGCATGCCCTCGTTGTAGCGCCGGCCGGCCAGGATGCGGCCGGTGTGCTCGTCGACAATCAGGACTTCCCCGTCCAGGATGACGTAGTCCTTGTCCCGCTTGAACAGTTCCTTGGCCTTGATGGCGTTGTTCAGGAACCCGATGAGGGGCGTGTTCGCGGATTCGTACAGGTTCTGGATGCCGAGGTAGTCCTCCACCTTCTCGATGCCGCTCTCCAGGACGCCAACGGTGCGCTTCTTCTCATCGACCTCGTAGTCCTTTTCCGGCTGCAGCCGGAGGACAACCTTGGCGAATTCGCTGTACCAGCGGTTGGTGTCCCCCTGCGCGGGGCCGGAGATGATCAGCGGCGTACGCGCTTCATCGATAAGGATGGAGTCCACCTCGTCAACGATGGCGAAGTTGTGCCCGCGCTGGACGAGTTCGTTCCTGTCCCACGCCATGTTGTCGCGGAGGTAGTCGAAACCGAACTCGTTGTTGGTGCCGTACGTGATGTCCGCGGCGTACTGCTGGCGCCGAACCGCCGGGTCCTGGTTGGCCAGGATGCATCCGCTGGTCAGGCCGAGGAAACGGTAGACGCGGCCCATGAGGTCGGACTGGTATTCGGCGAGGTAATCATTGACGGTGACTACGTGGACACCCTTGCCGGTCAGCGCGTTCAGGTAGGCGGGAGCGGTCGCCACCAGGGTCTTGCCTTCACCGGTCTTCATTTCTGCGATGTTGCCCAGATGCAGGGCGGCGCCACCCATCAGCTGGACATCGAAGTGGCGCATCCCGAGGGTCCGCGACGATGCTTCGCGGACCGCGGCAAATGCTTCGGGGAGCAGGTCGTCCAGCTGCGCGCCGTCTTGGTGGCGTTCTCGGAGCCGGTCGGTTTCTTCCCGGAGTTCGGCATCCGTGAAGGTTTTGAAGGAGTCTTCCAGGGCATTGATGGAGTCGGCATAGTTCCGCAGTTGCCGGAGTGTCTTTTTGTCACCGGTGCGGAGAAGTTTTTCGATAAGTGATGCCACGTGAAGATGCTCCCAGTCTCATGCCGCCGAATTCTGGCGTTTTTAGTCTACGGGAGAGACACCGCCGCGAGTCCCGTTTGTTCCCTCAGAGCGGATACTCCGCCCCCGGCGACTGCAGCGGCGAGGCTGCCGGCCAGGTCACCCACCGGGAAAACTTCCACTTCGGACAGCCCGAGCCAGTCGGCCATGAGCCGAAGCTCCGCAGCGAGTTCGACGGCGGTGTCCGGCGGGCCGTCCGGCTCCGCGAAGGCAGACCTGGCCAGCAGCCTTCCGCCTTGGCGGTCCGCCTTCAGGTCCACGCGGGCGACGATCCGGTCGCGGAGGAGGAAGGGCAGGACGTAATACCCGTGCCGCCTCTTGTGTTCGGGCGTGTAGATCTCGATCCGGTAGTGGAAGCCGAACAGTTCCTCAAGCCGCCGGCGCTCAAAGACCAGCGAGTCGAACGGGCTGAGCAGGGCACGGCCGCTGGCCCGCCGCGGCAGCCTCGACTCGACGTGGCGGAAGACGTCACGGTCCCAGCCCTCCACGGTGACGCGTTCCAGCCTGCCCAGCTTCACCAGATGTTCGACGGCGGCCCCCGCGGCCTTCGGAGGCGTGCGGAAGTAGTCCGCGAAACAGCGGACGGTGCCGATGCCGTGCGCCTGGGCTGCAGCGTCGATCAGCCGGTTCATCGCTTCCGCAGGGGCGGCATCCCCTGCTGCCGCCGTGGGCATCCCGGGCAGCACCTTGGCAGTCAATGTGTACCGCCGCTCGAACTGCTCGGTCCGCGATGCCACAGAGACCACACCTTCCTCGAACAGGTGCTCGAGGACCCGTTTGACGGCGTTCCAGTTCCAGCCCCAGTTGGCCGTTTCCTTTTCCTCGACGTGGCCCATCCTGGCAGTCAGCTGGGCTGCGGTCAGGGGCCGGGAATGTGCCAGCGTGTCAAGGATCTTCCCCGTGATGGCAGTGCGAAGGTCAGGGTCCATGCGGGAGGCGCCAACCCAGGACCGTTTCTGCCACAGGAGGAGGTCCGCGTAGTGCTCCGGACGGATGTAGCTCGCCTCGTGTGCCCAGTACTCCACCATGCCGCGGGGATGGACGGTGGTCATTCGCTGCAGGATGGTCCGGTCGTAGTTTCCCAGCCGCGAAAAGAAGGGCAGGAAGTGGCTCCGGGAGAGGACGTTCACGGAATCGATCTGGACGAGCTGGATTCGGGCAAAGGTGCGGCCCACCGCCCGCGGGGTCACGGGGCCGGTGGGCCGTCCTTTGTCGAGTCCCTGTGCTGCCAAAGCGATCCGCCGTGCCTGGTCCAGGCTCAGCGTCGCTGACACATCAGTCCTCTCTGTGGATGGTGTTCACCACCCTAAGCGTTGGCGGCGGCGTCGTCCGAACGGTACGCAATGACTTTTTCCTCCACCACGGTGTCCCCGGGCTCGCATTCATGGTCCAGGGTAATGACCCCGTAAGTCCAGCCGCGGCGCCGGTACACAACCGACGGCGTATTCGTGGCTTTGTCCACGAAAAGGTAGAAATCGTGGCCAACAAGTTCCATGTTGTCCACGGCGTCGTCGAGGGAGATGGAGGCGGCAGGAAAAACCTTGCGCCGGATCAGGACCGGGGAGTTGCCGGCCGGGATGTCATTCTCGACATCGTAGGGAGACTTTTCTTCCGGGGCGGCGACGGCCTCATTCCGGTGGCTGGCCTCGACATATAGCGGCTCGTGCGCGCTGGCGGGTTCGAGGGTGGCCGTTGCTTCCCGGACGGCCTTAGGGGTGTGCCGTCCATGATGGACCTTCTTGCGGTCCTTGGCCCGCCGGAGCCGTTCAAGCAGTTTGTTGTAGGCGAGATCGAATGCTGCGAACTTGTCAGCGGCGCTGGCTTCGGCACGGATCACGGGTCCCCGGCCCAGTACTGTCACCTCAACGGTCAGCTGATCGCCGGTCTGCCGGGCATTGGTCTCCTTTGAGACTTTCGCGTCGACCCGCTGGACCTTGTCCCCAAGCGACTCGATTTTCGAAATCTTTTCCCCGGCATATTCACGGAACCGGTCTGAGACTGTCAGATTTCGTCCGCTGATCATAAACTCCATGGTGCCCTCCAAATGACTTCGGTGACACGACGGCGGCGCTTCCCTGGGCCGATCTGTGTGACAGTCGAGCCCCTCTCCGAGCCGCCATCGAAAGGTACATTCTGTTCTTGGTACCCACCACCGACGTTAGTTCATAGGCACCCTTTATTCATCCTTTCTTGGTTTATTTTTTTCTAAGTCACGGTGGCTTCCGCGGGTCTTCGGGGGTGGGGCGCTGTGGCCCTCGGCGTCGGGCGGGCGTGTCGCAGCGAGGACGACGGCGCCCGCCACGTGTGCCCCTGCTGCATGCAGTGCACGGGCTGCTTCGGACAGCGTGGAGCCGGTGGTCAGGACGTCGTCGATGATGACGCAGCGGCGGCCCGCCACCCTTCCCTGCCCCCACCTTGAGACCCGCATGGAGCCCCGCACCCGCTGCGCCCGGGCGCCCCGGCCCAGGCCCTTTTGGCCGCCCGGCAGCTGCAACACGGACCCGCCGGTCTTTGCGAGGACATCAGCGACAGCCAACCCGGCAAGCTGCTGCGAGGCCCCGCCGAGCAGCAGGTGGACAGGGCTGAAACCCCGGTTCAGGTAGGCCTTGGTGCTGGTGGGCACCGGGACGAGGCAGAACTCCCCCGAGCCCTCACAGGCAGCGCGGACCGCCCCGCCGAGCGCCCGGCCAAGGCTTCGCTTGAGCTGATGCTGGCCGTGCCGCTTGAACGAAAGCATCGCCTGGGCGAGCTCTTCGCGGTAGACACCGGCAGCCACCACCGGAAGCAACACCAACCCGTCCACGTCCATCAGCGCCGGCGCTCCGCGTTCTGCCCGGAACGGGACTGCTGTAAGGCGCCGAATATGGCGGTCGCAGGGGACGCAGAGCGCCCGGTCCTCCGCACCGCAGCAGACACAGTCAACAGGAACAGCCAGCGACAGCAGGTCCGCGGCCGCACTCGCGAGCTGGTCGGTGAACCGAAGGAAGGCGCTGCCGTGGTCCGAACGGTGCCTGGCGGGAATCCCGGGGGCAGGGTTGAGGTCGGGGTCGAGCCGGACAGGCGCCGCGGCCCTTCCGCCGGATGCTGGTCTGCTGCTCACCCCTTCATCTTCGGCCTGCACCCCGCTGCCGGGCAGCAGGCAGGGGCGCTATGTGGACAGCGCCCGGGAACACAGGACTCCGCCCGGCGCACCTGGCCGGCCCGTGTTACCCGCCGGGTTCCTCAGCCCGGAAATGCCGGATCGATAGGGCCCTTGATCTGCGGCGACCAGCCGTTGCCAAGCCGCTGGAAGATCCCCTCAGCGGACTGGGCATAGATCTCCTCGGCCCCGTTGCCCGCGCTGAGGGCCACGAGGCCGGGCCAGGGGGCCAGCTGCTGCGGCTGCCCGGAGGTCAGTGACAGCAGTTCCGGGGTGACGTTCTGCCCGGCTGCCCCCTTCATCACTACAAGGGTTGTATCCGTGACCCAGGCACCCTGGTCCGGATCGCTGCCGGTGGCCAGGGTGACCGGCGGTGTCAGCTCGCGCGGCGTCCCGTCGGCGCCCCGGATGATTCCGGTCACCTGGACCCGGGTCTTGCCGTTCTGCTCCGAAATCACCAGCGCCCGGACCCCTTCCCGGGAAATCCGGAACTCCTTGACAGTTCTTCCGGCCAGCCACGCAGGTGACAGGGTGACGGTGGGAACCGCGGCGCCTTCCGCGACTCCGGCCGGACGGAACGCCACGACTTCAGTGCCCCCCGTGGCTCCCGGACCTGCCGACCAGACCCATTCACTGAGGCCGAAGGACGGCCGGCTCAGCGTGCTCCTCGTGGTCAGGGCCCGCGCCGGCTGCCCGGGACTGATGCTGTACAGCGTGGTGCGGCTTTCATTGAGGAACGCGGCCGTCTGCGACACCGGCGATTCCGCCGGGAACCGCGGCGCGAGCGATGACACGGGCTGCATGTCCGGAAGGGGGGAGACCCGGTTGTTTTCGTACCGCGCCAGCTCGTTGCCGCTGATGGCAATCTGGCGGGACGGCACGCTCTTGTCCTGGACTGGCGGGAGGACGGCTCCGTTGTCCTCCACCCGCACCAAATCCTGGTTTGCGCGCAGCTCGACATTGACGACGTCGGGCTGGCTGCGGAACGTCAGCGTCAGCTGCATCTGCATCCTGAGCCGGTCCTCCGGGGACGTCTCCATCAGTTCCTTGGCTGTCAGGTCCACCTGCGCAGCGCCTGAGACGACGGGAACCGACTCCCGCGCAAGCTTGATGCCGGAGGGGAAGGCACTCGCCACTGCCCCGCGGAGGTAGGGCGCCGGCCCCGCCAGCAGTGCGCTGGTCATTGCCTTGACCGTCTTGTTCTTGATGAACCAGCGGACATCCGGAACAGCGAACGTGAACGTGGGGTCGTAAAAGTAGATGGGGTAGGCCCCGTAAATCACCTTGAACGTTTCCTCGGCGATGGCGGTGCCGTCCGGGAGGCCGGAAATCCGCCATTCACCGTCCACCTGGGTGAGGGTCACCGGAATATTCTCAATCGTTCCCTCCGGCGACTGGGTGGCGATGCCGTCCGCGTCCACGGTGTAGGCGACATCCAGTTCGTAGTTGTAGACGTTCTCCTTATCCGTTGCCACCACCCGCGCCTCGCGGTAAACGAGCGCCCGCTGGTCCGGCTTCCAGGACACGGAGGAGGCCTGTGTCAAGTATTGGCGGGCCACAGCGTAGTCGTCCTCGTAGCCGCTGCCGGCCCGGTAGAAGTAATCGATGATGGTCTCCGGCAGGGCGCCCGGCTGGGGCGCTGCCGGCAGGAACACCGGTGCGCTGACGTTCCCCGCGCTGCCCTCGCTGCTCTTGCCCACCGGCCCCGATGTGGGAATACGGGCGCAGCCGGCCAGCAGGACCAGCAGCAGGACCAGCAGTGAAGCACGCAGCTTCGCCAGGCGGCCGGTGCGGCCCATCATGTTCCTTCCTTCGGGGACGACGCCGGTGCAAGCGAAGCGGTGCCCGTTTCCAGGACCAGCATGTTCCTGGAGCCCGGCCCACCGGGAAGCGTGATGTCCTCCGGCTCCAGCTGGACCGGCGACTTGTCGATCTCTTCTCCCTGGCGGAGCGGCAGCGTCAGGCGGAAGTTGGCGCCGCTGCCCTTTTTACCCCACGCCTGGAGCCAGCCGTTGTGCAGCTTAGTGTCTTCCATGGCGATGGACAGGCCAAGGCCGCTTCCGCCGGTAGTGCGGGCACGTGCAGGGTCCGCCCGCCAGAAGCGGTCAAAGACGCGCGCCGCTTCCGCCGGCTCCATCCCGATGCCTTGGTCCCGGACGGCAATCCCGACGGCGGTCTGGCTTGCTGCCACGGTGACAGTGACGGGTTTTCCTTCGCCGTGCTCCACGGCGTTGAGGATCAGGTTCCGCAGGATCCTGTCTATACGGCGGGCATCCATCTCCACGATGACGGCACCTTCCGGCGCCCTGAGGACAATCTCGGAACCATATTCGGCGGCCACCGGGGCCGCGCCCTCGATGGCGTGGGCAATCACCTGCAGGATGTCCTCCGCTTCCGCATCCAGTACCGCCACGCCGGCGTCGAACCGCGAGATCTCCAGCAGGTCTGAGAGGAGCGACTGGAAACGCTCCACCTGGTTGTAGAGCAGTTCGGCCGAACGCTTGTTGATGGGGTCGAAATCGTGGCGGGCGTCATACAGGACCTCTGCGGCCATCCGGACGGTGGTCAGCGGTGTCCGCAACTCGTGGGAAACGTCTGAGACGAAGCGCTGCTGCATCTGGGAAAGGGTTGCCAGCTGGGTGATCTGTTCCTGGAGGCTCGCTGCCATATGGTTGAAGGACGCGCCGAGCCGGGCCACTTCGTCCTCACCCCGGACCACCATGCGCTCCTGCAACTGGCCCGCTGCGAGTTTCTCTGAGACCATGGCGGCGTGGCTGACGGGGCTGACCACATTCCGGGTGACATACCAGGCGACTGCGCCGATCAGGAGCACCAGCACCGCCCCGCCTGCCCAGAGGACGCTCTGGATCTCGTCCAGGGTCTTCTGCGCGGTGTTGAGGTCATAGATCAGGTACAGCTCGTAGACGGTGCCGTTGAATGTCACTTTGTTGCCCACGGCAATACCGGGCCGGTCCTCGGTACCCACCGGGATGACCGTGGACGCCCAATACTGGTCCTTCCCGGACTCCTGCACGGCCTTGCGAAGCTCCGGCGGAATGACGCTGACGGTCAACTGGTCGGACGCCCGGGATTCAACCCAGCGGTTCCGCGGCTTGGTCTGTTCCGGCACGGCCTCGAAGACGTACCTTCGCTGGATGACAGAACCGCGGCCCTCCACTGCGTTCAGCGTGTCGTAGACGAGGGTGATCACGCTGGCCTGGTCGGTGACCTGTGCGCCGTCGAACGTGTCCTGCACCTGCTTGACGTTATAGCGGGTCTCCGACTCGGCCTGCGTCAACCGCTCCTGGAAGAGGTTGTTGGCAATCTGGTTGGACAGGTACGCGCCCACCACCGCGAAAGACGTGACGGCCAGGAGCAGGGTGGTGAGGACCGTGCGGAACTGCAGGGACCGGCGCCACCGGCGGTGGAGGGAACGCCCGATGTAGCGCAGGGCAGGCAGGAAGCGGCGGACTCCGGTCTTGACCAGCCGTGCAACGCGCCGGCCCACGATCAGGGACCGCCGCTGCCAGAGGTGGGCGCGGAACGTCAGGCGGCGCAGCCGCAGGTTGATGGCATCAGTGTGTTCCGGAGGTGGCGGCGGGCCGGTGCCGCTGTGATGCCCGGAAACTCCCCCGGGGGTGTATGGTCCCGCGGGAGTGGGCACGCCCGTACCGGGTGTACCGCCGTGCGCCGCGGGTTCAGGCTCCTGCTTTGTAGCCGACACCACGCACCGTCAATACGACTTCCGGGGCTTCCGGATCCTGCTCGATCTTGGAACGGAGGCGCTGGACATGGACGTTCACGAGGCGCGTGTCCGCGGCGTGGCGGTAGCCCCACACCTGCTCGAGCAGCAGTTCGCGGGTAAACACCTGCCATGGCTTCCGGGCAAGGGCTACCAGGAGGTCGAACTCCAGTGGCGTCAGCGAGATCCGCTCATTGCCCCGGCTGACGGTATGCCCGGCGACGTCGATCGTGATGTCGGCGATGCGCAATGTTTCGGGCGCCTTCTGGTCGCCGGGACGGAGCCGGGCACGGACGCGGGCCACAAGCTCGGCCGGCTTGAACGGCTTGGGCACATAGTCGTCGGCGCCGGATTCGAGTCCGCGGACGACGTCGGACGTGTCCGACTTGGCGGTGAGCATGACAATCGGAACATCCGACTCCGCGCGGATCTGCCGGCAGACCTCGATGCCGTCCACACCGGGAAGCATAAGGTCCAGCAATACCAGGTCCGGCCGGGATGACCGGAAAACGTCAAGCGCCTGGGCGCCGTCCGCGCAGAAGACGGGCTCGAAGCCGTCGTTGCGGAGAACAATTCCAATCATTTCGGCCAGCGCTTCGTCATCATCTACCACCAGAATGCGTGCCTTCATAGCTATATATTCCCTTATCAGGATGGCTTTGTCCTATTGGAGGCCCTCCGGCATGGCGGGACGCTAGGATGCCCGACGCCGG
The DNA here is from genome assembly GCF_006151685.1 of Arthrobacter sp. BB-1. NCBI lineage: Bacteria > Bacillati > Actinomycetota > Actinomycetes > Micrococcales > Micrococcaceae > Arthrobacter > Arthrobacter sp. BB-1. The sequence goes on from NZ_VDEV01000022.1 coordinate 313,861, forward strand.
AACTATAGGCTGGTGCCACGCCGGGCGTTTGCAGCGCCGCGCCTGAGCCAGTGGAGCGGGTCACGCTGACGGCGCACTGGTACGGGGGGAAGGAACATTGGTGTCACCACAGGATTCGGACGCGCAGGAGCCGCAGGACCGGCAGGCTGCCTGGCGGCGCCCTTCCGGCCAGCAAACGCCGGGACCTCACCCGCCGGGACACGAGATTCCGGGACAACAACCTCCCGGCTGGCAGCAGGCACCGCAGCAGCCGTGGGGTCCGCCGACGTGGCAGCAGCCGTCGCCGCAGCAGCCGTGGGGCCAGCCCGGTTCTGCCTACCCTGGGCCTCCGCAGCCCCGCTATCCGAGCCAGCACGATCCGAACCAGCATTATCCGAACCAGGGCACTCCCTTTGGCCAACCGCGGTATGTGGCTCCCCCGAAGCCGGGGATCGTCCCGCTGCGTCCGCTGATGTTCGGGGAGATCATGGACGGTTCCTTCCAGGTGATCCGGCGGAACGCGAAGGCCATGCTGGGCGCTTCGCTGCTGGCGCAGTCCCTCGCCGCCATCCTTACGGCTGTCCTCACAGCTGCCACGGCAACGTCGATGGACTCCGTCGAAGCCTGGGCCAGCAGCACCAGTGATGCCGACCTGGCAGCCCTCGGCCTGGGATTCGCCGCCGCCGTCCTGCTGGTGGCCGTCCTCACCCTCTTCATCGCCTCGGTCCTGCAGGGCGCCATGGTGGTGCCCGTGGCGCGTTCCATCCTCAACCGGCCCACCAGTTTCAAGCAGATGTGGTCCCTTGCCCGCCCGCGGGTCGGAGCGCTTGTCCGGCTCGCTGCCCTGCTGATGGCCGCCACCCTGCTGGCGATGCTTGTCCCCGCAGCGTTGGCCGTCGCGCTGACCGCAACCATGCAAGGGATGGGCATCCTGTTGCTCATCCCCCTGTTCCTCGGCTTTGTTGCCCTGTACGTCTGGATCTACGTGAAGCTGATGGTGGCCCCGGCCGCCGTCGTCATCGAGGAACTCGGCGCCCGGGCTGGCCTGCGCCGATCGTGGGAACTGACCCGGGCCAACTGGTGGCGGATCCTGGGGATCACGCTTGTGGTGGGCATCATGGTGGCAATTGTCAGCCAGATCGTCATGATCCCGGTGGGACTGCTGCCCCCGCTGGTGGCCAGTTTCCTTTCCCCCCACGGCGGCAACGGACAGGACATGGCCATTGCCGTCGCGATCGGCATCGTCACGGCCATCCTCGGTGCTCTGGCCGGGGCCCTCGGCTACGCCTTCCAGACGTCCGTCATGGCACTGATCTACATGGACCTCCGGATGAGGAAGGACGGACTGGATATCTCGCTGCTCCGCCAGATGGAGACGGGCGCCGATCCGGACGGCGTCCCGGGGCGCGGCCACGTAACGGGCAGGCCCGGCTGGAACCACAACGGCGGGAACCCAGGACCCGGACCGGCGGCAGGGGCATGGCCGGATGGCCGCTGAACCCCCGGTCCTGCCCGGCGCAGAGGAGGCCCGCCGCTGGGCCGCCGAGGAACTGGCAAAACCCGAGTACCGGGAAGCTGCTCCGGGCTGGCTCGAGGCGCTCTGGCAGGGCTTCGTGGACTGGCTCCAGTCCCTGGACGGTTCCGCAGCTGAGGGGAGCACGGTGCCCAGCCCGGTCATTGGGATCGTCATCGCCGTGGTGATCGCGGCCGCCGTGATTATCGCCAAGCCACGGCTGAATCCGAAAGCGCGGCGGGCCAAAAACGTGTTCGAACCGGACAGCGTTTTGACACCCGCGGACTACCGGCAGCGCGCCGAGGCGTCCGCCGCGGCCGGGAAGTGGGGGGACGCCGTCGTCGACCTCTTCCGTGCGCTGGTCCGCTCTGCCGAGGACCGCACCATCCTCGATCCGCAGCCGGGGCGGACGGCTGATGAGGTGGCCCGTGAACTGGCTGCACCGTTCGGCGCCGAGGCGGAACGCCTGGGCAGGGCAGCCGGGACCTTTGACGCCATCCGGTATGGGAACCGGATGGCAGACGCCGCCGACTATGAGGCAATGGCCAGCCTGGACAACGCGCTCGAAGCCATGAAGCCGGCGCGCACCACGGGCCGGCAGGAACAGGCCCAGCCGGATCAGGCACAGCAGGTACCCCTGGCGCCGGACAGGGCGGCACGGCCATGACCGCCGTCGTTCGCGCACCCGCAACCCAGGAGGGGCCCGGGCCGGGACAAGACAGCGCCGCGGGGAAAGCCGGCAGCATGCCGGGGTGGCTGGGCCGCCACCGCACACCCGCGGCACTGTGGGCCGTGGTGGCCGCAGCCCTGGCCCTGGTTCTCTGGGCGCAGCTGGCCCCTCAAGGAGATGCCGTTCCCTTGTCCCCCAACAACGCCGGCCCAACCGGCGCGCGGGCCGTTACGCAGATCCTTGGCCGGCACGGCGTCGAGGTCCACGCCGCCGGGAATTTCGAGGCGGCCATGGCGGCGCTGGAGGCGGGAGCCTCCCCCACCCTCCTGCTGTATGACAGGGGCGGTTTCCTCGACGAGCCGCGGCTCCAGGAACTGGCGGCGTCCGCGGAAAGGGTGGTGCTGGTTTCGCCCAGGCTGCCAACCCTCGCGGCGCTCAGCAGCAGCATCCGCCAGGCAGGGGTGGTGCCGGACGCGTCCCCCGAGCTGGAGCCCGGGTGCGGCCTCCCCGATGCGGAAGCGGCCGGACCGGTTTCCGGCAAGTCAGGCTTTATCTACGACGGCGGCACCTCCTGTTACCGGCCCGCCGGTTCTCCCGCCGGGGTGCTTGCCGTGGAGGACAACGGCAGGCTCACGGTCCTGGGAAGCACCGGCATCCTCAATAACGACCGCCTGGACCACCTCGGCCACGCGGCGTTGGCCGTCCGCACCCTCGGCGCCTCCCCGGACCTGGTCTGGTACCTTCCCACCGTCGAGGACCTGGAAACCGGCAGCTCCCCGCAAACCCTCGACGAACTCGCCCCGGACTGGGTGCGTTTCCTTGGGCCGTGGCTCGCCCTGGTGGCGGCGGCCGCAATCGCCTGGCGGGGCAGGCGCCTTGGCCCGCTGGTGTTCGAGCCCCTGCCCGTGGTGGTCAAGGCTGTGGAGACGGCAGAGGGCAGGGCCCGGCTGTACCACGATTCCCATGCCGTGGACCAGGCCCGGGACAATCTCCGGGCCGGAACCCTGGTGCGGCTCTCCGGGCATTTGCGGCTGGGTGCCGGGTCCACTGCCGCCCAGGTGATCGACGCCGCCGCCCAGCACCTCGGGCAGCCGGCCCGGCAGCTCCACCAACTCGTCAACGAACATCCCCGCACCGAGGCACGGCTGGTTGCCTGGTCGCGGGAACTGGACACCCTAGAGAAAGAAGTCAAAAGCCGATGAGCGAGCAAGGCAGCGGCCCCCGGGTCCTGGACCACATGGAACACGATGCCGCCCGGCAGGCCCTCCTGGACGTGCGCCACGAGGTGGCCAAGGCGGTGGTGGGGCAGGACGCCACCGTGACCGGACTGTTGATCGCGCTGCTCTCGCAGGGGCACGTGCTCCTGGAGGGCGTTCCCGGCGTGGCGAAAACCCTGCTGGTGCGTGCGTTGTCCGCGGCGTTGAGCCTGGACACCAAGCGCGTCCAGTTCACTCCGGACCTGATGCCCGGCGACATTACAGGGTCGCTGGTTTATGACTCGCACACCTCCGAATTCACCTTCCGGGAGGGGCCGGTCTTCACCAACATCCTGCTGGCGGACGAGATCAACCGGACGCCTCCCAAAACCCAGGCCTCCCTGCTGGAGGCCATGGAGGAGCGGCAGGTGTCCGTGGACGGCGAATCGCGGCCGCTGCCGGCTCCGTTCCTGGTCGCCGCCACCCAGAACCCGGTGGAATACGAAGGCACCTACCCGCTGCCCGAGGCGCAGCTTGACCGGTTCCTGCTCAAGCTGACCATGCCGCTGCCCGGGCGCCAGGACGAAATGGAGGTCATCCGGCGCCACGCCGCCGGCTTCGACCCCAGGGACCTAACCGCTGCCGGTGTCCGCGCCGTGGCAGGCGCGGAAGACCTGGCACGGGCGCGGCAGGCGGTGGCTTCCGTGGCCGTGGACCCTGAGGTCATCGCCTACATCGTGGACCTGGTGCGGGCCACCCGCTCGGCACCTTCTTTCCTCCTTGGCGTCTCGCCCCGCGGCGCCACCGCCCTGCTGAACACCTCCCGGTCATGGGCCTGGCTCTCCGGCAGGAGCTTTGTCACCCCCGACGACGTCAAAGCCCTGGCCCTCCCCTGCCTGCGGCACCGCGTGGCGCTCCAGCCCGAAGCCCAAATGGACGGAGTACGGGTGGACGACGTACTGGGCAGCATCCTGGCGTCCGTTCCCGTTCCGCGCTGATGGCCGTCTCCGGGCGTTTTGTGCTGCTGGTGCTGCTCGGTGTGGTGCCGGTCCTGCTGCTTCCGAACTGGGGAACGGTGCTGCTGGTGGCTGCCGCGCTCACGGCCCTTGCCGCCGTCGACCTCCTGCTCGCGGCCTCGCCGCGCCGGGTGCGCGTCCTGCGTTCCGAGCCTGGAAACGTCACGCTGCATGCGGGCGTGGACGCCGTGCTGAAAGTGCAGAACGACGGCGGCCGGCGGCTCCGCGGCGTCATCCGCGATGCGTGGCAACCGTCGGCGGGAGCACAGGACCCGGTACAGGACATCGATGTTCCCGCCGGCGAAGGCAGGCGCGTCACCGTGCGGCTGCGGCCCGTCCGGCGTGGGGACCTGAAGGCGCCGCACGTCACCCTCCGATCTTTCGGCCCGCTGCTGCTGGCGGCGCGCCAGCGGACCATCGATTGCCCCGGTTCGCTGCGGGTGTTGCCGCCTTTCCATTCCCGCCGGCACCTGCCGTCAAAGCTGCGTAAACTGCGCGAGCTGGATGGCAAGGCCGCGGTGCAGATCCGCGGCGCGGGCACCGAGTTCGATTCACTGCGCGACTACGTCCGGGGAGACGACGTCCGCTCCATCGACTGGCGGGCCACCGCCCGCCGGTCAGCGGTGGTGGTGCGGACCTGGCGGCCTGAACGGGACCGGCGGGTGGTCATGGTCCTGGACACGTCACGGACGTCGGCGGCAAGGATCGACGACGAAACCCGACTGGACACGGGCATGGAAGCGGCGCTCCTGCTGGGGGTACTGGCCGAGCGGGGCGGGGACCGGGTGGACTTCCTGGCGTTTGACCGCCGAACCCGCGCCCGGGCGGGCTCTGCCGGGCAGGGGAACCTCCTGGGCCAGTTGGTCCAAGCGATGGCCCCGCTGGAGGCCGAACTCATCGAGATGGACTGGCCGGCGGTCCCCGCCCAGGTCCGCGCCGTTTCCGCGCACCGCTCCCTGGTGGTGCTGCTAACATCGCTCGACGGCGGCGCACCGGAGGAAGGCCTCCTTCCCGTCGCGGCACAGCTGGCGCGTCAGCACGTCGTGGTGGTGGCGGCCGTCCGGGACCCTCAGCTGGGTGCCATGCTCCAGGATCGCGGCGATGCGGCAGGCGTATTCCGCGCAGCCGCCGCGGAGCGGGCGCTGCTGCAGCGCGCGGCCATCAGCGCCGAACTCAGGCAGCAAGGCGTGGAAGTGGTGGACGCCGAACCGCACCAGCTGCCCCCGAAGCTGGCCGACATGTACATCAGGCTCAAGGCGGCCGGTACATTGTGAGGTCACAGCACGTTGTTCCCGCCCTTTCGCAGGAGGTCCCATGAACGTCCCCATCTACCAGCAGGCGCTCGGCACGGGCTTTTCCCGGCTCCAGCCCGAGCTGCAGGACTACTTTTCCCTGGTTCCGGGTTCCGGCAGCTACGGGGTGGGCGAAGGGACCTTCGACGTCGTGGGCTGCCGGCAGGAATGGCTGCGCCCCCTGCTGAGGCTGACCAGCGGGGAGGAGGCATTCTTCCCTGAGTACGGCGAGAACGTCCCTTTCCGGATTGAGAACCATGCCCACCAGGACCCCTTTGGCCGCTCCAGCCTGACAGCCCGCCGCGAGATCCGGTTCCCGGGCCGGACGCGGATCTTCCAGGACACCACCAGCGCCACCCGCCGGGACGGCGCCTCCCAGCTGGTGGACTACGTGGGACGGTACCGGCGGCTGGTGACCGACCTGAACTTGAGTGTCACGCCGGAGGGCCGGCTTCGCGGGGTGTCCGAGGCATCCCGGCTCTTTCTTGGCCCACTCCGCATCCCGCTTCCCGCCGCCTTGGATGCCAAAGCCTACGCGGAGCAGTGGTGGGACCCGGCAGAAGGCAGCAATGGCAGGCACCGCATCCAGGTGAAGGTCATCCAGCCGCAGATCGGCCTGGTGCTGGTCTACGCCGGTGCTTTCGACTACCGGCTGCGCCCCTACACCGGCGGCAGTTCGGCGCAGAGTTTCCTGCCGCGCTACGCACAGCCGGACCGCTGGGAAAACCGGGTCTGACCCCTGCTATCCCAGCGCCCGCTGGTTCAGCCCATCGGCCACCTGCGTGAGGCGGCCAAGGACCGCCGTCGCCTGGGCCGGACTGCCGCCGGCGAGTCCCTGCGAGGGCGTGATCCGCACCGTGCCGAGCGCTGTTGCCGGCAGGCCCAGCTGACGCCAGGGACGCCACACGGCATCGACGCAGTCCGGCACCTTTGGCAGCGACTTTCCCCCGGTATCCAGCGCGCCGATCCACAGGCGCTTCTCCGCTTCAACCGCTCCGGCCAACTGTTCCCACTGCCGGGAGGTCAGGGCGTTCAGCGGAACGGCAATGCCGTCGGCTCCTGCCGCGAGGATCTGTTCAAAGGGCGCCTCGATTTCCGGCACCGCTATGACCACTTCGGCTGCGCCGGAAGCGCGCAGAGCGTCCAGGACCACCCGCCAAGATTCGCGCGCTTCGGAGGCCGCCACCGCACGCAGGGTCCGGTAGCCACTGGAGGTAGGGATGGTGCCGGCCAGCACCGCGGCGATGTCCGGCTCGTCCACCTGGACCACCAGCCGGGCACCCGGCACGGCGGCGGCAACCCGGGAAAGATACCGTCCCACCCCGGCAGCAAGGGATGCCGCAAGGTCCCGGCGGGCGCCGTAGTCGATGAGCGCCCGTTCGCCGTTGTGCAGGTGGAGTCCGGCCGCAAGGCTCAGCGGCCCCACCAGCTGCACCTTGATTTCGGCTGCCGGCTCTTCCTCGGCCCCGGCAACGTCGGCCAGCACGTTGATGTCCGTGGCAAGGGCGGAAGCCGCGCGCCGGAAGTCCTTGCCGGGACGGTCCACGAGCCGCCAGCCATACGGCTGGACGTCAACAGCCAGCTCCTCCAGGAGGCAGGCAGTGCGTCCCAGCGCGTCTGAGCCGACGCCCCGGTCCGGCAGCTCGGCGAGGAACGGCAGGTGGGGGCTGCCCAACTCGCCGCGGATGATTTTTGCCGCTTCCACCGGGTCTTCACCGGGCCAGGGTCCCAGCGCGGTGGCCGTTACCTCCCGTGGCGGCGCTTCGTTTCCCAGCGCGGAGCCGGAACCGGCCTGGCGCCGTTCACCCCCGGTCACGCGCGCGCTGATGCCTGCGGATGCTGTCCGGAGGCCGCCTCGTGGTCTTCGGCGATCGCTTCGTGATGCCGGATGACCTCACCGATGATGAAATTCAGGAACTTTTCCGCGAAGGCGGGGTCCAGGTGGGCGTCTTCGGCAAGCCTGCGCAGCCTGGCGATCTGTGCTGCCTCACGGCCCGGATCGCCGGCGGGGAGCCGGTGGGCAGCCTTGAGGAAGCCAACCTTTTGGGTGGCCTTGAAGCGCTCGGCCAGCAGATAGACCAAGGTGGCGTCGATGTTGTCGATGCTGGAACGGATGGACAGCAGCTCAGCCATCACCGAGTTGTCCACCTGGCCGGCCAAGGAGCTGGCGGAGGGGTCGTAGTCGTCGGAATCAGGAGAGTGGGGGTTGTGCTGCGTCATGGCTCAAGTCTATGGGAGGGCATTCGGATAGCCCGGGTGTTAAGCGCCGGTGCCGCATACGGCACCGGCGCCAACACACTACAAGCGAGTCCCCGCCCTCAGCCCGTCAAGTGCCCGGCACCATCAGATGCCCAGCAGGGCCCGGTGCTCCTCCCGGCGCCGCGCCTGTTCCTGCGGGTCCGGCACCGGCAGGGACGCGATAAGCCGCCGCGTGTAGTCATGCTGCGGGTTTCCCATCACCTGGTTCCCGATGCCCTGCTCCACCAGCCGGCCCTTATAAAGCACGCCCACCCAGGAGGACAACGTGTCCACGACGGCCAGGTCGTGGCTGATGAACAGGCAGGCGAAGCCGAACTCCTGCTGGATGTCCCTGAACAGCTCCAGGACCTTCGCTTGCACCGAAACGTCCAGGGCCGACGTCGGCTCATCCGCTATCAGCAGGCGGGGGTTCAGGCTGAGGGCCCGCGCCAGGGACGCGCGCTGGCGCTGCCCGCCGGACAGCTCGTGCGGGTACCGCCCAGCGTACGACGCCGGCAGCTGGACTGATTCGAGCAGCTCACCCACGCGTTTGCGCGCCTGCGCCGGGCTTGGCTTTGTGTGGATGACCATGGGTTCGGCAATGCAGTCCCCAATGGTCAGTTGCGGGTTGAAGGACGCCGCCGGGTCCTGGAACACAAAGCCGATGTCCTTGCGAAGCGGCTTGAAGGTGCGCTCCCGGAGGTTCAGCATTTCGTAGCCCAGCACGCGGAGGCTGCCGCCCGTGGTCTTGTTCAAGCCGGCGATGGCCCGGCCGATGGTGGTCTTCCCGGAACCGGACTCCCCCACCAACCCGAAGACTTCGCCCCTGGACAGGGTGAAACTGACGCCGTCCACTGCCTTGAAAGCCGGAGTTCCCAGCCTGCCCGGGTACTCGATGGTGAGGTCCTTGGCCTCCACCAGGATTTCCTCATCCTGGTGCGCCCTGCCCGTCAGGCCCTCCGACGCCGAGTTGTGGCCGAGGTGTGGCACAGCGGCGAGCAGTTTCCGGGTGTAGTCCTGCTTGGGTTCGGCAAACAGGGTGCGGGCCGGTGCCTCTTCCACAACGTCCCCCTGGTACATGACCACCACGCGGTCGGCAAGGTCCGCCACCACCCCCATGTTGTGCGTAATGAGCACAATGGACGTGCCGTACTTGTCCCGCAGGTCCCGCAGGAGTTCCAGGATCTCTGCCTGGACAGTGACGTCCAGGGCGGTGGTTGGCTCGTCCGCGACGATCAGTCCCGGATTCAGCGCCAGCGCCGCTGCGATGACCACCCGCTGCTTCTGCCCTCCCGAAAACTGGTGCGGGTAGTAGTTGACGCGGTGTTCGGGATCGGGGATGCCCACCTTCCGCAGCGCCTCTATGGCCCGGGACTTGGCGTCCTTTGCCGAAACCCGCTTTCCGCCGCTCCCGGCATGGGCCCGGATGCCTTCGGCGATCTGCCAGCCCACGGTGAACACGGGGTTCAGTGCCGTTGAGGGTTCCTGGAACACCATGGCGACGTCGCGGCCGCGGATCTGGCGCAGCTTCGCGGGGCTCACGGTGATCACGTTGTTCCCGTTGATCAGGACCGCGCCGCCGCTGGTTGCGGTCTCCGGCAGCAGGCCCAGGATGGTCTTGGCGGTGACGGTCTTGCCGGAACCCGACTCCCCCACGATCGCCAGCACTTCACCCTTCCGGACCTCCAGGCTGACGTCCTTGACGGCATGGACCGGACCGCCGTCGGTGGCAAAGGTGACCTGGAGGTGGTCGATGTCGAGGACGGGGCGGCCGCCGTCGGACTCGTGGCCGGATGCGGCCCCGGATGTCGGATCGATGTTGACGGTCATAGTCCACCCACTTCTGTTGCGATGGCGGCATTGGCCACCGGGGCCGGCGAACTGCCGCCTGTGCTCTTGCGGCCCCGGAGCCGCGGATCGTTCAGGTCGTTGATGCTCTCACCCACCAGGGTCAGGCCCACCACGGTAAGCACGATGGCCAGGCCCGGGAACAGGCCGGTCCACCAGATGCCGGAGGTGGTGTCCGCGAGCGCTTTGTTGAGGTCGAAGCCCCACTCCGCGGCGGAGCTCGGCTCGATGCCGAAGCCCAGGAAGCCCAGCCCGGCGAGGGTGAGGATGGCCTCGGAAGCGTTGAGGGTAAAGATCAACGGCAGGGTGCGGGTGGCGTTGCGGTAGATGTGGCGGGTCATGATGCGGATGTTGGAGGCGCCCACCACCTTGGCCGACTCCACGAACGGCTCGGCTTTGAGTCGGACCGTTTCCGCCCTGATCACCCGGAAATACTGGGGGATGAACACCAGGGTGATTGCCGTGCCGGCGGCGAAGATGCCGCCGAGCAGGCTGGACTGGCCGCCGCTGATGACGATGGCCATGACAATGGCAACCAGCAGGGACGGGAAGGCATACACGGCGTCCGCGATGACCACCAGGATCCGGTCGAGCCACCCGCCCAGGTAGCCGCTGACCAGGCCGAGGGCAACGCCCAGGACGAGGGACATGGCGACGGCGACGACGATCACCAGGATGGCGGTCTGCGCGCCCCAGATGACCCGGGACAGGACGTCGTAACCGCCCACGGTTGTGCCCAGGAGGTGCTTGCCTCCGGGGACCTCCTGCGTGGGGAAGTTGCCGTCGGCGTCGGAAAGCTGGGAGAAACCGTAGGGTGCCAGCAATGGCGCGAAAAGCGCGGTGAGGATGAAGATGCCGGTGAGGATCAGGCCGGCCACCAGCATGCCTCGCTGGAGGCCCACGCTCTTGTTGAAGTGGGAAACCACCGGCAGGCGCCGGTACCAGGGAGCCCTGGGGTTTTCCATGGGGACGGGAACAGCGGGAATGCTCATGGTCAGTACCTCACGCGGGGATCGATCAGCGCGGCGATGATGTCCACGATGAAGTTGGTCATGGCCACGATGATGGCCAGCAGCACCACGATGCCCTGCACTGCGACGAAGTCGCGCGCGGTGAGGTAGTTGGCCAGCTGGAATCCCAGGCCTTTCCACTCGAACGTCTTCTCGGTCAGGACCGCGCCGCCGAGCATCACCGCAATCTGCAGGCCCATCACCGTGATGATGGGGATGAGTGCGGGCTTGTAGGCGTGCTTGGTGACCAGGCGGTATTCGCTGACTCCCCTGGATCGCCCCGCCTCGATGTAGTCCCTGCCCAGGGTGCCGATCACGTTGGTCCGCACCAGGCGGAGGAAGATCCCGGCCGTCAGCAGGCCCAGTGCCACCGCAGGCAGGACAGCGTGCGCCAGGACATCGCCGAGCGCAGCCATGTTGCCGCTGCGGAGGGCATCAAGCCAGTAGATTCCGGTGGGGGCCTGAAGGGAGGTCAGGGCGAGTTCGCTGGAAGTTTTGGCCCGCCCGGCCACCGGCAGCCATCCGAGCCAGACCGAGAAGGTCAGCTTCAGGAGCATGCCGGCGAAGAACACCGGGGTTGCGTAGCAAAGGATGGCGAAAACCCGCAGGACGGCGTCAGGCGCCTTATCCCTGCGGTGGGCCGCCAACATTCCCAGCGGGATGCCCACCAGGAGGGCAACGAGCAGGGCGTTGATGCTCAGTTCCAGGGTGGCCGAGCCGTAGGTGGTGAGCATTTCGACGACGGCACGGTTGTCCGTGAGCGTGCGGCCGAAGTTGCCGGTGGCCAGCTGGCCGAGGTATTCGAAGTACTGGACCAGGAGGGGCCGGTCGTAGCCTGCAGCCTGGATCCGCTCCTGGAGCTGGTCCTCGGGCAGGCGTCCGCCCATGGCCGCGGTGATGGGGTCTCCCGTGATCCGCATCAGGAAGAAGACCATGGTCACCAGGATGAAGATGGTGGGGAAAATCAGCAGGAAACGGATCAGGATGTACTGTCCCAATCCCCCGCCGGAGGATTTCTTGGCCGCCGGAAGCAGGCCGTCCGCATCCGTTGGCGGCGCGTCGATCAATGTAGTCATGGTGCCTCAGGTTGTTTTTTACGGTGCCTGCGGAGGGCATGCACCGCTTCCCGACCAGCAGACGGGGCGGGACACGCGCACCTGTGCAGGCGCACCGCGTCCCGCCCCGTCGTGGGTCAGAGCCGGATTGTTCGGTGGACCTACTTGGACATCACGCCAAGGCGGGTCTTGAACGACGCGTCCAGGGTCTTCTCGACTCCCTTGACGTCCGTACCGGCCACCATTACCTGGGCACCCTGCAGCAGCGGGAGCGTGGAGAGGTCCTTCGCGATGGCTTCCTGCGCCTGGCCCAGGAGCTTGCTCCGTTCCGCCTTGTCCGTGGTGACAAGCTGCTTCTTCACGATCTCCGTGACGGCGGGGTTCTCGTAGTGGTTGCCGAGGAAGTTGCCGGGGATGAAGAACGGGGTCAGGTAGTTGTCCGCGTCCGAGTAGTCCGGGAACCAGCCCAGCTGGTACACGGGGTAGGCATCCGCACGGCGCTCCTTGGTGTAGGTGGTCCATTCCGTGGACTTCAGGTCAACGGTGAACAGGCCCGATTTCTCAAGCTGCTCCTTGACCAGGGCGTACTCGTCCGCGGCTGACGTGCCGTAGCGGTCCGTGTACTGCAGTTTCAGGTCCACCACGGACGTGACGCCGGCGTCGGCCAGGACCTTCTTGGCCTTGTCCACGCTGGGCTTGCCGTTTCCGTCGCCGTACAGGCTCTTCAGCGGTTCCGCTGCTCCTTCGAATTCCTTGGGGACGTAGGAGTAGACCGGAGTGTAGGTGTTCTTGAAGACCTGGGAGGCGATGACGTCGCGGTCCACGAGGTGGGCAATCGCCTGGCGCACGGCAAGCGACTTCGCGGGATCCGCCTCGGGAGTCTTCGCGCCGAACGGCATGGTGTCGAAGTTGAAGACCATGTACCGCAGCTCGCCACCTGGGCCCTTGTGGACCTTGACCTTGGAATCCTTCTCGAGGTCGGCGACGTCCGTGGCCGTGAGGATGCGGCCGGCAACGTCGATGTTGCCCTGCTGCACGTCCAGCTTCAGGTTGTTCGGGTCGGCGTAGTGCTTGAGCGTGGCGCCCTCGTTGGAGGCCTTGCCAAGGAGCCCCTGGTAGTCGGGGTTGGGCTTGAAGCTCACCAGTTCGTTCTTTTTGTAGCTTTCAATCGTGTACTGGCCGGCGAAGGGCTTCGCGGCGACTATGGCGTCGTCGTCCATGATCTTGTCCGCCGGGAAGACCTGCTCGTCCACGATCGGACCGGGGTTCGAGGCCAGGACGCCGGGGAACACCTGGTCATTTCCGGCCGCAAGGGTGAACACCACGGTGTTGGGGTCCGTCGCCTCGATCTTTTCCATGTTGGAGAGCAGCGACGCCGGGCCGTTGGGGTCGTCGATCGACTTGACGCGGTTGAAGGAAAACACGACGTCCGAGGAATCCAGTGTGTTGCCGTTGGCGAACTTCAGGCCGGGCTTCAGCTTGACCGTGTACTCAGTGGGGCTGGTGAAGGAGGCGGACTCGGCGATGTCCGGCGCGGCATCGGCCGTGCCGGGCTTGTAGTTGAGCAGGAACGGGTAGATCTGGTTCATCACCATGAAGGAACCGCCGTCGTAGGACCCGGCGGGATCGAGGGTGACCACCTTGTCCGTGGTGCCGTAGGTGATGGCACCGCCTCCTGCCTCGCCGGTTGAGGTTCCGCCTCCGCCTGAAGGGCCCGTGCAGGCAGTCAATGCGAGTGCGGAGATGCCTGCCAGCGCGATGGCGCCGTGCAGTGCTTTGATGCTCTTCGTCATCTGTGAACTTTCTGTTCGATGAGTGCGCGCCCGCCGACCGCTGATGGGTGCATTTGCTCAGGCGGAAAGCGCGCGGTGCTGATGCCTAGATTCAATCAGAGAGTGAACCCTCAGGCGGGGCCATTTTGTGAGTTGAGACACAAAATTTACCTGAACGGGCCGTGGTCCTTTTCGAACAGCGGCACAACAAAGAACACCGCCCCGGCAGGACCGGGACGGTGTTCGGAAGCTGATGGCCTAAAGTTCGGCGCGTTGAAGGGAGCGGGCGGCGTCGATCGTTGCCTGGCCCAGCACCCGGCTGCCTTGGTAAAGGACGATCGTCTGGCCGGGGGCCACTCCCCGCAGCGGGGTGGTGAGCCGGACAACAAGCTGGTCTCCAGCCGCTTCCGCATCCTGTCCGGCCGGCTCCATGCGGGCCGTGGCAGGAACGGGATCCCCGTGGGCACGGACCTGGGCGTGGCATTCGAACTCCTCGCCGGTCCCCACTTCGGCGATGGGCAGCCCGGCCCAGGAGACCTTGATGCCGCGGATCTCGTCAATGGCCAGCAGTGCCTCGGGGCCAACCACAACCTTGTTTTCCTTGGGCCGGATCTCAAGGACGAACCGCGGCTTGCCGTCGGCAGCGGGCGTCCCCAGTTTCAGCCCGCGGCGCTGGCCCACGGTGAAGGCGTTGGCACCGGGATGTTCGCCCACCTTGGCGCCCGTTTCATCAACGATGTCGCCGGTGGACATGTCGATCTTTTCAGCGAGCCAGCCGGCAGTGTCGCCGTCGGGGATGAAGCAGATGTCGTGGCTGTCCGGCTTGTTGGCGACGGACAGGCCGCGCCGCTCAGCCTCCGCACGTACTTCAGCCTTGGACGGCGTGTCGGCGAGCGGGAACATCGAGTGCTTGAGCTGCTCGTGGGTCAGGACACCCAGTACGTAGCTCTGGTCCTTGGCCCAGTCGGCCGCGCGGTGCAGCTCGCGGTTCCCGTCTGCGTCCTCGATGACCTTCGCGTAGTGGCCTGTGCAGACGGCGTCGAAACCCAGGGCGATGGCCTTTTCCAGCAGCGCCGCGAACTTGATCCGTTCATTGCAGCGCATGCAGGGGTTGGGCGTGCGGCCGGCGGCGTATTCGTCGATGAAGTCCTGGACAACGTCTTCCTTGAACCGCTCGGAGAAATCCCAGACGTAGTACGGAATGCCCAGCACATCGCAGGCGCGCCATGCGTCGCGGGAGTCTTCAATAGTGCAGCAGCCCCGGCTTCCGGTGCGCAGCGTGCCGGGCATGCGGGACAGCGCCAGGTGGACGCCGACGACGTCATGCCCTGCCTCGACGGCGCGGGCGGCGGCAACGGCGGAGTCGACTCCGCCGCTCATGGCTGCTAGAACTCGCATAGTGGCTTTCTGTTGGGGTGTTTCCGGCTCAAGGCGGTATGGGCGGCCCGGGCAGGCCGGCTTCCGGGAAACGATCTTCGCCTACCTATTCTACGGCCTTCGCCGAAAACGGGATCAGCGGCCGGGTGAACCTTGGCGGGACAGGGTTCCAGCGGTCTGGATGCTGGACTCGTGCCCTGCCATGCCCGCCTGGCGCGCCCGCGCATAGGCGTCCGGAAGCGCGGCCAGCAGCGCATCAACGTCGGCCCCTACCGACGCGTGGCCCAAGGTGAACCGCTGCGCTCCGCGTGCGGTCTCCTCGTCCAGGCCCATGGCCAGCAGGACGTGCGAAGGCCTGGGCACCCCTGCCGTGCAGGCAGAACCGGTGGATGACTCCACCCCGGCAAGGTCCAGGAGGAACAGCAGGGAGTCCCCCTCGCAGCCGGGGAAGGTGAAGTGCGCGTTGCCGGGGAGCCGGCCGCTCCCCTCGGCACCCCGCAGGACGGCTTCCGGTACCAGGTCCCGCACGCCGTCAACCAGCCGGTCACGGAGGGCCGAGATGCGTTCAGATTCCGCACCCAGGGTGGCCGCAGCCTTTTCCGCCGCAGCGGCGAAGGCCGCTATGGAGGCGGTATCCAGCGTGCCGCTACGGACGTCGCGTTCCTGGCCGCCGCCGTGCTGGACGGGTGTGAGTTTCACCGCGCGCCCTAGCAGGAGGGCGCCGACCCCCACCGGTCCGCCGATTTTGTGGCCGGAGATTGACATGGCGTCCAGGCCCGACGCCTTGAAGTCCACCGGAAGGGAACCGAACGCCTGTACCGCGTCCGAGTGCACCGGCACCCCGGCTGCATGGGCCAGTTCCACGATCCGGCCAATGGGCTGGATGGTACCCACTTCATTGTTTGCCCACATGACCGTCGCCAGCGCGATGGTGTCCGGGTCGCGGGAGAGTTCCGCTTCAAGGGCGGCCAGGTCCACCACCCCGTTGCTGTCCACGGGAAGCCATGCCACCTCGGCGCCTTCGTGCCGCTCGAGCCACTCCACGGTGTCAATGACGGCATGGTGCTCAACGGCGGAACACAGGATGCGCCGCCGCGCAGGGTTTTCTGCCACCCGGGACCAGTAGAGGCCCTTGACGGCCAGGTTGTCAGACTCCGTGCCCCCCGAGGTGAAGATGACTTCGGAGGGGTGGGCCCCCGCCGCAGCGGCAATTGCCTCCCGCGCATCCTCCACCGTCCGGCGGGCGCGGCGGCCGGAGCCGTGCAGGGATGAGGGGTTGCCGGTGCGCGCGAGCTCACGCGTCAGCACAGCCAGCGCCTCAGGTGCGAGGGGGGTGGTTGCGGCATGGTCGAGGTAAACGGGCACCCCCCAATTCTACCGGCCATGGCCCGAGGCAGGAGGTGCTGCGTCCCGGGGCCGGCTAGGAGGAGGGCGGGAGCACGGGGAGGAAACGTACGACGTCGGCCCTGGCGGCTGCGAGCGAGGCTGCGTCCGGGCAGGAGATGGAGACATAGACCGACGAGCCGGCGGTACCGAAAAGCCGGGCCAACACCGACGTTGCCCTGCCGTCCGGCTGCGCTGCCTGGTCCAGGGCCAGCACCTCCACCGTATGCCCTGGACCTTCCGGGTTTGCGCCCCACCGCAGGGTTTCGGTCGTCAGGTAGCCGGGCAGGATGGACGGATCCAGGTATTCAAAGAGGGCAATGGTCGATTCCCGGTCATCACCACGGGCCAGGGCGGCCTGGCCGGTGCGCACTTTGGCGGCCACCAGGCATCCGTCGGCCTTGATGTACCTGCTTTCGCCCGCGACGTTGCGGCTCTGTGCCTTCCAGCCAGTGGCTTCCTTGAGTCCATCCGAGATTCCAACGGGCACCCCGGGGGCCAGGATGCCGCCCGCGCCGAACGGCAGGTCCTGGCCTGCCACTGCCTCGGCGTCGTGGCCCGGCGTGATGGTGGGCGTGGCCACGGCAGGCGTGCTGGCCACGGGTTCCGGAGCGGCGGGATCACGCACTTCAACGCTGCAGCCGCCCGCGAGCACGGCCCCCAGGGCGGCTGCCAGCAGCGGCACTGTCCGCCGCCTCGCCCCGCCGGCCGTTTCCGCCGTCGTCGGCATGTCCATTCCCACCCCCATGCATCCCGCGGCGGCCGTGACGGCCGCGCATGCACGAGTCTAGAGGCATCTGCCCGGGCCAATACCCCGGCACAGGTATCTTCACGCCGGTCCCGGCTTGCCACAGGGAACCATGGAGGGCCGGAACGTCGTTGTTCAGGACGGGCCGTTAAACTGTGCGGACCGGGCTACCTGCGAGGACTGGCCGAATCAGGGGAAGGATGGGTGCTTGACCGAGAGCAGCAGCTCGTATTACCAGGTGCTTCGAGTGCCTGTGACAGCCACGGAAAAGGAAATCAAGGTGGCTTACCGCCGGGCTGCCCGCACGGCCCACCCGGATCACGGCGGCGATGCCGCGGCATTCCGGCGGGTGACCAGGGCCTATGAAACCCTGATCGATCCCACCCGCAGGAAAGCGTACGACCGCTCCTACGCCGCCGGCACCATCCGCGGTGACGAGGCCGCCGACAGGGAGCCGCATTTCGACGCCCCGCCGGCCGGCAGCCGGGCTTCGGCCACCGTGCACCGGCCAGGCAACGCCCGCAACACCGCCGGCGATCCCCCGGTGTACGTCCCGGCCTACGAGGGCGTTCCTGCCGCCGACGTTCCCCTTATCCCGCTGGCACTCGCCAGCCAGCAGGTCCACGGCATGCCCCGGAAACGGGGAATATTCGGTGCCGAGGCACGCATCCAGCGGGAGATGCGCACCGTGCAGCTCCTCACCCGCCAGGTCCTGCCGGCAATTCCGGCGGCCAGGCTCATCAACGGCCTCCAGTCCCCCGCGGACAACAGCCACATCGACCACGCCGTGCTGTCCGGTTACCGGCTGGCGCTCATCGGCTCCATGCTGCTGCCCAAAGGCGCCTATGCCTGGGACGGCCGGACGCTGAACCACGGCGGCCGTGCCATCCCCCCGCCGCAACTGGCGCACGTGGTGCGGGCCATGCAGGACATCTTCCCCGAACTGAACGTGACGGGCTGGACCGTGGTGCTCAGTCCTGGCGGCAACCTCCACGAGCCGGTAATCGACAACCACCGCCGGCAGGCGGGCGGGCTCGAAACCGTCCAGGTGGTCAATGCCGCAGGGATGGTGCGCGGACTCAAGGAATTCCTTGCCTCCGGGCCGGCGCCCAATACGGTGAACGTTCCCGTGTTGGCCAGGCTGCTGCGCGGGATGCACTGACCGCCGCGTGCACTGAACGCGGTGGCACCTGCAACGGTGGCTAGGATGGAAGCGTGTTCCGCATCCTTTTCCACGCCCCCGAAATCCCCGGCAATACCGGCAACGCCATCCGGCTGGCAGCCATCACCGGCGCTGAACTGCACCTCGTGGAACCGCTCGGCTTTGATTTCTCGGATGCGAAGCTCCGCCGGGCAGGCCTTGACTACCACGACCTCGCCGTCGTCACCGTGCACCGGAACATCGAGGACGCCTGGCAGCATCTGCAGCCGGAACGGGTGTACGCGTTCACCTCGGACGGGACCGCCAGCTACACGGACATCTCCTACCAGCCCGGAGACGTGCTGATGTTCGGACGGGAGTCCGTCGGGCTGCCGGCGGAACTGAAGGAGGACCCCCATGTCACCTCCACCGTCCGGTTGCCCATGCTGCCGGCCCTGCGTTCCCTGAACCTGGCCAACGCCGCCTCCATTGCTGTTTACGAGGCCTGGCGCCAGCAGGGGTTCGCGGGCGCCAAAATCTGACCTGAGGGGTTCCAGGCACCCCCGGCTGACGGGCCGCAACTTATTTCGCAGCCAACCCATCCGCCCCCGCGGCGGCGCCGAACTACTCCCGACAACATTCCACCGTGTTCAAGGAGCTGCAGGTGACATTGCTGGAGTCACGTTCCAGGACCTCCCGCAGCAGCCGTGGCGCCACGGCTGAGGATTCGCGATCCGGAGACTTATGCTTGGTAGTAATGGAAACCCCCAATGCCCCGCATTCCGAGGCCCCGCATGCCGAGGCGCCGGCCGCGGTGACAGACCCGCCTGCCGACCTCAGCCACCGGCTTTCAGTCCTGCTGGAAGCCATAGGCAGGGGTGACCAGGCAGCCTTCGCCGAGTTCTACCAACTTACGTCACGCCGGGTTTTCGGCATGGCGCGCCGCGTGCTGATCGATCCCGAACTCAGTGAAGACACCACGCAGGAGGTCTTCCTCCAGGTGTGGCAGAACGCGTCCAAATTCGATCCCAAAGCCGGGAGCCCGCTCTCCTGGTTGATGACCATTTCGCACCGCCGCGCTGTGGACAGGGTCCGGTCCTCGCAGTCCTCCACCGACCGGGAAGCCAAATACGGCGCCAGCACGCAGGACATCGACCACGACACCGTGGCGGACCAGGTGGGGAGCAGGCTGGAGGCCGAGGCGGTAGTCCGGTGCCTGGGCACGCTGACCGAGACGCAGCAGGAATCGGTCCGCCTGGCCTATTACGGCGGCCTCACGTACCGGGAAGTCGCCGAACAACTGAACGCAGCAGTACCGACCATAAAATCCCGGATCCGCGATGGACTGATCCGGCTGAAGACCTGTCTGGGGGTGAGTTGAGATGACTGACATGAACCATGGCCGCAGTGGCCGTTCCGGTTCCTTTGGCGACACCGTTGCCATGGACCTGGCTTCCGGCCGGGCTGTGGACCTCGCAGAGCTCTATGCCCTGGACGCGGTGACCGAAAAAGAACGCCGTGCGATCGAGCAGTACATCTCGGCAGCCCCGGCGTCGGAACGTACACTCTTTTTCGAACGCGTTCGCCAGGCCAGGGAAACCCTGGCCAGGACCTTCCGGGCCGAGGAAGAGCCACCCGCCGACCTTTTCGACCGCATCGTTGCCCAACTCCCTGCCCAGGACAACCCGGCGGACGCGGACGCACCGGCCCCGGCCGCGGGACCTGCCGCCTCGCCTGCCGGGCCGCCGGCACCAGGGCCGTCCACCACTGGGGACGAGCTCGCCAAGGCGCGGCAGCGCAGGGAGGAACGCCGCCGGCCTTCCGGCGCCCGCCGCTGGCTCGCCGGAGTGGCCGCGGCGGCGGCCATTGCCCTGGGCGGCGTGG
Organism: Arthrobacter sp. BB-1; assembly: GCF_006151685.1. Taxonomy (NCBI): domain Bacteria; kingdom Bacillati; phylum Actinomycetota; class Actinomycetes; order Micrococcales; family Micrococcaceae; genus Arthrobacter; species Arthrobacter sp. BB-1. The sequence goes on from NZ_VDEV01000022.1 coordinate 333,983, forward strand.
GTGTGGGTTCCTACATTGCGGACCAGAACGATCCCATCAACCAGGTGGTCCGGGCCGGGGATATGCGGGAGGCTTCGGTGGATGTGGCCGGCGGCGGTACCGCCACGCTGCTGATCTCGTCCTCGGAGGATGCCGCCGTCGTCAGGATGAATGGCGTTCCCGCACCGCCCGCGGGCAAGGTGTACCAGATGTGGCTGATTCCCAAGGACGGCTCGGCGCCCGTTTCCCAGGGCCTTATGGACGAGGAAGCCCTCTCCAAGCCGGCTGTGGTGGAGGGCATTTCCTCCGCCGCCGCGCTGGGCATTACGGTCGAGCCCGTGGGCGGATCGAAATCCCCCACCCTGCCCACTGTCGCTGCCGCACCCCTGGGCGCGTAAAGCAGGCTGCCGCACCAACCGAAAGCGCCCCGCTCCACCTTCCAGGAAGGACATGGAGCGGGGCGTTTTCCGTTGTGGTCTTCCCACCGGGACGGTCTGCCTAGAAACCGGCGATGGTTCCCGGACCGTTGACGGCCACCACGTGGAAGGCTTCGGCGCTTCGCCCTTCCGCGAGTCCGGCCCGTGCGGCATTCGTGTGCATCCCCCGCCGGACCGTGGCTTCCATGGCCTCCACGTCGGGATGCTGGCTGACATGGACGTGGATCGCCTGGAGCTTGGACTCCACGTGCTCCGTGACGTCCACGAAGTGGTTCTCCCGTTCCTCGGGCCCGGCGTAGAGCCACAGCCAGGGAAGCTTGTAGGCAGCCAGGCCGGCTTCGGCGAGTTCAGGGTAGGCGAAGGGGTTCTCCACCGCCGGGTACACGGCGCGCGTCACGGCTTCGCCTACGGCCAGGTGGTCGGGGTGGCTCTTCTGGATCCTTTTCCAGTTGCGTTCCGGATGCATGGAAAGCACGACGTCGGGACGGATCTCGCGGATCAGCTTCACCACTCCCTTCATCACCTCGTGCGACGGTGCCAGGTAGCCGTCCCGCTGGTGGAGGTAGTGGATATCCGTGACTCCCACCAGTTCGGCGGCCCGGCGCTGTTCTGCGTCGCGCAGGGCGATGATGTCCGCCCGGTGTGCCGGGTCGAAGCCGCCGGCGTCACCATCGGTCATGATGCAGTAGCTGACCTGGACGCCGGCCGCGGTCCAGGCAGCGATGGTCCCCGCAGCGCCGAAGTCAATGTCGTCAGGGTGTGCCGCAAAACAGAGCACCCGCCCAACCCGGTGTAGGTCCGGACTGAACGGGCTCTGTTCCCTTGCAGGAGAGGCAATCAAGGAGTCAGCCTTTTCGCTTCTTGATTTCAGCGGTGGCCTGCGGGAGGACGTCGAAGAGATCTCCGACGATGCCGAAGTCGGCGATCTCGAAAACCGGCGACTCAGCGTCCTTGTTGATGGCCACGATCACCTTCGCCGTCTGCATGCCGGCCTTCTGCTGGATGGCGCCGGAGATTCCCGCGGAGATGTAAAGCTGCGGGGACACGGTCTTGCCTGTCTGCCCCACCTGCGCATCATGGCTGATCCAACCGGCGTCGGTGGCCGCGCGGGAGGCGCCCACGGCTGCCCCGAGGGCGTCGGCAAGTTCCTCCACGGGGGTGAAGTCGCCGTCAAGGCCGCGGCCGCCGGCGACCACGATGCGGGCGTCGGTCAGGTCCGGGCGGCCGCTTGCCACTTTCTGCTCACGGGCGGTGATCCGGGCCGCCGCGGCCGTGCTGCCGGCGGGAACCTCCACTGTGGTGGTCTCCGGCGAGCTTGGCGACGCAGCCGGTTCCGGGGTGACGTTGTTGGCCTTCACCGTCAGCACGCTGACCGCGGTGGAGGCCTTGCAGGCGGTGTTGTAGGAACCCGCGAGGACGGACTTGTGCGCGGTGCCGTCAGCGTCCACGGCAACCACATCGGTGATAACGCCGGCGTTCAGGCGGATGCCGGCACGGGCGGCGATCTCCTTGCCCTCAGGGGAATTGTCCAGCAGGACGATGTCCGCGCCCACGTGCCCGGCCGCAGCTGCCAGGTAGGCCGCCTTGGGGGCGACGAGGAAGTCGTCGAGGTCCTCTGCTGCGGGGAGCAGCACCGAGGTGACGCCGTACTCAGCGAAGGTGGCTGCGACGTCGTCGTGCAGCTTGCCGTTCAGCGCAACGGCCGTCTGGCCGAGGGAGCGGCCCAGGGTGAGCAGCTCAAGGCTGCCCTTCTTGAGCGCAGCCCCGGGGTTGTCAATGAATACAAGTACGTTTGCCATGTCTGTGGTCCCTCTTAGAGCAGCTTCTGGGCGGCCAGGAAGTCAACGAGCTTGATGCCGGCGTCGCCTTCGTCGGTGATGATGGTGCCGGCTGTCCGGGGCGGGCGTTCCTCGGCACTGAGCACACGGGTCCAGGAACCGGCGTGTCCCACCTGCGCCGGGTCCACTCCAATGTCAGCGAGCGAGAGTGTGGTGATGCTCTTGCGCTTGGCTGCGATGATGCCCTTGAAATTGGGGTAGCGCGGCTCGTTGATCTGGTCCGTCACGGAGACAACAGCGGGGAGCGGGGCCTCGACCGTCTCGGACGACGTATCCGCGTCGCGGCGTGCGGTGAGGCGTCCGCCGTCCACCTCCAGCGTGGAAGCGAAGGTCACCTGGGGCAGGCCGAGCCGTTCCGCGAGCTGGGCGGGGACCAGGGAGGTTTCACCGTCGGTTGACGCCATGCCGGTGATAACCAGGTCCACGCTGCCCAGGTGCCGGATTGTTTCCGCCAATGCCAGAGACGTTGCCGCAGCGTCCGAGCCGGCCAGGGCGTCATCCGTCAGGTGCACGCCCTCCGTGGCTCCGATCTGCAGCGCCTTCTTGATGGCGTTGACTGCACCCGAGGGGCCCATGCTCAGCGCGATGACCTGGTTGCCTGCCTTGGCTCCCCCGCGGGCTTCGGCCAGCTGCAGCGCTGCCTCAAGTGCGTATTCGTCAAGCTCGGACAGGATGCTCTCGTCGCGGTCAGTCGTGTAGCCCTCCCCGTTGAGGTGGCGGTCAAACTGCGCGTCCGGTACATGCTTGACCAGGACGATGATCTTCAATGTATCTTCCACTGTGTTTACAGCAGCCTTCCATGCTTGTGGACAGCCAGCCGGGTAGGGTCATGGCCGCGGAATGCCCGGCATGCGGGTAGCTCCTAGCTAACCATATAGGCGCGCCCCGGCGCCCTGTTCCGTTAACGCCTGTGTCAGCGGGCTGGACATGGGCACCGCCTGCCTGCCTACCGTGCCATGTCCGACGGCGGCGCCCCCAAGGTGGGGACGCCGCCGTCGGGCGTTGCTGATGGCGGCTTGCCGGGCTGGCGCTGCTAGCCGGCCGCGGTGCCGAGCGTGACGTCGAAGGTCTGCTCCGCGCCGTTGCGCAGGACGGTGATCTTCACATTGGCGCCGGCACGCTGTTCGCGGACAGCCGCGGTCAGCTGGTTCGGTTCACCGATGGCAAGGTCATTGAACTTCGTGATGACGTCGCCCACCTTGATCCCGGCCTTGCCCGCAGCCGAATTCGCTTCCACCGTGGCAACGTCCGCGCCTACCGAGAACTCGGACGAGGTGCTGGATGCGGCCTTCTTCCGGACGCTGACGCCCAGCTGGCCGTGGGATGCCTTGCCGGTGTCGATGATTTCCTGGGCTACGCGCTTGGCGTGGTTGATGGGGATGCTGAAGCCCACCCCGATGTTGCCGCTGGTGGATGATGCGCTTGACCCCGCCGAGGCGATCGCCACATTCACGCCGATGATCTCGCCGCTGCTGTTTACCAAGGCGCCGCCGGAGTTGCCGGGGTTGATGGCGGCGTCTGTCTGGATGACGTTGATGGCAATCTCGCCCTTGTTGGCCGGCTGCTGGCTTTCACCGCCGCCCGGAGGTGCGAACTGGAAGCCATCACCGCTGTCCTCGCTTTTGTCGCCTTCCGGTGCGGCGGCGGAGGCCACGCTGATGGTCCTGTTGAGGGTCGAGACGATACCGTCCGTCACGGTGCCGGTCAGGCCCAGGGGCGAACCGATGGCAATGGCGGTGTCCCCGACGTTCAGCTTGCCGGAGTCGCCCAGGGTTGCGGGGGTGAGGCCTGAGGCGTTGTCCACCTTGATGACGGCGAGGTCGGACAGTGGATCCGTGCCCACGAGTTTGGCGCCGAGGACACGCCCGTCACTGGTCCGCACTTCGAGGGCTGCGTTGGCCGTTTGGCCGTCCAGGGTGACCACGTGGGTGTTGGTGAGGATATGCCCCTGGTCGTTGAGGATGATGCCGGAGCCGGTGCCGCCGGCGCTGCCGGTGGAGGCGCTGATGGTCACCACGCTGGGTGATGCCTTCACGGCAGCTGCGGTGATGGCATTGACGCTGTCCTGGTTATTGACGATGACCGTCCCGGGCTGGCTGTTGCTGCCCACCGTGGTGCCGGCACCGGCGTTACCCAGTCCCGCGGAACCAACCGTGGCCACTCCGCCTCCCACAAGTCCGGCAGCGAGGATGCTGGCCACCAGCGTGCCGACGCCGAACGAGGCTTTCCGCCGCGGCGCGTCCTTGGGGTTGGGGGCAAGGCCCACCGCGCCTCCATACTGGCCGCCCTGGCCGTAGTAACCGTAGCCGGGCTGCGGTGGTGCCTGCTGGTGACCAGGCGCTGGTTCCTGGGAGGCACCCTGTCCATAGAACGGCTGCCGCTCGGGATAGACCGGACGCGGTGCTCCGGGGATCTCCTGCGTGGGGTTGTCCCCTTGCCGGTCCAGCCGCTCCGTGGGGTACTCCCGTGGACCGCGCTCACCGGTTCCCGCCCCGCCGGACTGCTGCGGTCCCGCAGCATTGTCCTCCGGCTGGCCGGGGTGCTGGCGCTCCCAGGGATCCCGTTCCGCGCCGCCATTCCTCGGGGCCTGCCCGGGCGTCTGGTTCTCAGTCATGGGACTTCCTTTCATCCTCGTCTGCATTAACTATGGACTCCCCGGCTGGAACAAGTTCGGATGTTTGCTGAGAGCTTGCTGAAAGACTTTTTCGGCCCCCGTGGCGGTGCGGCCGTCGTTTCGCTGGTGGCATAGTCGGGCCAATGGACTGGCTCTGGGGTGCACCATAGAATCAAGATGAATTGCCACAGCGACCTGCGGCTTCACACCAAGCGTGGGGGCGCTGTGCATTCTGAGACGACCGGTTCGTCCCGAACTGGTGTCAGGCGTGCTGAAGGGTTGCACATGCGGTCAAAGTTCAAACGTATCCTCGCCGTGATCGGCCTAACCGCTTTCCTGGCGATGCCCGCCGGCGCGGCCTGGGCCGAAGATCCGGTCACCTTGGATCCCGCAACGAAGATTGTGGATCCCTCGGGAGTCCTGGGTTCAAAAAAGGGTGAGGTCCAGGACGCCATCAAGAAGCTTGGTGCGGACCACGCCACCGTGCTGCACGTCGTTATCGTCAAGAAGTTTGAGAACCCCACAAATCGGGAAGCCTGGTCCGATGCTGTTGCCGAAAAGGCCAACCTTGGATCCAACGCGCTGATCTTTGCGGTTGCCACCGACACCAGGCAGTACGTCCTGAACAAGGGCGGCAGCAAGATCACCACGGCCCAGATCGAGAACATTAAGAGCAAGGCCATCGGTCCGCAGCTCGCGAACGACAATTATGCGCAGGCGGCGATCAACGCCGCAGCGGCAATTGGCGATGCGGCTGGCGGCGGCAGCGGTAACGTCCCGGGTGACGGGGCGGGGGCGGCTGTCCTGGTGGGAACCGGAATCGTTGCTGCGGGCGGTGCGGGCGCCTACCTCTACTTCCGCAACAAGCGCAAGAAGGCCGCAGGCCAGGCAGTTGGCGCAGGGCACGGCGCGCAGGGAGCCCCGGTGGATCCCCTGGCTTCGCTGAGCATCGAGGAACTGCGCCGCAAGAGCGGCTCCCTGCTGATCGAGGCGGACGATGCCATCAAGTCCAGCGAACAGGAGCTTGGCTTCGCCCAGGCGCAGTACGGAGATTCCGCCGTCGGCAACTTCACGAAGGCGCTGGAGGAAGCCAAAGGCCACATGACGGAATCCTTCAAACTGCAGCAACAGCTGGACGATCACATCCCCGACACCGAGGAGCAGCAGCGCACGTGGCTGGGCGAGATCATCCGCCGTTCCGAGGCCGCGCTCACCTCGCTGCAGGAGCAGAAGGCGGACTTCGACTCCCTGCGCGAACTCGAGAAGAACGCTCCGCAGGCACTTGCCACCGTCAACGATGGTGCCCGCCAGGCCGACGCGAAGATCGCCAGCGCCGAAGCCTCCCTGGCGACCCTCCGCACCAAGTATGCGGAAAGCGCCCTGGCCCAGGTTTCGGACAACATCCTGCAGGCCAAGGAACGCCTGGCATTCGTGCAGAACGCCACCGCCACTGCCCAGCAGAAGCTCAGCGAAGGCGAAGGCAGCCTGGCGGCGGTTGCCGTCCGTGCCGCCGAGGAAAGCCTGCACCAGACCAACGTCCTCCTGGATGCCATCGCCAAGGTCTCGTCCAACCTGGATGAGGCCAGGAGCAGCCTTGAGGGTGCTGTTGTGGACACCTCGCAGGACCTCGCGCAGGCAAGGGCAATGATCCAGTCCGGCGCACACCCGGAGCTGGCAGGCCCGGTGGCCGGGGTTGAAAGCGCCCTGGCCCAGGTCAAGTCGGAGATCCAGGGCGGCAAGATTGACCCGATTGCCACCTTGCAGCGGGTGGAAACTGCCCACCAGTCGCTTGACCGGGCCCTCAGTGGCATCAGGGACCAGCAGGAGCAGGCGCGCCGGGCCCAGGCCTCCCTCCAGCAAACGATCATGTCTGCCCAGGCGCAGATCAGCGCCACCTCGGACTACATCACCGCCCGCCGCGGCGGTGTGGGGACCGAGGCACGCACGCGGCTGGCTGAGTCGCAGCGGAACCTCGATTACGCGCTGTCCATCTCGCGCACCGATCCGGTCACGGCACTCACCTACGCCCAGCAGGCCCACGCACTCGCCGCCCAGTCAGCCCAGCTCGCGCAAGCGGATGTGGACCACTTTGGCGGCTACGCCAACCAGGGCTACGGCCGCGGCGGCATGTTCGGCGGTGGCGGCGGCGGAGGCCTGGGCGGCGCCATCCTGGGCGGCATCCTGATCAACTCCATCCTTAACGGCGGCGGCGGCGCAGGCTGGGGCGGCGGCCACAGCGATGGCGGAGGCTGGGGCGGCGGGGACTTCGGCGGCGGCGACATGGGCGGCTGGGGCGGGGACTCCGGCGGCGGCGGAGACTTCTAGGTCCCCGTTGGCCCACGCACTGCGCCATCCCGCCCACGCGCAAGGCACCACATAATTGTTCACTGGTTTCAGTGGTCACCACAGAGCAGGACGAAAGGGTAACACCATGGTTAAGCAGTCCATTTTCGGCCGCATCGCGCAGCTGGCGAAGGCTAACGTCAACTCGTTGCTGGACAACGCTGAGGATCCGCAGAAGATGCTGGACCAGATGGTCCGGGACTACACCAACAACATCGCAGAGGCGGAGTCCGCTGTTGCGCAGACCATCGGCAACCTCCGGATGCTCGAGGACGACTACAACGAGGACGTCAAGAACGCCCGCGACTGGGGCAACAAGGCACTCGCCGCCTCGCGCAAGGCTGATGAATTCCGCGCCAGCGGCGACGTGGTGGACGCCGAGAAGTTCGACAACCTTGCCAAGGTAGCCCTGCAGCGGCAGATGGCCGCCGAAAATGAGGCAAAGGGCGCGGAGCCGAGCATCGCTTCCCAGCGCGAAGTGGTGGAGAAGCTGAAGACCGGGCTGGACCAGATGAAGGGCAAGCTCAACCAGCTGACCAGCAAGCGCAACGAACTGGTGGCACGGTCCAAGACCGCGGCAGCCCAGTCCCAGGTCCACGACGCCATCAAGAGCATCGACATAATGGACCCCACCAGCGAGGTTGGCCGGTTCGAAGAGAAGATCCGCCGCGAAGAAGCCAAGGTCCGCGGCCAGCAGGAGCTCGCCGCTTCGAGCCTGGACGCCCAGTTCAACCAGCTTGAAGACCTCGGGGAGCAGGTTGAGATCGAGGCGCGCCTGGCTGCCCTGAAATCTGGCAATTCATCAAAGCCGGCCCTCGGCGCTTCGGGGTCCGCGGCCCCAGCATCAACCGTTGAGGAAGCTGACTTCGACAAACTCTGAACAGCGGAGGAGCGATCCGCCACGACTGAACAGAACGGGTAAGGCCAGGGCCATGGACGGCCCTGGCCTTACCCGTTCCTGTCCCTGTCCCTGTGTAGCGTGGTGCTATGGAATCCTCCGGTGTGACCTCGATCGTCTGGCTTCGCGACGACCTTCGGCTGGATGACAACCCTGCCCTGGCGGAAGCAGCGGCGCTGGGCCTGCCCCTGACGGTGCTTTTCATCCTCGACGAGGAGTCCGAAGGAATCCGGCCCCTGGGCGGGGCAACCAGGTGGTGGCTGCACCATTCCCTCACCTCCCTGGGCGCGGCGCTCGAAGCCAAAGGCTCCCGGCTGCTCCTCCGCCGCGGTCCCGCCCAGGACGTCATCCGGCAACTCGCGGCCGAAACCAACGCCGGCCATCTGTTCTGGAACCGCCGCTACAGCCTTCCGGAGCGCACAGTCGACGCCGCCGTCAAGGCGTGGGCCGGAGGGAACGGGATCGAAGCCGCGAGCTACCAGGCGAACCTCCTGTTTGAGCCATGGACGGTCCGCACCGGCGCTGGCGGCCCCTACAAGGTGTTCACTCCGTTCTGGCGGGCCTGCCTGGCGGACGGTGAGGTGCGCGACCCCCTCGATGCGCCAAGGAATCTGCCGGCCCCGCCTGACGGAACAGGCGCTGCCGGGGACGACCTCGGGAGCTGGCACCTCCTGCCCACCTCCCCCGACTGGAGCGGCGGGCTGGCCGATACCTGGGATCCTGGCGAAGACGGCGCCCAGCGCCGGCTTGAGGATTTCCTGGGCGGTCCCGCAGCGGACTATGGCACCGGCCGCAACGTGCCCGGCGTGGAAGGAACCAGCCGCCTGTCTCCGCACCTGCGCTTCGGTGAAGTCAGTCCTTTCAGGGTCTGGCGGGAAATCCGCGGCCGCTTTCCACGGGAGGTGCCGGCCGACGTCGGGATTTTCCGTTCCGAGCTCGGCTGGCGCGAATTCTGCTGGCACCTGCTGTACACCAACCCGGAACTTGCCACCCGCAACTACCGGCCGGAGTTTGACCGGTTTGAGTGGCAGTCCCTGGGCAGCGACGAACTGGAAGCCTGGCAGCAGGGACGTACCGGATACCCGTTTGTTGATGCCGGCATGCGGCAGCTCTGGCAGACAGGCTGGATGCACAACCGGGTGCGGATGGCGGCAGCGTCCTTCCTGGTCAAGAACCTCCTGGCAGACTGGCGGACCGGGGAGGCCTGGTTCTGGGACACTTTGGTGGACGCAGACGCCGCAAGCAATCCCGCCAACTGGCAGTGGGTGGCAGGGTCGGGAGCGGATGCGTCCCCGTACTACCGGATCTTCAATCCGGTGACCCAGAGCAAGAAGTTCGACGCCGCCGGGAGCTACCTGCGGCGCTACATCCCTGAGCTGGCGGAATTGGACGGGACAGGCGTCCATGAGCCGTGGAAGGCCGGTGGCGAGCTGCGGGGATACCCCGCTCCCCTGGTGGACCTGCCGGAGTCCCGTGAACGGGCCCTGGAGGCCTACCAGCGGCTCAAGGACAGCTGAGAAACCCCCAGCAGCGCCGGCAGGCCTTGGTCAGCGGCTGACCTTGCCCATCAGGGAGGCTACCGGTCTCAGGAAGAGCGGCCGGGCCAGGAACCAGGCCGCCACCATGACCACGACCGAGGCCAGGAAGACCCAGAAACCGAACCACCCGTCATTGTCCTGCACGCCATACATGTGGTTGAGGTTGCGAAGTGCTCCGGTGGCGAGCACCAGGAACACGTGCACCACGATGAACGCCACAAAGTAGATCATCACAGGGAAGTGGACGGCCCGTGCCCACTCGATGGGAAAGGCCCTGTTGAGGCTTGCCGCCTTCTTGGGCCAGGCACCGGACATACGGAGGCCGGTGATGAAGGCCAGCGGAGCGGCGACGAAGACCGTCACGAAGTACGTCAGCAGCTGAAGGGCGTTGTAGTTGATCCAGCCGTTCTCGGTGGGCCAGTCCAGGGAGGCATACTGCAGGGCGGCCGACAGTGCGTTGGGGAAAACATCCCAGCCCGTGGGAACAATCCGCATCCACTGCCCGGTGGCAAAGAGCAGGACAGCGAACACCAGGCCATTGACGACCCACAGGGCATCCAGCGTCAAGTGGAACCACAGCTCAAGGGTGATTTTGGTGGGCGGGTTCTTGGTCTTGATCAGCCCTTTGTTGTTCCGGGTCCAGTGCCCGCTGGGGCGGGTGGTGGTGCGCACCTGCCAGCCGGTACGGATGATCAGCAGGAGGAAGAACGCGTTGAGGAAGTGCTGCCAGGCAAGCCAGGCAGGAAAGCCCACGGGGGCAGCGTCCGGAAGCTCGGAATGGCCGGGATAGTCGGCCACGAAGGAGGCAATGGCAGGCAGGCCCATCAGCCATTTGGCAATCAACACCACGAGGACCAGTCCGCCCAGGACGGCAGGGACCCCCCAGTAGAGTCGCGACCGCTTACCCGCCGCGGTACCGGGTTTCTTCGTGGGTGTGGACATCGAACAACATTCCTCTCGAGAATGACTGGCCAAGTACTCACGACGTGTGAGGCTCTGCGAAAGAGAATACTAGGAACTACTCGTATCCAAGGAAAAAGAAGACCCCGGCCGGCTGATGCCGGTCGGGGTCTTCTTCATAGTTGCGGGGACAGGATTTGAACCTGTGACCTCTGGGTTATGAGCCCAGCGAGCTACCGAACTGCTCCACCCCGCGTCGCTGAAACAACACTACCCTATTTTGCCGGCCGCTTTTTCCACTCGCCGATTAAACAAAAAAGCCCGGACACTGTTTCCAGTGCCCGGGCTTCCCCATCAGTTGCGGGGACAGGATTTGAACCTGTGACCTCTGGGTTATGAGCCCAGCGAGCTACCGAACTGCTCCACCCCGCGTCGCAAGAACTACTTTACCGGCACGTGAACACCAGGCCAAATCGGGGCGGCGTGATGTCCGTCTCCCTAACGGAAGCGGCACCTGCTCCCCGAAAGGAGCAGGTGCCGCATCCCGCCGTCGTATGCCCTCAGCTACCGGGCGGTACCCCGTGCTGGCGCATCAGTTGCTCGGCGAGGGCGAGGGAGAAGGCGTGGCCTCAGGCGTAGCCGTGGACGCCGGCGCCGGAGATGCCTCCGGAGCCGCGACCGGAATCTTGGCCTCCGCCTCCACGGCCCTCTTGAGGGCAGCGGCGATCCGGTTCTGCGCCTCGCCGTACGCGGCGAAGTCACCGGCAGCCAGTGCCGCCTGCCCGGCCTGCATGGCCGCGTTGGCTTCGTCCAGCGCTGCCTTCAACTCCGCCTTGGCGTCGGCACCCGCCGGCGTGGCAGGGGTGGCAGGACCGGCCGGCGTCTGGCCGTTGTTGTCCGAGTCGCCGGCAGCAGCTCCGGAGTCCCCGCCGAACAGCTGCTTCAGCGCCTCGTCGAGGGTGGGTGCGAAGCCCACCTTGTCCCCGAAAGCCACCAGGACGCGCTGCAGCGTGGGGTAGGACGTCTCGCCGGTGGACTTGAGGTAGACGGGCTGCACGTACAGGATGCCGCCGCCCACCGGAAGGGTGAGGAGGTTGCCGTTGAGTACCTCCGAGGCGCCCTGGCGCAGCAGGTTCAGGGCCTGCGACACCGTGGGGTCCGAGTTGAACTTGTTCTGCGCCTGGCCCGGGCCGGGGACCTGGATCTCCGGCGGGATCTGGAGCAGCCGCAGCTTGCCGTAGCTCTCGGCCTTAATCCCTGCCTGGTTGCCGGCATCGGAGTCGGCGGCCAGGAAGCCGTAGAGCACGTTGCGGGCGTTTCCGTTGACGATCTGCGGGATGAACGACGAGGTCAGCTGGAAGGCGGGCTTGTCCTGGTCCGGCATCTGCAGCGACATGTAGAACGGCGGCTGCTTGACGCCGCTGGTGGAGTCAACCGTGGGATCCGCCGGAACGCTCCAGACATCCTTGGTCTGGTAGAACGTGGACGGGTTGGTCACGTGGTACTCCCCCAGGAGCTGGCGCTGGACCTTGAACAGGTCCTCCGGGTACCGGACGTGGCTCATGACGTCGCCGGACATTTCCGAGTACGGCTTCAGCGTCGAGGGGAACACCTTCTGCCAGGACTTCAGGAGCGGGTCCTGGTCATCCCAGGCGTAGAGCGTGACGGAACCGTCATACGCATCCACCGTTGCCTTCACGGAGTTCCGGATGTAGTTGACGGTGCTGTTGGGCAGGGCAACTGCCCGGCCGGACGTAGTCTGGGTGTCAGCGGTGGCGTCCGAGAGCTGCTCCTGCTGGGAGTACGGGTAGTACTGGCTGGTGGTGTAGCCGTCCACGATCCACTTGACCCGGCCATCCACCACTGCGGGGTACGCGTTGCCGTCAACGGTCAGGTAGGGGGCTACCTTTTCCACGCGCTCACGGGGGTTTCGGTCGTACAGGATCTGCGACTCCTGGTTCACGCCGTCCGAGAGCAGCAGGTCCGAGGACTGGAACTTGATGGAATACAGCACGCGGTTGAAGAACGTCCCCACGTTGGGTCCGCCGTTGCCTTCGAAGGTGTACTGGGTCTCGCCCTCGCCTTCCCGGCCGGAGGGCCTGTCCTGCTCGCGCGCCCGGGCACCGTCAGGCGCACCCACGATCGAGTAGTCCGGCGAGGACTCGCCGAAGTAGATCCGGGGTTCATATGTGGAGTCGTCGCCCAGGACACCCGTTGACGGGATGCCCGACTGCAGGAACTCCGGCTTGCCGTCCACCGTGAACTTGTTGCCCTTGGCTGCCACCACGCCGTATCCGTGCGTGTACACAACATGCTGGTTCAGCCAGCCCTGCTGGTTGGTGGCCACGTTGGCAGGGTTCAGTTCACGGACCGCGATCACGGTGTCCTGGATCTTGCCGTCCACCTCGTACCGGTCAACGTTGAGGGCTTCCGGGAACTGGTAGTACGGGCGGTACTGTTCCAGCTGCGAGAACGCATCCGAGATCAGGTTCGGGTCCAGCAGCCTGATGTTTGCGGTGGTCTGGGCATCGGGTGCGAGGGCTCCGGTGCTGGCCGTGTTGGTGGCGTCGTACCGGTCCACCTGGATCTTGTCCAGGCCATAGGCAGCCCGCGTGTTGTCGATGTTGCGCTGGATGTATTCCTTTTCCAGCGTCTCTTCGGAGGGGCGGACCTGGAACTGCTGGATCACCCAGGGGTAGACGCCCCCGGCCAGGATGGACGTGATGACGAGCATCGCGGTTCCAATGACGGGCAGGCGCCACTTGCCGATCACCGCTGCGACGACGAACAGGATGGCAACGAGGACCGCTGCCACGGCCAGGATGGCCTTGGTGGGGATGACGGCGTTGACGTCCGTGTACAGGGCACCGGCCCAGCGCCCGCTGTTGCTCTGCACTGTTGTAAAGCGGTCAAGCCAGAAGTTGATGCCCAGGAGCACCAGGAAGGAGGCGCCGGTGACGGCGATGTGGATCTGCGCCGCCCGGCTGGTGAAGACGCCGCGTTCCATCAGCCGGATGCTGCCGTAGAGGTAGTGGGTGAGGATGCCTGCGATGCCGGCAATGACCACCACGCTGATCAGGAACCCTGTCACGAAGCCGAGGAACGGAAGGGTCATCAGGTAGAAGCTGATGTCCATGTTGAACTCGGGATCCGCTTGCCCGAAGGGCTCCTGGTTGAAGAACAGGAGGACCTTCTGCCACTGGCTGGCGACCGCACTGCCGGCGAAGAGGCCGAACAGGACGGGCAGGCCCACCATGACTACCCGGCGGACCGGTTCCAGCTGCGCCTGGTACCGGTTGAGGTTGTCCCGGATCTCAGAGTCGGGCGCGTATACCGGCCTGGCATGGTAGGCGATGCGGATGGCGAAGAAGACCGCCGCGAACATCACGGCGAAACCGGCTGCAAAGATGCCGATCCGGGCCAGGTTCTCGGTGACGAAGACTTCGATGAAGCCGAGCTGGCGGTACCAGAGGACGTCGGTCCAGACGTTGGCGAAGAAGATGAAGCCCACTACCACCAGGGCAACAACGATCAGGGTGGGCGTCAACGCCCCGCGTCGTGAAGGGGGCCTGCCTGTGGACATGGTGCTGGCGGGACGGGACAAACTGGGTACCTCATAGCTGGTCGTCAGATTATTCGATGCGTGCGTGCGAGCGACGTCCGGCACCGGTCAAACAGCTGGTTTCGTCCGTCACAATTGCCACGAGTGGCGGTAAGGCTTAGTTCCTGTCGAGTCTAGTTGCGCCCAGTCTAGTTGCTTGTGCACGCCGGAAGGCCGGATGTGTCCTGGCCGCTGCCGGCGCGTTCGACGGCGTCACGCGCCTCGGCCAGGTTCTCCACCCGGACCACCTGCAGACCTTCGGGGACCTGCCCCACCACTTCCTGGCAGTTTGCGGCCGGCGCGAGGAACATCGTGGCTCCCCCGGCCCTTGCGCCCTGCATTTTCTGCTCGATCCCGCCGATGGGTCCCACGAGGCCGTCCGGGGAGATGGTCCCGGTCCCCGCAATATGCTTGCCGCCTGTCAAGTCACCTGGCGTGACGGTATCGATAATGCCGAGCGAGAACATCAGCCCGGCACTCGGACCGCCTACCTTCTCAAGCGAGATGTCGACCGTGAAGGGGAACGTGAACAGGTATTTGAGCATCACTCCCAGGATGAAGCGGCCCTGGCCGTTGTCCTTGGGGGTGATGGCCACCGGGACCGGCTGCCCGCCGCGCTGCACCACCACGGTGGCCGGCGCTCCTTTTCCTGCCGCCAGCTCCTCCTGGACAACGGCCAGTGAGGTGATGTCCTTGCCGTTGATGGTTTTGAGGATGTCCCCGGGCTCGATCTTCCCGGCGGACGCGGAACCTTCCGAGAGGGCCGCCGCCTGGAGCTGCTGCCCGAAAGGAATCTCCAGCTCCTTGAGGGCTGACGCCACGGCGTTTTCCTGGGACGTGGTCATGGCCACGGAACTCTGTTCCTCGGCCTCTTCCTTGGTGGTGCCCGCCGGGTAGATCAGTTCCACCGGGTGCACGGCCTTGGATGGGGTAAGCCAGGCGGAGAAAGCATCCAGGATGCTGACGGGCCCGTTGGGTCCGCCGTCGACGTAGACGGTGGTGAGGTCCAGGTTGCCTTTCGCCGGGTACGTATCCCGGCCCGTGATGCTGATGACCGGTTTCCCTTGGTTTTCGCCCAGCGTGTTGTACGTGGGGCCGGGCGACTCCACCACGTAAGGCACCGGAAGGGTGCCGACGGCGATACCCAGCCCCAGCGCCGACATCCCTGCCAGCAGCATGGCGGATACTTTCCGGTCCCGGGGCGCGGGGGCAGGCAGGGCCCCGCGGGCTGCCGGACCGCCGTCGTCCTTGTTTTCTTCTGTTGGCGCTTCTTCTGTCTGCGCAGGAAACCCGCGGGTGAAGAGCTCAGGAGCGTGGTCCTCTGAGGGATGGCCGCCACGGGTTGTAGTCACCCAACCAAGACTACGCGGTGACCGTACCCGCCAGCTCTTTGCCTAGAGCGAACGGCCCCGCCGTCCGGCAGACAGCCGACCACGGCCGGGGTACCGTGAAGGTTGACAGTCACACCGACGATCGGCGGGATCATGGCCTCCAATCCACTCAATTCGTCCAACGGGGATGACACCCCCAAGGACCCGTTGACCGAAATGCTGCAGAACCTCATGGGCGGCAAGGGGATGGAAAATTTCGACCCGGCGGAGCTGGCCAAGGCTGCCGGGCTGCCCAACGACCCCAACCTGCTGGCGCAGATGTTCTCCCAGGTGCAGGCAATGATGAGCGCCCCCTCCGAAGGTCCCGTCAACTGGCAACTGGCCCACGACAACGCACGCCGGGTTGCGGCAAGCAGCAGCGACCCCTCGGTGACATCCCAGCAGTCGCGCGAGGTCGACGAGGCCCTGCGCCTGGCGGAACTCTGGCTGGACCCCGTCACTGACCTCCCGTCTACCGGACTGATCGGCAAGGCATGGTCCCGGGCAGAATGGGTGGAAGCCACCCTGGGCACGTGGAAGCGGCTCACCGAGCCCGTTGCCAACAGCATTGCCAACGCCCTGTCCTCCGCCATGACGGAGCAGATGCCCGAAGAGATGAAGTCCATGATGGGCGGGGCATCCTCCATGCTCCAGAACATGGGCGGCGCAATCTTCGGCATGCAACTGGGGCAGGCCATCGGCGCCCTGTCCGCTGACGTTGTCAGTTCCACCGACATCGGTGTCCCCCTGGCCGACCTTGAAATGGCACTGCTGCCGGCCAACGTTGCCAAATTCGGAGAAGGTCTGTCCCTGCCCGAGAACGACATCCGGCTCTTCCTCGCCGTACGGGAAGCGGCGCACGCACGACTCTTTGTCCAGGTGCCCTGGCTGCGCGGCCATCTGCTGGGCGCAATCGAGGCCTATGCCCGCGGCATCCACATTGACACCTCACGCATTGAGGAACTTGCGCGGGACCTTGATCCCAGCAACCCCGAGGGCATCCAGGACGCCCTTTCGCAAGGTGTGTTCATGCCCCAGCGGACTCCCGCGCAGGAACAGGCCCTGGAGAAGCTTGAGACAGCGCTCGCCCTGGTGGAAGGCTGGGTGGACGAGCTCACCGCGGCCGCCACGGAGAAGCTGCTGCCGTCCGCGGGCGCCCTCCGCGAAACCGTGCGCCGCCGCCGGGCAACCGGCGGCCCGGCCGAGCACGCCTTCGCGTCCCTGGTGGGCCTCGAGCTGAGGCCCCGCAGGTTGCGTGATGCCGCCACGCTGTGGGCCATCCTGAAGGAAGAGCGCGGCATCGAAGGCCGCGACGCCATCTGGCACCACCCGGACCTGCTGCCCACCGCCGAGGACCTGGATGACCCCAAGGGCTTCAGCGGGCGCCGCAAGCTGGCCGAAGCCAGCGACAGCGAAGTGGACGACGCCCTGCAGAAACTCCTCAGCGGCGGCTTCGACGCTGCCCCGGAGGGCGGGAGTGGGTCTGGGGGCCAGGACTCCCCGGAGGGAAAGGGCGGCGGCGAAGGCCTGGGCGGCTCTGCAAAGGACGACGGCGACGGCGGACGGCCGGAGGAAGGGCAGGACGGCCAGCCGAAGGGCTAGGCCGTCCGGGCCGGCATTGCTGCGCCGGCGGATTCAGTCCGCATCGGGATCGGCCATGCCGCGCCCGGTGGCGAACGAGACACCTTCGAGGAACGCTTTGGCCCGCTGGGTCTCGGGGTAGGCCTCCAGCAGCTTCCAGAACGCAGCGTTATGCGCGGCCACCAGCAAGTGGGCGAGCTCGTGGAGCAGCACATAGTCGATGACCCACTGCGGCATTGGCCGCAACTTGTCCGAAAGCCTGATGGTGCCCTCCGCGGGGGTGGCTGAACCCCACCGGGAATTCTGGTTGCTGACCCAGCGCACCGACGCCGGCACTGCCCGTCCCCCGAGATACTGTGCCGACAGGTGGGCGGCATGGGCTGCGAGGGCAGCGTCGGTGGCCGGGCGCTTCCGGCCTGACGCTGCCCGCCGCTCCCCTTGGCGCTGCAGCTTGGCCACCATCCGGTGGACCCATTCGGCCTCCTGCGCCGCGGTAAACCGCGCCGGGATGGCCACAACTGCACTTCCGTTCTCCCAGAAGGCCGCCACAGTGCGCGTGCGCCGCGCGGATCGGCGCACCACAACGGGCGCACCGTCGGCAGTGGTCAGGGGGGCAGTGGTCCCGTTGGCGGCGGTCCGGGCAGCGGCAGCCGCTATCGCGCCGTTCCCGGACCTCACAGGGAAGTGCTTTCCGTGAGGACGCGCAGTACGTCTTCCCCGTACCGTTCCAGCTTGGAGGGGCCAACTCCTGCGAGCCCGGCGAGCTCTTCGAGCGAGGCGGGACGCGCCTCGGCAATGGCGGTGAGCGTGGCGTCAGTGAAGACCACGAACGCCGGTACCTCCGCGGCGAGGGCAACTTCGCGGCGCCAGGTCCGCAGGGCATCGAAGGTCTGTTCCTCATAGCTCGGCGGACAGGAGTTGCACCGGCCAATTTTGCGTTCCGCGCCGGTGGCGAGCATGCTTCCGCAGACCCGGCACATGGCGGGCGCGGCGGCTTTCCGGCGGGACACCGTGACCTTTCCCCTGGTGCTTGAACTCGCCACCGAATCCGGGCGCAGCCCGTCCAGGAACCGTGACGGCTTCCGGTTTGCCCGGCCGCCCGGAGTCCGGGCCGTGGACCATGACAGCGACAGGTGCTCCCGGGCCCTCGTGATTCCCACGTAGAGGAGCCTGCGTTCCTCGTCCACAGATTCCGGCGAGTCAGCGAAGGAGATGGGCATCAGCCCCTCGCTGAGGCCCACCAGGAACACCGCATCCCACTCCAGGCCCTTGGCGGCGTGCAGCGAGGCAAGGGTCACGCCCTGGACGGTGGGGGCGTGCTGGGCAAGGGACCGTTCCTGGAGTTCGTTGACGAAGTCGGCCAGCCCAAACTGGGTGCCCCGGGTTTGGACCAGCTCATCGGCAAGCGCCACCAAGGCTGCCAGCGATTCCCAGCGTTCCCGCAGCGCACCGCCGCTGTGGGGGGCCGAGTCCGTGTAGCCGAGGGAGGAGACGATGTCCCGGACCAGCTGGCCCAGGGGCTCGGGGGCGTCCGTTTCCGCGACAGCCCGGGTGGCGGCCCGCAGCTGCAGGATGGCGTCGCGGACCTCCTTGCGGGCGAAGAACCGCTCACCGCCCCGCAGCTGGTACCCGATGCCGGCGGCGGCGAGGGCCTGCTCGTACGCTTCGGACTGGCCGTTGGTGCGGAACAGGACAGCGACCTCACTGGCGGGCGTGCCGGCGTCGAGCAGTGCCTTGATCTTCTGGGCAACAGTGGCTGCCTCGGCTTCATCGTCCGCGCACTCGGTGAACTGTGGTGCCGGTCCCGCCGGCCGCTGCGCCACGAGCTGGAGCGGTGTTGCCCAGGATGCATCCGCAACGGGCCCGCCGCTGCGCCTGCCCGCCAGGAGGTCGTTGGCGAGCTTCACCACCTGCGGGGTGGAACGGTAGTCGCGGATGAGTTTCACAACATTGGCCTGCGGGTAGCGGGCCTTGAATTCCAGGAGGTGCTTGGGGGACGCCCCCGTAAACGAATAGATGGTCTGGCTTGCGTCGCCCACGACGCAGAGTTCGTCCCGGCCGCCGAGCCAGAGTTCCAGGAGCCTCTGCTGCAGCGGGGAGACGTCCTGGTATTCGTCCACCACAAAGTGCCGGTACTGCTCGCGGACGGTGGCGGCGACTTTCTCGTCCTCCTGGAGGATGCCCACCGTGATCAGCAGGACGTCCTCGAAGTCGATGACATTGCGGTCCGTCTTCACGTCCTCATAGGACTGGAAAACCCGTGCCACGGCGGTGAGGTCGAACCCTCCGGGCGCGCCCCTGTCCTGGGCGTTTTCCAGGTAGTTGGCCGGCGTCAGCATCGACACCTTGGCCCACTCGATTTCGGAGGCGAGGTCGCGGATGGATGCCCTGTCCGTGCTGAGCCGGAGCCTTCGGGCGGCCTCTGCCAGCATCTGCGCCTTGTGGTCCAGGAGGTTGGGCAGGGTTCCGCCCACCGCCTGCGGCCAGAAAAACTGGAGCTGGCGCAGGGCAGCGGCATGGAACGTGCGTGCCTGCACGTTGCCCGCGCCGAGGTCCCGCAGCCGGCTCCGCATCTCGGCAGCAGCCCGGGCAGTGAACGTCACGGCAAGCAGCCGTTGCGGCGAGTAGACCCCCGAGTGGACGCCGTAGGCGATCCGGTGGGTAATGGCACGGGTCTTGCCGGTCCCCGCACCGGCCAGGACGCACAGCGGCCCGTTCAGCGTGCTGGCCACTTCCCGCTGCTCCGCGTCCAGGCCGCCAAGGATGCGATCCTCCAGGGATGCTGTGCCGTCAATATGTTCTGTAGTCACTTCTGCTGCTCTTGGTCTCGACTACCGCGTGCTGGAGTCTGGTGGATACGTAAAGGAGTCAGGCGCCGGGCCGGTCCTGGATGCGTCCGCCGTACCAATGCTCAATCAGCGAGCGGGCAATGGAAAGCCGGCTGGAAATGGTGATCTCCCCGCTGAGCACGGCTTCCTGGAGTTCCTCCCGGCTGAACCAGCGCGCCCTGGTGACCTCAACGCCGTCGGGCTTTGCTTCGGAGTCTTCGGTGACGGCGGTAAATCCAAGCATAAGGGAGGCCGGGAACGGCCAGGACTGCGAACCGAGGTACTGGCATGCGGTCACCCGGACGCCCACCTCTTCGTAAATCTCGCGGACCACTGCCTGTTCCAGGGACTCCCCCGGCTCCACGAAGCCTGCCAGCGTGGAGTAGTTCCTGGCATCCGCCGGACCGCCGCCGCCCAGCAGAAGCCGGCCGTCAGGGCCCACGACGGTGACAATGATGGCAGGATCCGTCCGCGGATAGTGTTCCGACAAATCCTCGGGGCACCGGCGCACCCAGCCGCCGGATTCCACCTCGGTGGGCTTGCCGCACCGGGGACAGTGAGTGTGGCCGGAGTGCCAGTTGGCGATGGCGCTCGCTTCGACAAAAAGTGCAGTGTGGGTTGGGCTCAGCCCGCCAGCCACGTCGCGGAAGCCGGCCCAGCGGGCGTCGGACGGGATGCCCGCTGTTCCCGGGGCCACCGGCTCCGGCAGGACAAAGAGCAGCAGCCCGGTTCCTGCGGGAAAGTCCGAGTCCGGGAGGGCGGAACCGAGGAAGACCACCAGTTCCGGCGCCGACCCTGCCGCGGAAAGTTCTTCAAGCAGCGGCGCCGCGGCGGCCGCAAACAATCCGTCGCCCTGCACCAGCCCCTGCCGGCCGGCCAACACAACAGCCAACGTTGCGGGGCTGGCCAACTGGCTGGCCACTATCCCGGGAGCAGTTCGCTCGGCCGATCCGCGGTCCACCAGCGCAGGCCTTACGGGGAGCAGGGTATCCATGAGGTGGTTTGCGGGCAGCGTTGCCGGCTGCTCCTGGTAGACCGGTGTAACAGACTCGGCATGGCTCATAGGTCCACCGTACTGACTGGCGCTGACAATTGACATTTCCAAGCCCTCTCCATGCCCCCTGATTTGCAGGTATCTGAAGACTCGCCGCTGCCGGACCGGCCTCCCGGACGGCAGGCAATCTACCGTGGAATGGTGAGAAGAAAACCGATTGAACTGGCAGCCGTTGCAACCGCGGCAGTCCCCGGACTGACCCCGACGGCCGTTAGCTCTGCCCCGGACGACCCCGCGGACTTCGACTCTGCCCTGCTCCTTGATTCCGAGGGGAAGCGCTGGCGGGTGAGGTCGCCGCGGCACGCCGAGGCCAGCGCACGCCTGGAAACCGAATTCCTGGTCCTGCGCGCCTTCGCGCCGGGCATTAGGGCTGAGCTCCCTTTCCTGATGCCCACCGTGGCGGGCAGTGTGCGACTGGGCAGCCTGAGCACGTTCGTCTACTCGCACCTGGGCGGGAGCACCCGCAGCGTCGAAGAGCTCACGGCGGGACCGGACGCCCTTGCCCGGGAAATCGGTGTTGCCCTGGCGGCGATTCATGATCTTCCGCGTGCGTTGGTCAGCAACGCGGACCTGCCCAGCTACACCCCGAACGAATTCCGGCAGCGCCGGCTGAACGAGCTGGACCAGGCAGCCACCACCGGGAAGATTCCCCCCGCCCTGCTGCTCCGCTGGGAACACGCGCTGGAGGACGTGTCCCTGTGGCGCTTCAATCCGTGTGTCGTGCACGGCGACCTGCACGAGGACAACCTGCTGGTGGAAGGCCAGCGGGTCACGGCGGTGACCGGCTGGACCGACCTCCGCATCGGCGACCCCGCGGACGACTTCGCCTGGCTGGTCGCTTCCAACGAGCAGGATTTTGTGGATGCCGTCCTGGCGTCCTACACGTCCGGCCGCCGGGACACTCCGGACAACCACCTGCTCCGGCGGGCCGCGCTCTCCGCTGAGTTCGCCCTTGCCCAGTACCTGGTGAAGGGCATCGCTGCCGGCGACTCCTCCATGATTGCCGAGGCGGAGGAGATGCTGGACACCCTGGCCCACGACATCGCAGAGCACGGCGGGCAGCCCATCAGCGTTGAGCCCCTTCCGCCTGCGGCAACTGCCGGGACCCCTGCGGTTGGGGCGGCTGGCACAGCGGCGCTTGGGGCTGCGGCACCTGACGCTGTTCCGGGCATTCGCGCGGCCGACGACGACATGCCGGCTGGCGTGCCGCCGGTCACGGTCCTGCCCGTCCCGGCCCAGCCTGTCCCTGCCGGGCCTGCCGTCATCGTGACTCCAATTCCGGTGGCGCCAGTCCCTGTGTCCCAACCTGCGCCCCACCCGGCACCCGCTGCCGGCCAGCGGTTGGGGGCGGACAACGACGGCACCGGGACGAAAAGCGATCCCGAGAGCGGCGCTGGATCCTCCCGCCTTGGATCCGCCGGCGGACCCGACGATACATCCACCGCCGCACTCTCGATTGTCGAGGCCAAGAAGGACTAGGCCAGCTCCCGCCGTGACGGGACTACTGCCATAACAGGACTACGGCGGGGAGGAAGCGCGGCCAGGAGGACGCCTCCTCAGGGAGAAGCGAGTGCGGCCGTGACGATCTCCTCCAACTGGCCTGCAGTTCCAAGGTCGTGGGGCCGCACCACCTCGTTGTCGGCAACGTAGAAGAACGCCGCCCGTACGTCCTCCAGCGGCACCCCCTTCAGCCGGGACCATGCCAGCCGGTACACAGCAAGCTGGACTGCCTTGGTCCGGAGCAGGTCCCCGGAGGGCCGCCGGCCCGTCTTCCAGTCCACCAGGTCCCAGCGTCCGTCAGGATCCTGGAATACTGCGTCCACACGGCCACGAACCACCACGTCCCCTACGCGCGTCTCCACGGGCACCTCAATGAATGCCGGAGAACGGTGGGCCCAGGGGGACGACCGGAAGGTGGCCACCATGGCGTCGAGATCGTACGCCGCATCGATGTGGTCATCCGAACCCGGTGCTTCATCGAGGTCCAGCATGCCGGCCGTGCCAAAGTACTCTTCCACCCACGCGTGAAAAGCCGTTCCCTTCCGGGCCGACATTCCCGGTTCCCGCGGCACGGGCCTTCGCAGGCGCCAGGCCACCGCTGACGGGTCCTCGCCCAGGTCAACCAGGGTGGATGCCGAAATGTGGGCGGGAAGGTGGACGTCCTGGGAAGAAGACCTCCTTGCCCGGCGTTCGAGCAGCAGCGCTGCTTCCCGCGCCCAGCCGGCAGCAACCCCTGGCAGTTCGGACGTCCGCAGGAGGCCGGGATCCATGACGGACGGGGTTCCCGCGCCCGCTCCGGCGTCCGGCCGGGCAGCAGCGGGACGCCGGATGGAGGGCTCCAGCGCCGCCATCACCCGCGCAGACGCGGTTTCCATCGCGTGCCTGCGTCCGCTGGCCAGGCGCAGTCGCTCCCCCGTGCGCGGATCCACCGGCCCCTCCAAGGGATCGTAGGGCCAGCCGGCCACCTCTGTATCAAGCGTCAGGGGGCTGGTTTCAGGCAGGGAGGCCTCCTCCACCGAAAGGGGATGGATGACTGCCCGTGCGGGCCCTTCGCTGGCCGTGGCGGTCAGAATTTCAAGCTCCGCCAGGAACGGCGACATGTCCGCCCGTCCCGACCTCGATCCCACCCAAGCCGCACTGGACGCCCACAGGACATGCTTTGCCCGGGTATACGCCACGTACGCCAGGCGGCGCTCCTCAGACTCCGCATGTGCCTGGACAGCTGCCTTGAAGTCCTTTTCCGCATCCAGCCACCCTTTTTGGTCGGGCTGGTCCAGGTCCCACTGGGGAAGATCTTCCCGGTCACCGCGAAGCGGCCAAGGCAAAGCTGCGGACCCGCTGCTCCAGCGGGAGTCACGATCGCTGGGGAAGTCCTTGGCGTTCAGTCCAGGAACAAAGACGACGTCCCATTCCAGCCCCTTGGAAGCATGGACCGTGAGCAGCTGCACGGCCTCCCGGTTGACGTCGCCCGGTGGTGCTTCCAGCCCGTTTTCCTCTGCTGACGCAGCTTCCAGCCAGGACAGGAAGGCGAGGATATCCACGCGCTGGGATGTCCGCAGGAACCC
This sequence comes from Arthrobacter sp. BB-1, assembly GCF_006151685.1. Lineage (NCBI taxonomy): Bacteria > Bacillati > Actinomycetota > Actinomycetes > Micrococcales > Micrococcaceae > Arthrobacter > Arthrobacter sp. BB-1. The sequence goes on from NZ_VDEV01000022.1 coordinate 358,029, forward strand.
GGCCGCGGCATCCTGGAAGGCATCAAGGTTCCGGCGTGCCTGGTGGATGCTGATGCCGGGCCTTGCGGCAACCTCGATATCAAGCAGCATGGCCCTTTCCACCTCCCCGAGCAGGGTAGTGAGGTCGTCCCCAAGATAGCCGCGGAGCTGGCGCAGCTCCGCGGAGAGCTGGACCATCCGCTCCCGGGCAGCGGGGGTAAAGGACCTGCCGTTCGCTGAGGTCCATCCTTCCCGGGGCAGCCAGTCAAGTGCCTCCACCAGGCTGGCGGCGTCGGTAAGGTCGCCTTCCAGGACGGCCGACTCTGCTTCCGGCAGGTGGTCGCTGGCCTGTCCAGCCTGGCCCCGGCGCCGGGCAAGCTGGCTGGACCAGTCCCGCAAGGCCATCAGATCTGCGGGGCCGATCCGCCAACGCGCCCCGGCCAGCAGGCGCATGAGAGCATCGGAACGGCCGGGGTCGGCGAGGACACGCAGGGTTGCAACCAGGTCCACGATTTCAGGCGTATCCAGGAGCCCGCCGAGTCCGACAATCTCGTAGGGAATGCCGCGGGCCTCCAACTGCCGCCGTATGGGCTCCATTTGTGCGCGCCGCCGGCAAAGGACAGCGATGGCGGGCGGGACCGGCGAACCGTCGGGCTTCAGCTCAAAATCCGTCACCCGGTACTTCAGGACGTCATCGGCGAGCGCTGCGGCTTCATCCACATCGCTTCCAAACCGCCCCAGCACCACTGATCCCGCTGCCGCATGGGGGCTGGGCTGCAGCGGCGGCACCTTGGGTGCCGCCGCCCCTCCCCCTCCCGCTGGGCCGCGCTGCGCCGCGGCCCGGGCCAGGGATTCGGACATCACGTTGGCGGCGGCCAGGATGGACCGTCCGTTCCGCCATGCCGTTGTCAGGTATGACGTGGGTGCGGGAGACCAACTGGCAGCGCTTTCCGCCATATCCTCTCCCCTTGCACCCTCTGCATTCTCACCGGCGAGGGCTGTCCCATGTCCCGGTGTCCCCTTCCACACGGGGAACTCGCGTACGAAGTGAAACAACTGGCCCGCCGAAGCGCCCCGGAAGCCGTAAATTGACTGGTTGGGGTCTCCAACGGCGGTCACAGCATGCCCGCCGCCAAAGAGCCGGGAGAACAGCACCAGCTGGGCGTGGGACGTGTCCTGGAACTCGTCGAGCAGGACCACCTTGTAGCGCTGCCGTTCCATCTGGGCTGCCAGGGGCACCTCCTGCGCCACGCGGGCGGCGAGGGCCACCAGGTCGCCAAAATCAAGCGCCCCACGGGCTCGCTTCGCCGCCGCGTACCGGCCAACCATGTCTGCCACGCTTGCCCTGGTCCTCAGCATGCCGGCGAGGTCGGCCGCTGCCTGCGGCGGGTTCCTCTTCTTGGCCGCGAGGTACGGCAATGACTCAAAGTCGGACAGCCGCGCCATCAGCCAGGCTTCAACGTCCTCAGGTTCCTGGAGGTGCTCTGCGCATTCACCGGCAAGTTGAATGACTGCCTTCACAAGGGTTGACTTGGCGGCGCGGAAGTGACCGTATTCGCCGTCGTATCCCTCCACGACCTCGCTGGCCAGCTGCCAGGCCTGCGCGCCGCCCAGCAGGACCACATCCCGCTCCACTCCCAGGCGGAGCCCGTAGTCAGAGACGATGCCGCTGGCGAAGGAGTGGTAGGTGGACACTTTCGGCTCCAGAGCGTCGGTGCTGAGCAGCCCGTCCCGGAACACGCTGGGCCTGCTGCCTCCTTCAGCCCGGCCCTGGACATCCCTGCCCCGAAAAGCAGTGTCCTGGATAACCAGGCGCTGGAGGGCGGCCAGCTTGCCCCTGATTCGGGAGGCGAGTTCACCTGCCGCCTTGCGGGTGAACGTCACGCCCAGGACTTCCTCCGGCCGTACCCAGCCGTTGGCCACGAGCCACACCACGCGGTCCGCCATGGTGGCTGTCTTGCCGGATCCTGCCCCCGCAATGACCAGCCGGGGGGCCAGCGGCGACGAAATGATGGCCGACTGCTCAGGGGTAGGAACGTTCTTCTCCCCCAGGAGCACGGACAGTTCCTCCGGACTGAAGCGGGGCGCCGGGGGCGACCCCGCATTGCCGGCGGGCCCGGAAGGCGGGGGCGCTGCGGAAATGGTAGCCGAGGAAAGTTCCACCTCCGGCCTCATTCGGTCACTTGCCTTCCGCGCACGCACAGCGGACACACCTCCGGGAGCCTGCAGCCGTGGCCGCCGTGGCTTCCCCTCGAGGGATCGTGCCGTGCTTCGAACGTGCTCCCACCCATAACAGCGGCTGCCTCCTTCACCATGTCCATGGCCCAGTTCTCCTGCGGGTCGATTGCGTCCTGATGCTGGACGGCTGGATTCTTTGCCCCGGTTCCGAGCTGGGCCAGTACAGCACCGCCGGGGAGCGGGGCGGCGGGGCCGTCCGGACGGTCCTGGAAGCCTCCGGCGAGCACCGCTGCCTGGTAGGCGCCAAGCTGGGGATGCCGCGACAGTTCCCCCTTGCCGGGCTGCCGTTTTCCGGTCTTGAGGTCCACAATGACCAGCCTGCCTTCGCTGTCTATCTCAAGCCGGTCCACTTGGCCGCGCAGGACGGCGTCCCGGGCAGGAGCATCATCGACGGGAATCTTTCCGAGTGCTACATCGAAATCCTGTTCCACTCCGAGCAGGCTTCGGCCCTCGCTTCGCATGAGGAGTACATACTGTGCCAGCTTGCGCACCATGGACTCCGCACGCTGGAAGTCCAGCCTGCCCTCCCAGTTGTCCTTCATTCCGAGTGCAGGCCAGCGCCGGACCAGCTCGGCGACGTACTCACTGCCGGACGCGTCCGGCAGCTCCTGGGCAATGGCATGGACAAGGGTGCCAAGGCTGCGGGCAAAGTCTGTGGCGGCCTCACCTCCGGCGGCCTGGACAAACCAGTCGAGCGGGGATTTCTGCACTGTCTCGACTTTTGACGGCGACACGAAGACGGTACCGCCGGGCGGAACCACCGCTGCAGCAGAGGTCAGCGGAAGAAGGCCCCACCAGCTCTGCGGATGCGCGCCGGGCACCGGCGGGTCGGCCTGCGCCAGCCGGGCAAGGACCCTGGCCGCCTCATCCGCCTGGGGAGCGTCCCTGCCGTCCAGCTGGGCATGCTGCCGGAGTTCGGCAACAAGGGCCCGCAGCGCCATGGGCCGCTCCACTGCCGTGAACGGACGGCCCTCCTGGCCGGGTGCCAGCGGCGCAACATAGTCCAGGAAAGAGGACGGCTGGTCATCCTCGGAGGAAGCAGCCGTGCACACCAGCAGTTCGCGTGCGCGGGAGACTGCAGTGGAAAAGCTTCGCAGCTCGTCATACCTGATATCGCGGAGCCGGCTCAGGGGATCACGCTGCAGGGCGTACCCTGCCCCATGTTCCACGGCATCGCTGTAGAGCGTACTTCCCAGCAGCTCGCCGCGGAGCCGGGTATTGGGCCACACACCTTCCTGGAGGCCTGCAACTATCACCACCGGCCATTCCCGTCCGGCCGCACTGGCGGGAGTCAGCAGTTCCACGGCGTCATCCACCTGGGCACGGGCGGCAAGGGTGTCCATGGGAAGCTCCTGGTTCAGGAGGTACTCGAGGAACTGCTCAGGGCCGGCACCGGGCATCTGGTCTACGTAACGCTCCGCGGTGTGGAAGAGCGCCATCATGGCGTCCAGGTCGCGGTCCGCCCGCGCGCCGTGCGGACCCCCGGCAAGCGCGGTTTCCGTCCAGGAACCGGCAAGTCCGGTTGAATCCCAGAGCGCCCAGAGCACTGATTCAGCGTTGGCGCCGGGTTGCGCAGCGGCGTGGCGGCCCGCCTGGATCATGCGTGCAGCCCGCCGCGCGGCACGGCCTTCGATGCCGAGGGTAGCCAGCGCGCCGGGTTCCAGCAACGCTTCGACCAGCAGCGAGTCGCTGGTCCGGCCCCCGCCGCCCAGGATTTCTTCCCTCCGCAGTGACTGCCGAAGCCGGCGGAGCTCAATGGAGGTGGCTCCGCCGATCCGGGAGGTCAGGAGGGATACTGCGGCTTCCGGGGTCAGCAGCATGGGATCAAGTGCAACCGCGAAGGCATCAAGCAGCGGACGGACAGCCACTTCGTCCCGGACGGCGGACTCAGCCACGGGGACCCTAACACTGATCCCCTGGCCCGACAGGTAGCGCTGGAACTCGCTGACCTGGGCGCCGTTGCGCACGATCACCGCGAGCTCGGAAAGGTCGCGTCCATGGTTGACGTGCTGGTCCAGGATGCGCTGGGCTACATAGCGCAATTCATGTACGGCGGACGGGACGAGGTGTGCCTCCACAGCCCCTTGAGGCCTGCGGCCGACGGGTTGCTCAAGCCGCCTGGCCAACTGCCCGCCCGCGCGCTGTGAAATCCGCCCGGCAACTCCGAGCCAGGCTTGGGCCACCGCGGGTGCCTGCCGGTGGGCGTACTGCAGCGGACGCTCCACCACGGGTGCGTCGGGTGACAGCAGCCCGGGCAGTTCAGCCACGAGGTCTGGCCTGGCACCCCGGAAGCCCTGCACCACAGTGTCCGGAGAAAATGCGACATAGCAGTCCTGCCCGCCGGCGATGTCAGCCAGCAGCTCAAAGACTGCGGGGTTGGCTTCCTGGATGTCGTCCACCAGGATCACCTGCAGCCGGTCCCGTTCCGCCGCCAGGAAGCCGGGGGAATCCTGGAAGATCTGCCGTGCTGCCGTGATGATGCCGGCTGGATCAAAGGCCTCGGGCATCCGCAGGTCCAGGACATCCCGGTACTCGGCGTAGAGTGCTGCGGCGGCAATCCAGTCAGGCCTGCGGCACTCGTGGCCGAGCCGCACAAGGTCCCCCGGGGTACGGCCCGACTCGATGATGCGGTCGAACAACTGCCGGACTTCCTGCCGGAAGCCCCGGGTTTCCAGCGCCCCCGCGATATCTTCGGGCCAGGGAAGCTCCAGCCCGGGAAGGCGGTGCCCGTCAAGGAGTTCCTTGATGATGAGGTCCTGCTCCGGGCCTGAGAGCAGCCTGGGGGGCCTGGACAGCGGAAGGATCCCTTCAGCCTTGGCGCGCCGGATCACATCGAAGGCGTAGGAGGCCCAGGTCCGTGCAGGGGTTGTGCTCAGGCTCCTGTCCAGCCGGGCGGTGAAGCGGTCCCGCAAGGCATCGGCGGCAAGGCGGCTGGGCGCCAGGATCAGTACCCGCTCGGGGTCCACGCCGTCCCGGGTGACCCTGCTGACGGCGGCCTCGACAAGGACGGTGGTTTTGCCTGTCCCCGGAGCACCGGGGAGCAGCACGGGCCCTGTTCCTTGGGGGACGTCCACGGCAGCTTGCTGATCAGCTGACAACAGCGGCGCCACGGCATGCACCTGGCGCGGCGGGAGCAGCCGCAGGCCGGTTGCTCCCGGCCCGGCCTGCCGCGGCGTACCTGCGCCTCCGGGGCCGGTAGATCCACCAGGATGAGGGGCCTGGCCATCCGCGGAATCATCCCGGGGTTCGTCGAGCGGGCCGGTGAGGGGCATGGTTACTGTCACAGGGACATTCCATCATCGGCCACTGACAATCTGTGCAGCCGCCGCTCCAGCATCCCGGCAACAGCGTCAATCCTGTCGAACTGGGCCTCGCTTGGCGCCCAGCGGGCGGCCGTAAGATCCACGCGCCAACGCCCCTCGCCGGTCCGCTGGAAGTCAAGGTAGGCACCCAGCAGGGGTGTGCCTTCAGCAAGGTAGCGGCGGAGGGCTTCGGCCTCGTGTCCTTCCGGTGCGTGGCCGCTCGCCTTAAGGACCCGCCACCAGGGGACCCCGCTGCCGTAGCTGCTCATGACCGTGCCGACCTGCCTCGGGCCGCCCGAACCCAGCAGTTCGGCGACGTCACCGTATGCAACGGCGGATCCGGCGGGAACCAGTTCCACAATGGCCAGCACCGCCTCCACATACTCAATCCGCATTGATCCAATCTAGCCGCAGTGGCGTTCCCCGGAATTGTCGGTGGTGCCCTTTAGCGTTGGAGCATGAGCACTTGGAACACCCTCCCCCGCGCGGCCTTCGACCTCGAAACCACAGGGCGCAACTCCCGGGCTGCACGCATCGTCACGGCCTCGGTGACCGTGGTGGACCACAAGGGCGACGTCGTCAGGGAGCACGAGTGGCTGGCGGATCCTGGGGTGGAGATACCCACTGAGGCCAGCGATGTGCATGGCATCACCACTGAACAGGCACAGCGTGATGGCAGGCCTGCCCACGAGGTGACGCGTGAGCTTGCGGCAGTGCTGCAGGGATTGTTCGACGACGGGACTCCAGTCATTGCCTTCAACGCCAGCTACGACTTCACGGTGCTCGCTGCCGAGTCCGCACGGTACGGGGTTCCGCAGCTGACCCGGTTCCCGGTCCTGGACCCGTACATCATGAACAAGCAGGTGGACCGCTACCGCAAGGGCAAACGGACCCTCACGGCGTTGTGCGAGGAGTACGGCGTGGTCCTGGACAACGCCCACACGTCGGCCGCTGATGCCCTCGCCACTTTAAAGGTCCTGGACGCCATGGCCGGCAAGTTCCCTAAACTCAGCATGCCGGCCAGCCAGTTGCACCAGCTACAGGTTGACTGGGCAGTGAGCCAGGCAGCGGATTTCCAGGGCTACCTCCGCAAGACCAAACCCACCGCCGTCATTGAAGGTGACTGGCCTGTCCTCCCGCCGCAGGATGCCAGCACCGGGGGCTTCTAGCGGGGCGGTTCAGTTTCCCGAGGGAGATGTCGGTCACATCGCTTAATAAGCTGGCTGATTTTCAGCAGCCGTCATTCGGCTCATTGGCTGATCCTTCGTTCAACGGAGCACCGGAGGAACGCTTTCTTCGAATCACATTCGATTGACTCCCCAATGAGTTCCTTTTTATTCAGTGGCGGGCCTGAAAACACCGAAGTGAGACAATAAAGTTTTGCGGTCACCCCTGCCCCGCCGTGCTTGAACAGCATCGGGCAGGTGCCAGGCGCCACCAGCGCAGCCTTGCGGCCCGGTTGACTTATGACTCAATGAAAGCGACAGACTGATGAAAATCAAAGCGATGAAGTGGCTGACAACCGCTCCCGTGGCAATCGCCCTCGCGGTTTCCCTGGCAGCGTGCGGCTCAGGATCAGCCCAGCCGAGCGGCACCCCCACGGACGCCCTCGCCGGCAGCGACCAGCAGACGCTGGACAAGTACACCACCGCAGACGTCACCCCGATTGACCAGATCGACAAGACCAAGCTTGGGCTGAACACCGAAGGCAAGCTTGAAGTGGGCACCCTGTCGGACGCCCCGCCGAACATCTTCATCGACCCCTCGGGCAAGTTCACCGGGTACGACAACGAACTGCTCCGCGCCATCGCCGGCAAGCTCGGCCTCGAGGTCGAGTTTGTTGCCACGGACTTCTCCGCCCTGCTTTCCCAGGTTTCCACCAAGCAGTTCGACGTCGGGTCCTCCTCCATCTCCACCACGGACGCCCGCCGCCAGAACGTCGGCTTCACCAACGGCTACGACTTCGGCTTCATGGCCGTGGTCGCCAAGACCGACAGCGGCATCAAGGGGTTTGCCGACCTCAAGGACGATCTCCGCATCGGCGTGGTCCAGGGCACCGTCCAGGACGACTACGTGACCAACACCCTGAAGATGGAACCCATCCGATTCCCGGACTACGCCACCGTTTACGCCAACGTGCGCAACGGCCAGGTTGACGCCTGGGTGGCTCCGTCGCAGCAGGCCACCGGCCAGGTGAAGGAAGGCGACGGCACCGCCATCGTCGAATCCGTCGTCAACACGCAGAACTTCACTGCCTACGCCGTGGCCAAGGATAACCAGCCGCTGATCGACGCGCTGAACTCGGGCCTCGACGCTGTCATCGCCGACGGAACGTGGACCAAGCTGACCAAGGAATGGTACCCGGACCGCGAAATGCCAAGCGACTGGAAGCCGGGCAGCAAGGCCGCCACGGTTCCCCAGAGCTGATTGAGCCGGGACGTTTATGGATCTCCTGGACCAGCTGGCTGACACCTTCTTCAACTGGGAGGAAATGGCCAAAGTCATTCCCGCCCTGTTCATGGTGGGCTTGCCCAACACCCTGATATTGGCCGTGGCCTCCGGGATCCTCGGCTCCCTGCTGGGGCTGGGGCTCGCCATGATGGGGATTTCCCGCAACGCGGGTGCCCGTTGGGTGGCGCGCATCTACACCGATATTTTCCGTGGCCTCCCTGCCATCCTGGTGATCCTGGTCATCGGCATCGGGCTCAGTCCCATTGCCAGGGAAATCACCGGGTCCCGGAACCCGTACCCGCTGGGCATCCTGGCCCTGACACTGATCGCGGCCGCCTACATCGGCGAGATTTTCCGCTCCGGTATCCAGAGCGTGGAGAAGGGCCAGCTGGAGGCCTCCCGGGCGCTTGGCTTCAGCTACGGCAGTTCCATGCGCCTGGTGGTGGTGCCCCAGGGCATCCGGCGGGTCCTTCCCGCCCTGGTGAACCAGTTCATCTCGCTGCTGAAGGATTCCTCGCTGGTGTTCATGCTCGGGCTCGCCGCCTCGGACCGGGAAATCTTCCGGATCGGCAATGACGCCATGGCCAACACCGGCAACCTGTCTCCGCTGGTTGCCGCGGGTGTCCTGTACCTGATCCTGACCGTCCCGCTCACCCACTTCGTGAACTTCATCGACCACCGGCTGCGTACCGGCAAGCCGGAAAAGAAGGAACCGGACGAGCTGGCAGCACCTATCGGCAAGGGGGCACAGGCATGACGGAATTCGCATCCGGGACCCTGACCGGCAAGAACCTGCACCTCTCCTTCGGGCACAACCACGTTCTCCGCGGCATTGACCTGCACGTGGAGAAGGGCACCACCGCTTCGGTGATCGGCCCTTCCGGTTCAGGTAAGTCCACCCTGCTGCGCGTTATGAACCGGCTGATTGAACCGGACCAGGGCGACATCCTCCTGGATGGCCGGTCGGTCCTTAAGGACAACCCGGACGAGCTCCGGCAGCGGATCGGCATGGTATTCCAGCAGTTCAACCTGTTCCCGCACAAAACCGTGGTGGACAACGTGTCCCTGGCCCTGCGGAAACTGCGGAAGCTTTCCAAGGAGCAGGCGCGGGCCGAGGCCCTGGAGCAGCTGGAACTGGTGGGCCTGAGGCACAAGGCCGATGCCCGCCCGGCAAACCTTTCCGGCGGCCAGCAGCAGCGCGTGGCAATCGCCCGGGCACTGGCCATGAAGCCGGAGGTGATGTTCTTTGACGAGGCCACCTCCGCGCTGGACCCCGAGCTCGTCAAGGGAGTCCTGGCACTGATGACCGACCTAGCGAAGGGCGGCATGACCATGGTGGTGGTGACCCACGAGATGGGCTTCTCCCGCAATGTGTCGGACACCGTGACCTTCATGGATGCCGGAGTGGTTGTGGAGTCCGGCCCGCCGGAGCAGATCTTCACGGCACCCGCAACGGACCGGCTCAAGGGCTTCCTCTCGGACGTCCTGTAGCCCGTCCCGAAGAGCGCATAAAGAAATCCCCGGCTGCAGCACGCAGCCGGGGATTTTTTTGCGGGTGCCGCCTCGCGGCGGCTGGGCGGACGACCCCGGGACCCGCCCCAGGCCCTAGCCTTGAGCCGCCGCGGCAGCCTTAGCCGCGGCCGGCAGTGCGTCATAGATCCGGTTCATGGCGGTGTCGTCATGCGCGGCGGACAGGAACCACGCCTCGAAGACGGACGGCGGCAGGTACACCCCGGATTCCAGCATCGAGTGGAAGAACGGGGCGTAGCGGAAGCTCTCCTGCGCCTGGGCGTCAGCGTAATTGTGGACGCCGTTGGCTGAGGTGCCGAAAGCCACGGAGAAGAGGTTGCCGGCAAACTGGATCGAGTGGTCAACCCCGGCGGCATCCAGGGCCTCGGACAAGGCGGAGGACAACTCCAGGGAGCGGACGTCGATAAAGGAGTACACATCCCGGGTGGCATGCGTCAGCGTGGCCACGCCGGCGGCCATCGCCACCGGGTTTCCGGAGAGCGTGCCTGCCTGGTAGACGGGACCGGTGGGCGCGAGGTAGTCCATGACGTCGGCACGTCCGCCGAGGGCCGCCGTCGGCATTCCCCCACCGATGACCTTGCCGAAGGTGAGCAGGTCCGGGGTCCACGGCTCGGCGGCGTCCGGCGCTCCGCCGGTCAGGCCCCAGTAGCCTGAGTAGCCGGTGCGGAAACCGGTGAGCACCTCGTCCACGATGAGCAGTGCACCGTGTTCGCGGGTGATGCGGGACAGGCCCAGGTTGAAGCCTTCCTCCGGCGTCACCACGCCCATGTTGGCCGGGGCTGCCTCGGTGATCACAGCAGCAATGCTGGGCCCGTGGGCGGCAAAGGCTTCCTTGACGGCTGCGAGGTCGTTGTAGGGCAGCACCAGCGTTTCGGCGGCCGTGGCCTCGGTGACGCCGGCGGAACCCGGCAAGGCAAGGGTGGCCACGCCGGAACCTGCGGCTGCAAGAAGTCCGTCCAGGTGGCCGTGGTAGCAGCCGGCGAACTTGATGATGAGGTTGCGGCCGGTGAAGCCGCGGGCCAGGCGCACGGCGGTCATGGTCGCTTCTGTTCCGGTGGACACCATCCGGACGCGTTCGACGGCGGGGACGCGTTCCTTGACGATTTCAGCCAGGTTGGCCTCGTCCGGGGTGGACGCGCCGAAGGACAGGCCGCGGTCCACGGCTGCGTGGACGGCCTCCAGCACGGCGGGGTGGGCGTGGCCCAGCAGCGCCGGCCCCCAGGAGCAGACCAGGTCCACGTATTCCTTGCCGTCCGCGTCCGTGAGGTACGGACCCTTGGCCGAAACCATAAAGCGCGGTGTCCCGCCCACGGAACCGAAGGCACGGACCGGCGAGTTGACCCCGCCCGGCATCAGCTGGCGGGCACGGTCGAAGAGTTCCTCATTGCGAGGAGTGCTGGATGTCATGGTTCCTATTCTCTCAGTTAGCCGGCGCTGTCTTCCGCCGGTGCGTCAGGTGCCGAGCAGTTCAGCCACCCGGGGCGCCACCGCCGTACCCAGCAGCTCGATGGAGCGCATCATCGCCGAGTGCGGCAGCGGCCCGTTGCTGTATTTGAGGTCAAAGCGGTCCACACCCAGGTTCTGCTTGAGCAGGACGATCTTGCGCGCCACCGTTTCCGGCGAGCCCACGTAGAGGGCACCTTCCGGGGCGCACAGTGCCTCGAACTCGCCCCGGCCGGCAGGTCCCCAGCCCCGTTCGGCACCGAGTTTGTTCCGCAGCTTCAGCCAGTGCGGGAAGAGTTCCTCCCGGGCCTGCTCGTCGGTCTCGGCCACGTGCCCGGGCGAGTGGGTTGCAATCTGCTGCATAGGGTGCCCGTACTTTGACATGGCCTCGCGGTACAGGTCCACCAGCGGCCGGAAGCCCCGCGGCTGCCCGCCGATGATCGCGAAAATGATGGGATAGCCGTACTGTGCGCACCTCAGCACCGATTCGGGGGTTCCGCCCACGCCAATCCAGGTGGGCAGCAGATGGTGTTCCAGGGTCGGGTAGACGCTCAGTCCGGACAGCGCAGGCCTGGTCCGGCCTTCCCAGTGCACCGGTTTCTGCGCCCGCACCTTGTCAAAAAGCTCGAGTTTTTCCTCGAACAGGACCTCGTAGTCCGCCAAGTCCAGCCCGAACAGCGGGAAGGACTCGATGAAGGAGCCACGGCCAAGCATGACTTCCGCCCGGCCGTTGGAGATGGCGTCCACGGTGGAAAAGCGCTGGAACACGCGGATGGGGTCATCTGAACTCAGGACAGTGACCGCGGAGCCGAGCCGGATCTGGGATGTGCGGGCGGCTGCGGCGGCCAGGAAAACCTCCGGCGCGGACACCGCGTAGTCCTTGCGGTGGTGCTCCCCCACACCGAAGGCGTGGAGTCCGACGGCGTCAGCCAGCTCGGCCTGTTCCAGCAGCTGGCGCAGCACCTGGGCATGGGGCTGCGGGCTCCCGTCCGGATTCTCGCCGACGTCTCCGAAGGTGTTGAGGCCGAGCAGGATGCGGCCTGCACCCACGGGCGCCGTGGGACTTTCCGGCGGTGCGGGGGTTGCTTCGGTCATCGGGACTCCTTCAGCCAGCCGGCCAGTTCGGCGGCCCAGTAGGTCAGGACCATGTGGGCACCGGCGCGGCGGATGCCCAGCACCGATTCGGTGATGGCGGCCCGCCGGTCGATCCAGCCGTTGGCAGCCGCGGCTTCGATCATCGCGTACTCGCCGGAGATCTGGTAAGCGGCCACCGGCACCGGGGACATGGCGGCGACGTCGGCGACGATGTCCAGGTAGCTCATGGCAGGCTTGACCATCACGACGTCGGCCCCCTCGGCGAGGTCCAGTTCCACTTCGCGCAGGGCCTCGGTGCGGTTGCCGGCGTCCATCTGGTAGGTCCGGCGGTCGCCCTTCAGCTGGGAATCGACGGCTTCCCTGAACGGGCCGTAGAACGCGGACGCGTACTTGGCTGCGTAGGCGATGACGGAGGTGTTGGTGTGCCCGGCCTCGTCCAGGGCGGAGCGGATCGCGGCAACCTGGCCGTCCATCATGCCGGAAGGGCCCAGCATGTGGGCACCGGCGTCCGCCTGCGCCACGGCCATCCGGGCGTAGATCTCCACCGTGCGGTCGTTGTCCACGTAGCCGTCCGCGTCGAGCACTCCGCAGTGCCCGTGGTCCGTGAACTCGTCCAGGCACACGTCGCTCATGACCACCAGGCTGTCCCCGACCTCGGCGCGCACGTCCCGGATGGCCTTGTTCAGCACCCCGTCAGGGTCAAGCGACGCCGTCCCCTCGGCGTCGCGGGTTTCCGGGATGCCGAAGAGCATGATCCCGCCGAGCCCCAGCTCAACGGCTTCTGCCGCGGCGCGTTTCAGGGTGTCGGTGGTGTGCTGGACAACTCCGGGCATGGAGGTGATGGGGTTGGGTTCAGCCAGGCCTTCGCGGATGAAGGCCGGAAGAATCAACTCGGCGGGCGCCAGGCGGGTTTCGGCGGTCAGCCGGCGCATGGCCGGTGTGGTGCGGAGGCGGCGGGGGCGGTCGCTGGGAAAAGTCATGATCCTGTCCTTTGCTTTTGGTTCAAGCGGTGGGTGGGTGTCCGGTGGCGGGCTTCCCCGCATCAGGGCGGCTGTCCGCCGGCGTCTTTATTTGCTTGGAGGGCTGCCACGACGGCGGCAACAAGCCCTGCCGGCGTGGGCTGCGCCGCGATGGCAGCAACCGGCATGCCAAGCGCGGACGCCTGGTCCGCCGTCGGCCGTCCAATCGCCACGAAGCGGCAACCGCCCAGGGGAACCAACCCATGGAGGCGCCGAGCAGCGCTGGGTGAAGCGGCGATCACGGCGTCGATGCGTCCCGCGGCGAGTTCGGCGGCCGCAGTTGCCGGCGTCAGCAAGGCGAACGACGGCGGCTGCCCCTCCCCTGCCCTGTCCTCCGCCGGGATGGCGAGCCTCCGCTCCGCTGCCGCGGGATAGTCCACGGTGCGGTAGGCCGTGACAGCCGTGACGGTGCTGCCTGCCGCTGAGAGCCCCTCCGCCAGGCGCGGCGACGCGATGTCGGCCTGAGGCAGCAGAACCTTGCCGCCACCGCCTGGCCACACCGAGAGCAGCCCGGCGGCGGACTGCTCTTCCTCCGGCGCCAGGGCCACCGCGAGCCCGTGCTCTTCCAGGAGGCTGCGGGTCGCCGCGCCCACGGCTGCGATGCGGGTTGCGGGCGGGACCCAGGCCGCCAGCGCCAGGCCGCGTTCGGCAGCCTTGGCCGCGAGGACATGGACCGTGGTGGCGCTGCTGACCGCCAGCCAGTCGAAGGCCCCGGCAGCCAGGGCATCGCAGGCAACGTCAAGGGAATGCTGGTCCGGAGCCCGCTCAAAGTCGATCAAGGGCAGCAGCAGCGCGTCGGCTCCCGCGTCCCTCAGCGCCTCGACGAGAGGCAGCGAGCGCTCGGGGCTGCGGGTGATGAGCACCCGTGCGCCCGCCAGCGGCGCCATGGGCGTCCCGGCGCCCTCCTGCGGAACCATGCCCGGCATGCTTAGTTGCGCCCCGGCCGGGGACGCCGGGCGCAGACGGTAGGCAAGGGCATGGCCGGGTTCAGGAAGCCTGCAGGTCCGCTATGTCAGCGGCGCCTGCGGCCAGGAGTACTTCGGCGAGTTCGATGCCGAGCAAGGTGGCACCCACCTCTGTCAGGCCGTCAGTGGCGCGCTTGTCCCGGACGGAGGCGGTGCCGTCCACAGCGCAGACCACCGCTTCCAGGTGGAGCAGGCTCCCTTTGCGGTAGGCGTAGGCGCCGACGGGCGCCGCGCAGCCGGCTTCGAGCCTCGCGAGCAGGGCCCGTTCAGCGGTGACGGCCAGCCTGGTGTCCGGATCATCCAGTGCAGCCAGGGCCTGCGCCAGGACTTCCTTCGAACCTTCCGTAGAGCCGGGCCTCGGCGGAGCGTCGGCGGTACGGCACTCGATGGCAAGCGAGCCCTGGCCTGCGGCGGGCAGCATAACGTCCGTCTCGAGGAACTCGCTCACCGTATCAAGCCGGCTGATGCGTTCCAGGCCTGCGGCGGCGAGAACTACGGCATCCAGGTCGCAGGACTTGCCGGGAACCACGTCGCTGACGGTGTTGCCCGGCAACCCGGGAACGCGGCCCAGGCGGGTGTCCACGTTGCCGCGGATGTCCACTATCTCCAGGTCCGGACGGGCGGTGCGGAGCTGGGCTGCGCGCCGGGGTGATCCGGTGCCCACCGTGGCGCCGGCGGGAAGGTCGGCAAGTTTCAGCCCGTCGCGGGCACACAGGACATCGCGGACGTCAACGCGCCGCGGGGTGGCCGCGAGGCTCAGCCCCACCGCTGGCCCGGTGGGCAGGTCCTTGAGCGAGTGGATGGCGACGTCGCATTCGTTCCGCAGCAGCGCATCCCGCAGGGCCGCGACGAAGACGCCGGTGCCGCCCATCTGCGAGAGCGAGCCGGTGAGGACGTCGCCGTCGGTCCGGATGTGGACGAGTTCCACCGGAAAGCCTCCGACGGCGGCAAGCTGGTCCGCGGTCTGCTGCGTCTGGGTGAGCGCCAGCTTGCTGGCACGCGTGCCGATGCGGACCGTCACTGCTGCAGTGCTCCCCCGGAAGCCGCCGGCTGCTCCGCCCCGGCTTCGCCGGGATAGGGGTCGTGCCCGGCGCCAACGGTGGTGTCAGCTCCGGCGATGGTGGGCTTCTCGCCGCGGAAGTTCGCACAGCATCCCGGGCGGCAGACGTCGTACCAGGGACCGAGGTCCGTAAGCGCCGGACGGTCGCTGATGTTGTTCGCCACGGTGCGCTCGGTGATCAGGTCCACCAGGCCGTTGACGAACTTGCGGTGCGTGCCTGGCGTGGGGACGCGGGTGGCGGCAAGTCCAAGGTTGGCGCAGGTTTCCAGCGCTTCGGTGTCCAGGTCCCAGACCACTTCCATGTGGTCGCTGACGAAGCCCAGCGGCACAATGACGATGCCCTTGACGCCCTGGCCGGCCAGCTCCTCGATGGCGTCGTTGATGTCCGGCTCGAGCCACGGCACGTGCGGGGCGCCGGAGCGTGACTGGTACACCAGGGACCAGGGGGCGGTGAGGCCCGATTCCTCCTCCACGCGCTGGATGACGGCGGCCGCGGTGGCAAGGTGCTGGGCCACGTAGGCCGAGCCTTCCTCGAACTCGCGGGGTTCGCCTTCGGACCGGCCTGCCGCTTCCGCGTCCCGGGTGGGGATGGAATGGGTGGCGAAGAGGATCTGGACGGGAGCGTCGGGAGTGCCGGCTGCGGCGAGCTTTTCGCGGACTTCGGCGAGGCCTGCAGCGGTGCCTTCGATGAAGGGCTCCACGAAGCCGGGGTGGTCGAAGTACTGGCGCACTTTGTCCACTTCCAGCCGGCCGTCCAGGCCGGTTTCCGTGAGGGCCATGCCGATGTCCTCGCGGTACTGGCGGCAGCTGGAGTAACACGAGTAGGCACTCGTGGTGACCATCAGCAGGCGGCGGTGGCCGGCGTCGTACGCGTCCTGAAGGGTCTGCGGGATGTACGGCGCCCAGTTGCGGTTGCCCCAGAGCACGGGCAGGTCGATGCCGCGGGCGGCCAGCTCGGCCTCCAGTGCGGCCTTCAGCTCGCGGTTCTGCTGGTTGATGGGGCTGATGCCGCCGTTGGCGCGGTAATGGTGCGAGACCTCTTCCAGGCGCTCGTCCGGGATGCCCCGGCCGCGGGTGACGTTGCGGAGGAACGGGATGACGTCCTCCTGGCCTTCCGGGCCGCCGAACGAGGCGAGGAGCACGGCGTCGTAATTCTTCGGCGCCATCCGTCCTGCCTCGGTAACGGGGTTCACGGCGGTGCCCGCCTGGGGGTCCAGGGGGCTCATGCGAGGACCTCCGCTACTTCGTCGGCGCTGATCCGGCGGCCGGTGTAGAACGGTATTTCCTCACGGACGTGGTTGCGCGCCTCGGTGGCACGCAGGTGCCGCATGAGGTCAACCAGGTCCACCAGCTCCGGGGCCTCCAGGCCCAGGATCCATTCCCAGTCGCCCAGGGCGAAGGAGGAAACCGTGTTGGAGATGACTTGGGGGAAGTCGCGGCCCAGCAGTCCATGGTCGCGGAGCATCTTGCCGCGCTCAGCCTCGGGCAGGATGTACCACTCGTAGGACCGGACGAAGGGGTAGACGCACAGCCACTCCGCGGGCGCAACGCCACGGGAGTAGGCCGGCGTGTGGTTCTTGGCGAACTCGGCCTCGCGGTGCACGCCCATGGCGGACCAGACGATTTCGGTGCCCGCGAAAAGGGTGCTGCGGCGGATGTCGCGGATGGCCTGTTGCAGGGCCTCGGGCTTGGGGCCGTGGAGCCATACCATGACGTCGGCGTCAGCACGCATGGCTGATACGTCGTAGCTGCCGCGGTGCGTGACTCCGGCCTGGGCGAGCCGTTCCAGCAGGGCTTCGAAGTCTGCGGCAGCGTCGGCGCTGCGGATCACGTTTTCGGAGCGCTTGAATACCGTCCAGAGGGTGAAAAACTGCTCGGCTGATTCTTCGGTTTTAGTGACAGATTCGGCAGAAGTGTGGCTCATGGTTACAAGTTTGCCCCCTACTACCCACCAAGTCGAAACCAAGAACTTCTACAAGTGGTAGAAGTGGTTAAAGTCACATCCGGGCCAAGGCAGCGTGCGGCGGGGCGCCGGTCCGGCTACGGCTTCCGCATCCGGAAGTAGGCGGCGCCGGCAGCCGCAGCGAGGCCCACCAGGCCTACACCGACCCCGATCATCACGGCCTCCAGCTCCGGCTGCGACCTGACAACGGCGCCAACGCTTTGCGGGGCACTCCGGGGGACGCCGGCAGCCTGCGGCGCGCGGCCTCCGGCTTCCTGCGGTGTGGCCGCAGCCTGGTTTGCGGCCACAGGTACAGGCACTTCGGCGCCGGCCGCGGACTGGCTGCCGGGCCCGGCCTCCGCGGCCCCGCCTTGGCCAGCCGGAATGTCACCCCCGGACGTATTTCCACCGGCTGCCCCAGCGCCATTCGCAAGTCCGCCGGGGCCCGACGTCGGCACCGGTACTGCGCCGGATGGTGCGTCCTGGGCGGCGGTTTCCGGGGTGGGGGCGGCAGGAGCCGCAATGCCGGGCTGTTGCGGGGCCGGGGACTCCGGCGACGGCACGGCTGGCACCGGAACGGTTGCTGCCGGAGCGGGTGCCGAAGGAAGAAGCGGAACGTCCGACGGCGCCGGGAGGGGTATCGCCGGCAGGGGCGTCGCAAGTGCCAGCGAGTCATCCGTGGGAGCCGCGGTCACGGCCGGCGCCAGCGAAGCCCTGACTGCGGGAAGAAGCGCTGAGGGAACTGACAGGGCCGCCGGGGCGGGCGCCTGGCGTGGAACAGGAGAAGGGGAAACCGCATCCTTGGAAGGCCTGGAACCCTGGTCCTTTGCTTCCTTGCCATCCCGGTCCTGGCCGGGGGAACCCTGGCTCGCGGGGGCGGCAGTGCCTCCGGATTGCGGATTCCCTTCATCACCTTGGGACGCCGGAACGCCTGTTGCAAGGACCAGTACCGCTCCGACTGCGGCGGCTGCAGTGCCGCGCCGGAGTCCCCCATGGATACCGGTCCGGGACTTGAAAAGTTCGGACCTGTTGTAAGCCATAGTCATCGACCCTAGCCACATCGGAAGGGGAAATAAAAACCGGCGCAGCGCCCGGTCTCCGGGCCTGGGCGGGGCCCTAACGCCCTGCTGCCACGCTGACCAGCAGCAACAGTCAGCGGACCAGGTTCCGGATCTGTTCGTTCGTGTCGGAGACCACTGCTGCAAGCCCGTTGCCGGCCACCCAGCCTCCCACCACGGCCAGGTTCCCCGCCGACGTGCAGGCTTCCCGGATGCCGGCCACCCGCGCTTTATGGCCCACGGCGGCGAAGGGAAGCGACCCGCGCCAGCGGACCACGTCCCAGTCCACCACGTCTTCCCTGGTGATGGCGGCACCCAGCAGGGCTCCGGCGTCGCGCAAGGACGCAGCGAGGAGTTCCTCATCAGTGTCCGGGCCAGCGGCCTGTTCCCCGGCCCCGTCCACCCGCCCGTAGGAGAGCCGGACCACGTGCCGTCCGGGCCCGGCAGCGGCAGCCAGCCAGTCCCACTTTCCGGTGGCATGCGTCAGCGCCTTCGCTTCAATGCCGGGAGTCTGCGGCGCCACCAGGACGCCCGTGCCCCGCGGCCGGCGGTCCAGTTCATGGCCCGCCAGGACCAGCGTGACAAGCTTGACGTCCGGGCCTGCCGGCGGCCTCTTCCCGGCGATGCCGGGCACTGCGTCCTCAAGCAGTCCGACGGCGGCCGGACCGTCCACTGCCACCACCAGCAGGCCGGCGTCGAACGTTGCTCCTGCGGACGTGACCCGCCAGCCTTCGGAGGTGCGGGCAACCGCCCCGGCGGGTGTCCCCGGGAGCAGCGTGACTCCCCGGCGGCGGAGATCGGAGACCAGGGCGGTAACAAGCGTGTGCATGCCGCCCTCCAGCCCGGCGACGGCGGAGCCCGCCTTGGCCGGAGCGGCAGGTGCGGGGCTGTCCCCCTCGAGGGCAGCACCGGCCGGCGTGCGGCGCTGGGCGGAGACGGCGGCGGCCAGGGATCCGTGGCGCCGCAGCCCGGCGCGCAGCCCGGGTGCCACCATGTCGACGTCGAGCATCCCGGGGTCAGCGGAGTGCACGCCGCCCACCACCGGGGCCACCAGCCGTTCCAGGACCCGGGCGCCCATGCGCGCCTTGACCAGTGCGGAGACGCTGATAACGTCCGCCGCGGTCCCTAGCGAAGCCGGGAGGAGCTTATCCAAGGAAGCCCGGAGGGTGCCGATGAGGCCGAGTGAACGGCGGACTTCCGGGTCCCACGGATTGGCCGGAATCCCCAGCACACCCGTCCGTGGCAGCTCACGCGGGCCGTCCGGCAGCTGGACCCAGGCTCCGCCGGGGCGGGGCGACACGATCTTGGCGGACAGGCCCAGCTCGGCGGCCAGCCCTGCCACCGCGTCCGACCGGGTGGCGAAAGACTCGGCACCGCTGTCCAGGGTCAGGCCGGCGACCACGTGGCTGCCCACGCAGCCGCCCCATTCCGTACCGGCTTCCAGGAGCGTCACTTGGTACCCGGCGGACGCCAGCCCGCGGGCTGACAGGAGTCCCGAGATGCCGCCTCCCAGCACCAGTGCGGTCCCGGTTGTCGCCGGCGTGCTGCCCACTTTGGCCTACTCCGGGGAGATGGAGTGGATGAGTTCAACAACCCGGGTGAGGACCGCGGGATCCGTCTCCGGCGGAACGCCGTGCCCCAGGTTGACCACGTGCCCGGGCGCAGCTGCGCCCGCCGCTAGGACGTCGCGGACGTGGGCCTCGAGGATTTCCCATGGCGCAGGCAGCAGGGCGGGGTCGATGTTTCCCTGCAGCGGCACCGTGCCGCCCAGCCTGCGGTTCGCTTCATCGAGCGGAAGCCGGTAGTCCACGCCCACAACATCCACACCGACGTCGCGCATTGCAACCAAGAGCTCGGACGTTCCGGTGCCGAAGTGGATCAGCGGCGCTCCGAGGTGCCGGACGTGGTCCAGGGCGCGCGCCGAGGCCGGTGCCACGTACTTTGTGTAGTCGGCCAGGCCCAGGGAGCCGGCCCACGAGTCGAACAGCTGGGCCGCCGAGGCGCCGGCCTCGAGCTGTGCCTGCAGGAACATCCCGGAGGCGTCCGCGGCCCAGTTGGCCAGTGCGTTCCAGGTTTCCGGGTCGGCATGCATCATGGTGCGCGGGCCCAGGTGGTCACGGGACGGCTTTCCCTCCACCATGTATGCCGCCAGGGTGAAAGGAGCACCGGCAAAGCCGATCAACGGCGTCTTGCCGAGCTCGGCCACGGTAAGGCGGACCGCTTCCCGGATGGGTTCCAAGGATTCCCAGGTGAGCTGCGGCAGCGCTGCCACGTCCGCAGCAGTGCGAACCGGGGTGTCCAGGACGGGCCCTACACCGGGAACGATATCCACGCCGACGCCGGCGAGCTTCAGGGGAATGACGATGTCCGAAAAGAAGATGCCGGCGTCAACGTCGTGGCGGCGGACAGGCTGCAGGGTGATCTCCGACGCCAGCTCCGGACGCAGGCAGGAGTCCAGCATTGCGACGCCTTCGCGGATCTTCAGGTATTCAGGCAGCGAACGTCCGGCCTGGCGCATGAACCAGACGGGGCGGCGGGACGGCTTGCCCCCGCGGTAGGCGGTGATCAGCGGTGAGTCTGCGGTGCGGCCATCCACCAGCGGGTGGTCTGCGGCGAGGGCGCCTGCAGCGGACGTGGCGGGGCTGGAAGTCATGCCTTTGATTGTGCCCAAAAACGGCTGCAAAAGATAACGACAAAGTGTCACGCTGCAGCCCTGCCGCCGCGCCGTGGCAGGAATCACAGCCGGCGCCACCGCCTGGCAGGCCGGAGAGTTGTTCTACCAAGTAACGAAAAAGCTATGATTGTCCTGCTGTGGTTCTTTTCTCATTGGTGGCTACTCACGCCGACATCGATCTTGAGACCGTTGCTCAGTTGAGCAACGGTTCTTCCGGGATCGCCACATCCGCCCTTTCCGGATCGCCGGCAGTGACGGGTGCGGTGGTCCTTGCCACCTGCAACCGCTACGAAATCTATGGTGAAGCTGCGCGCCCGGACGACGTGGAGGCCGCCCGCGCTGCCTTGGTGGCCCAGATCAGCGAATCCAGCGGGCTCAGTGAACCGCTCGTCTCACGCTCCTTCAGCACCCGCACGGGTCCTGAGGTCAGCCAGCACCTCTTTGCCGTCAGCGCCGGCCTGGACTCCGCAGTAGTCGGAGAGCGTGAAATTGCCGGCCAGGTACGGCGGGCACTGATTACGGCCCAGCACGAAGGCACGGCCAGCTCCGGCCTGGTCCGGCTTTTCCAGGCGGCATCCAAGACCGCCAAAGACGTGGGCGCCCAGACCGCCCTCGGTTCCCGGGGCCTTTCGATCGTTTCCGTCGCCCTGGACCTGGCAACTGATCTTTCCGAAAATCCGGACTGGTCCGGCAAGAAGGTTGTGGTTTTCGGCACCGGGGCCTACGCCGGGGCCACCATGGCGCTCCTGCGTGAACGCGGCTGCACCGACATCGCGGTTTTCTCCTCGTCCGGCCGTGCCGAAGGATTTGTCGCCACCCGCGGCGGCACGGCGCTGGACGCCGAATCACTCCGGCCGGCGGTTGCGGCAGCGGACGTCATGATCGGCTGCAGCGGTTCAGATACCCGGGTGGAGGCCGACGAACTGGCCGAAGTCCGGGCCAACTCGCCGCAGCCCCTGATCGCCATCGACCTTGCGCTCACCCATGACTTCGATCCCGCGGTCGGCGAGCTCGACGGCGTGGAACTGCTCACTCTGGAATCGGTGCGCCTGGCTGCCCCGCAAGAGCAGGCCGAGTCGCTGGCGCAGGCCAGCGGCATCGTCAACGGCGCCGCCCAGGCGTTTGAGCAGGAACGCGAGGTGCGGTCCGTGGATTCGGCCATCGTTGCCCTCCGCCGCCACACCATGAGCGTGCTTGACGCGGAGATGGAAAAGGTCCGGGCCCGGCACGGCTGCACCGCCGCGGCCGAGGAAGTGGAGTTCGCACTCCGCCGCATGGTCAAGCAGCTTCTCCACGTGCCCACGGTGCGCGCCCGCGAGCTTGCCGCCAATGGCCAGCAGGATGACTACGTGGCTGCCTTGGAGGCACTTTACGGCATCACCGTGGAACAGCCGGCAGCGGCGGCCCCGCAGGCTGAATGCCCGGTGGACCACCGCGGCCTCGAAACCGCCTGACCGCACCCACCCCCACGCGACCCTCTCTCACTTAATGGGCCCTTTCCGGC
>NZ_VDEV01000023.1:0-32055 GCF_006151685.1 Arthrobacter sp. BB-1
GCGACCCTCTCTCACTTAATGCGCGCTTTCCGGCGACCCTCTCTCACTCGTTTGAGGAAAGTGAGGGAGCGTCGATCAAAACGGCACGTTGAGTGAGAGAGCGTCGATCAAGACGGCACGGAAAGTGAGAGAGGGTCGATCAAAACGGCACGTTAAGTGAGAGAGGGTTGCGGGGCGGGTCAGTAGACGGGCTTGTGGGGTTCCACCTCGCGCACCCAGGCGAGGATGCCGCCGTCGAGATGGCTCACCCGCTGGTAGCCCGCTTTTTGCGCCGCTGCGAGCACGTTGGCCGAACGCGTCCCGGCCTTGCAGTGGAACACAATGTCCCTGTCCTGCGGGAGCTCATTCCACGCCTCGCCGGCAAGGATGCGCCCCTGCGGAATCAGCCTTGCCCCGTCGATCCGGACGATGTCGTACTCCCCCGACTCCCGGACATCCACCAGCTCGAAGTCCTTCAGCCCCGCTTTGCGCGAGGCGAGCATGGTGGCCAACTGGGTTGCCGTAACCGTGTGTTCCGTGTCGGACGGGGCCGCCGGGGTGATGCCGCAGAACGCCTCGTAGTCCGTGAGTTCCGTGATGGGCGCGGCTGCGGGGTCTTTCGAAACACGGATCTCGCGCCAGCTTCCGCCCAAGGCATCAAACAGCGCCACGCGGCCCAGCAGGGAACGTCCGACGCCGGTAATCAGCTTGACTGCCTCCGTCACCATCAGCGATCCAACGGCGGCGCACAGCATGCCGAACACACCGCCCTCGCCGCACGAGGGCACCGAGCCTGCCGGCGGCGCCTCAGGGTAGAGGTCCCGGTAGGTGGGCCCATGCTTCTCCCAGAAGACACTCACCTGGCCGTCGAACCGGAAGATGGAACCCCAGACATAGGGTTTGCCCAGGATGGCGGCGGCGTCGTTCACCAGGTAGCGGGTGGCGAAGTTGTCCGCGCCGTCGAGGATCAGGTCGTAATCGGCGAACAGCTCCAGGGCGTTGGACGCGTCCAGCCGGACGTTGTGCAGCCGGACGTCCACCAGCGGGTTGAGGGCGGCGATGGCGTCGCGGGCGGACTCGATCTTGGGACGGCCGACGTCCGCCACGCCGTGGATAACCTGGCGCTGCAGGTTGCTGAGGTCCACGGCGTCGTCGTCGATAATTCCCAGCGTGCCCACCCCGGCCGCGGCGAGGTAGAGGAGTGCCGGGGAGCCGAGGCCGCCGGCTCCGATGACCAGGACTTTCGCATTCTTGAGCCGCCGCTGACCGAGGGTGCCGATCTCGGGGATTATGAGGTGCCGCGAGTAGCGCTCCACCTCGGCAGGGGTGAGGTCTGCGGCCGGTTCCACCAGCGGATCCAATGCCACAGGTGAAACATTTGCGGTGAATGTCGAAGCCATACTTCAATGTATCCCCCGGATACTGCCCGGTCATATTACCCCGCAGTAAAGTGGAAGTAACTGCAACGGAAAGTAGGACAACTGTGGTCCATGAAGCACGGGCTGACCGCCCGTCAGCCGCCGAACCGCAAACTCCCCCGCGTCCCGCAGGGCAGCGGTCCGCCCGGCTTCCGCGTGACGAGCGGCGCGCGCAGCTCCTCAACGCGGCCCAGGAAGTCTTCGTGGCCAACGGCTACCACGGTGCGGCCATGGACGAGATCGCCGAGACCGCGCACGTCAGCAAGCCCGTCCTTTACCAGCACTTTCCCTCCAAACGCGAGCTGTACCTCGCCCTGCTGGAAAGCCACCTGGCATCGCTCACCGAGCTGATGCTGGGCGCGCTGAACTCCACCACCGACAACGACGAACGTGTGCAGGCCGTCATGCGCGCCTACTTCCAGTTCATCGCCAGCGACGACCAGGCCCACCGGCTGGTGTTCGAGTCCGACCTGATCAACGATCCCGACGTCAGTTCACGGCTGGAGACGTTCAACAGGACCTTTGCCGATGCCATCGCACGCGTCATCGCCGAGGACACCAAGCTCCCCCATCTCGAGGCGCAGCTGCTGGGCCGGGGGCTGGCCGGAATGGCGCAGGTCAGCGCCAGGTACTGGCTTGAAACGGACGGCAACCTGGACATCAATGTGGCCAGTGACCTCATCTACCGTTTAGCTTGGCGCGGAATCTCTCGCTTCCCCAAAGAGTCCTAGACTACAAATAAGACAACACCTCGTAGGGAAAACGCGTTGAGAAAAACCGTAGAGAAGCACGAGAAACTTTGACTGGCTGGGAGGCCCCTGTGGAGATTAAAATCGGCGTTCAGAATGTTGCCCGCGAAATTGTGCTCGAATCAACCGAGGACGCGGATTCTGTGGCCAAGGTCGTGGGGGAAGCCATCACCACGGGCAGCGAACTTCGCCTGAAGGACGAAAAGGGACGCCTGATCATTGTTCCCGGAAACGCTCTCGGCTATGTGGAGATCGGTGCGGAAGAGGCGCGGCGAGTAGGTTTCGGCCAGTTCTAGCGCCGGCCGAAGAATCCGGCTGAAGAACCCGTCCGTAGCCCAAGGAGACCCATGCTTTCACTCACCATCGTTGTACTGGCTGCCGCCGCGGCAGGCTTCGTCGTCTGGGCAAACGACAAGCGGCACGCCAAGTATGGCGCAGGCCTGCCCGCCGGGGTTGCCGTGGGAGTGGCGGCTGTGAGCTGGATTGTCCTGATGGCGGCCGGTTTCGGCTACCTGCCAGGGCTGACCTGGATGCCGTGGGTCCTGCCCATTGTGCTGGGCGCCGGGGCCGCAGCGGGGGTGGCCGTGTACCTTGGCCGCACACGTTCACGCCGGGATGCCGAAAGGCTGACCGCAATCCTCCGCGCGTAGGGCCCGCGCAAGGCAGCCGGCAGCAGCTTAGGCAGCGGTGGCCGCTCCCCGTAAGGGGTAGCGGCCACCGCTGTTTTGTTATCAGCCAACTGTCAGAGGAACTCGGCCCGGCCTTCCATGGCGGAGGATGCCAGCGCGTGTTCGCGGCGGGGTATGCGGCCGGCCGCCCTGGCAAGCCTGCCGGCCACGACGGCGTGCTTGAAGGCAGCGCCCATCATGGCCGGGTTCTGCGCCCGGGTCACCGCCGTGGCCAGGAGCACGGCATCACATCCCAGCTCCATCGCGAGGGCGGCGTCGGACGCGGTGCCGATGCCCGCGTCCAGCACCACCGGAACCGAGGCCCGGGACACGATGAGCTCGATGTTGTGCGGGTTGAGGATGCCCAGCCCGGTGCCAATCGGCGAGCCGAGCGGCATCACCGCGGTGGCTCCCAGGTTCTCGAGCCGAAGCGCCAGGACGGGATCGTCATTGGTATACGCGAAAACCTTAAAGCCCCGGTTGACCAGCTGTTCAGTAGCATCCACGAGTTCCACGGCATCCGGCAGGAGGGTGTGTTCGTCAGCGATGACTTCGAGCTTCACCCAGTCGGTTTCCAGGGCCTCCCGGGCGAGCTCCGCGGTGAGGACAGCTTCCCGGGCAGTGAAGCACCCCGCCGTGTTGGGCAGGACCCTGATGCCGTGGTCCAGGAGCAGCTGGAAGAGGGAGCCAGCCTCCTGGGGTGAATAGCGCCGCATGGCCACCGTGGTGAGGGAGGTGCCGGAGGCCAGGAGCGCGGCGCCAAGGCCGTCGAGGCTGGGCGCGCCGCCGGTGCCCATGATGAGCCGGGACGCCAGCGCGACGCCGTCGATCACCAGGGGGTCAAGAAGGTACGGCGGGGTGCCAGCAGGGGTAGTGCGGGTTTCCGTCATGCTGGTCAGCCTCCCTGTACTGCCGTGACAAGTTCGACGTCGTCACCCTCGGTGAGTGCCGTGGCGAACCACTGGCTCCGGGGCACCACCTGGGCGTTGCGCGCCACGGCGACGCCCAGTTTCCGGCCGTCGGTGGCATGGCCGTCCGCTGCCAGTGCGCGGCCGGTGACCTCGCTGACGAGCGTGGTGATGGACGCGCCGTCAGCCACTGTGTGTCCTGCTCCGTTCAGGGTGATGTTCATGCTGTCTCCTTGCGGTTGGATGGGGTGGCCGCTTCGGCAGGCCGGAGGGCGCCGCCGGAAAAGCGGCCAGGATTGAAGGGGGCCCAGCGGGGGTCCTCCCTGCCGTCCAGCAGGTCCCGGCAGATCGCGGCCGCTGCCGGGGTCAGGAGGACACCGTGGCGGAAGAATCCGGTGGCGACGATGAGCCCTTCCACGTGGCCTGGCCCTGCAGGGCCGTCCGCTGCACCACTGGAGTACCGGGCCGCCGCACCGGGCAGGGGGACCCGCCCGAGCAGCGGGGCGTTGTCAGGAGTGCCCGGCCGGGCCCGGGCCGTACACTCCAGCAACTCAAGTTCGGCAACCGCAGGCACCAGGACCTGGGCATCGCGGAGCAGTTGGTAGACGCCGCCAGCAGACACTGCGCTGGTCCCGCTGTCCTGCCCCAGGGCGTCCTCACGCTGCGTAGCCCCGATCACCACCGTGCCGTCCTGCCGAGGGACGATGTATACAGGAATCCCGCGGACCAGTCCGCGGATGGTGGCCGTCAGCAAGGGCTGGAGGTGGGCGGGGACGGCGAGCCGGAGGATGTCCCCGTGGACCGGCCGCAGCGGCAGGTGCAGGTTTTCCGGCAGCCCGGTGAGGGCCGCGGCGTGCAGTCCGTTGGCCACCACGGTCTCCCTGGCCACCACCGTTCCCCCGCTCTCCAGCATGACCCCGGCAACGGCTCCGTCCTCCCAGAGAAGGCCGGCTGCGCGGTCCGGCACGGCGAAGCCATCCGTGGCTCCGGCCACGAAGCTTCCGCCGCTCCCGGCTCCGCGGGCGTGCCGGGCCAGGACACGGCGGAGGCAGGCCACCAGCAGCCTTGGATCCACCTGGTGGTCCCCAGGCGTATCCAGCGCCGAGGCAATGCCCGGGTTCAACAATGGCTCCCGGCGCCGGGCTTCACGGATGGTGAGGGGCTCAACCGTCAGCCCGTTGGCCTGCTGCACCCCGCGCAGATCCAGCAGGGCCTGCCTGTCGGCGGCGTCGGCACCTACGGCGAGGGTCGGCGTCGTAAGATACCCGGGATCCGACCCGGCAGCCGCCGTGAGGTCCGCCGCAAATCCCGGCCAGCGCCCGGAGGCTTCAAGCATGAGTTCCAGGAGGTCCTCCTCCTGGTAGTGCAGCTCGCTCACCGGGGCAAGCATCCCTGCAGCCGCCCAGCTGGCACCGGAGCCGGGGGCGTCATCGATGACCACCACTGAACGTCCGGACCGCCTTGCCTCCCAGGCGATGCCGTGGCCGATGACTCCCCCACCGATGACCGCAACGTCGGCCTTCACTGCGGAGCCGGGCCCACGCCGGTACGGCGCTTCGGGCGCATTGGCCATGGTTGTCTCCTTCCCTACGCCGGTACTAGCCGGATCAGGTCAAGCGGTCGGCTCTAACGCCCTCTCAGCCCGGCGCTTTGTGACAGCTGCCGCGGCTCCCGCAGTACGAGGCCAGTGTAGAGGAACTAGGCTGGCACCCATGAATGTGTCCCACCCCCCTGCCGCTGCATCCCCGATCCCAGGCACCGACGCCTTTGTCAACGCCGAAGGCAGTTCCGGGGTGCAGTCCGCGCGCCTCTACCTCTGCACGGACGCGCGCCGGGAACAGGGCGATTTCGGGCAGTTCGTCGATGCCGCCTTCCAGGGCGGGGTGGACATCATCCAGCTGCGGGACAAGTCCATCGAAGCGGCCGAGGAGCTTGAGCTCCTGGCCGTCCTCAAGGAATCGGCGGTGCGGCACGGCCGGCTATGGGCGGTGAATGACAGGGCGGACATCGCAGTGCTGTCCGGAGCCCCGGTGTTCCACATCGGCCAAAAGGACCTGCCCCTCAAGGCGGCGCGGACACTGTTGAACGGCAATGCGGCCATCGGCCTGTCCAGCCACAGCCCGGAGCAGGTGGACGCCGCCCTGGCGGCCGCCGCCGGCCCCTCGGCACTGGACTACTTCTGCGTGGGGCCGCTCTGGGCAACGCCCACCAAGCCCGGCCGGGCCGCCGTCGGGCTGGACCTGGTGAGGTACGCCGCCGCAGCTGTTGCGGGGGCGGAAGGGCAGGAGGACAAGCCCGACGGCGGGGTGCCCTGGTTCGCGATCGGCGGCATCGACCACTCCAACGTCGGAGAGGTGGTGGAAGCGGGTGCACGCCGGATCGTGGTGGTCCGGGCCATCACGGAGGCTGACGATCCGGCTGCGGCCGCCGCTTCCCTCCTGGCCGCGCTGGACGCCGCCCGCCCCTAACCCGGCTCCGGAACTGCCCTGCCTCACCGGGCCGCCTCCGTGCATTATTGGCGAAATTCGGGCTACGCTGATTTTCGTGTCACATCATCGGTTGGCCCCCAATGTCCACGAGCACACCAACGCCCTCGAAGCGGCGCTGGGTGCACTCCGGAGTGAGCTTGAGCTGCCGGGCGCCTACCCTGATGATGCCGTGAAGGACGCCGAGGCGGCGGTGGCCGCATTGCGGCTGCCCTCCCATGACCTGACGTCCGTTGAATTCATCACCATCGATCCGGCGTCGTCCACCGACCTCGACCAGGCGCTGTTCATCGAGCGGGACGGCAGCGGCTACCACGTTCTCTACGCCATAGCCGACGTGCCGGCATTTGTTGCCCCGGGGGGTCCGCTGGATGTTGAGACTCGGCGCCGGGGGCAGACTTTTTACACACCGGACGGCCGCATCCCGCTGCATCCGGAAATCATCAGCGAGGGGGCGGGAAGCCTCCTGCCGGGCCAGGTCTGTTCCGCGTTTGTGTGGGACTTCCGCCTTGACGGCAACGCGGAGGTCACTGCCGTGGCGGTGCAGCGCGCCCGGATGCGCAGCCGCGCCAAGCTCAGCTACAAGGGCGCCCAGGCGGAACTCGACGCCGGCAGCCCCTCCCCTGTCTTGCTCCTCCTTAAGGAGGTTGGGCTCAAGCGGGTGGAGCTGGAGCGCGCCCGGGAGGGTGCCAGCCTGAACATGCCGGACCAGGAGATCGTCCAGCTTCCCGACGGCGGCTACCGGATTGCCGCCGCACCGCAGCTGCCGGTGGAGGACTGGAACGCCCAGATATCGCTCATGACCGGTATGGCCGCCGCCCAGATGATGCTGGCCGGGAAAGTGGGTATCCTGCGCACCATGCCGGCCCCGGACGAGCGTTCCCTGAATCATTTCCGGCTGCAGACAGAGGCGCTCGGCAAGCCCTGGGATGGCGAAGTCAGCTACGGCGAATACCTCCGCAGCCTCGATCCCACCCATCCAGGCCAGCTCGCGATCCTCCACTCCGCAGGGATGCTCTTCCGCGGTGCGGCCTATACGGCCTTTGACGGGACCGTCCCGGATGACGCCGTGCAGTCCGCAATCGGCGCTGCGTATGCCCACACCACCGCCCCGCTCCGCCGCCTGGTGGACCGGTTCGTGCTGGTTACGTGCGAGGCCCTGAGCAACGGCGGTGAGGTGCCCGCATGGGTGCGGGATGCCCTGCCGTCGCTTCCCGAAATCATGGCCGGTTCGGACCAGCTGGCATCCCGGATGGAGCGAATGGCGCTGGACACGGTGGAGGCGGCGCTGCTGATCAACCACATCGGACAGGAGTTCGACGCGATCGTGATTTCCGCGTCGAAGCCCCAGAAGGAGAACGGGAACGGCGCTGCGGGCGGCGACGGCAACGGCAGGGCCAGGAATGGCACTGCCAAGAACGGCAACGGAAAGAACGGCAACGGGGGCTCCGGGATCATCCAGATCGCCGAACCTGCAGTGACGGCCCGCTGCGCCGGTGAACTGGAGGCCGGCACCAAGGTCCGGGTCCGCCTCATTTCCTCAGACATTGCCACGCGGGAAGTGCATTTCGAACTGGTGCCGAGGGTGCCCTGAGCCGGGATGGTTTTGTGGCACCACCAACCGATGGGGCGGACGAAAGCCGGATTTCCGCGCCCTTGCGGCTAGACTGAAGAAGTAGAAATGGATGCCCGGTCGTTGATTTCCTTGATTTGAAACCAACAAGCCCGCCCCTACGCGATCTTGAGAACCACCCGCTGGTCACCAGTGCCAGCATTTAGATAGCCCGCGATCGGCTTCCACTGGAATTGCTTGTGCGCCTGAGCGTGCTCCGGAACAGCCTTGTGGCAGGCCCGTTGAGCAGGCAGCGCACATTGCCCAAATGAATAAGGAAACTCCCCAGTGAGTGAATTGCACACCCACCAGCTTCTGACCGACGATTCCGGCACCGAAACCCTTGAGCCGGAAGAAACCATCATCTCGGACGAGAAGCCGCACGAGATCGCGGAAAAATCGTTCGCGGACTACAACGTGCGCGCCGACATCGTGGAATCCCTGGCTGACGCCGGGATCACCCATCCCTTCCCCATCCAGGCCATGACCCTGCCGGTGGCGCTGTCCGGCCATGACATCATCGGCCAGGCCAAGACCGGCACCGGCAAGACCCTCGGTTTCGGCATCCCTGCCCTGCAGCGGGTAGTGGGCCAGGACGACCCCGGCTACGAGAAACTTGCCGTCCCGGGCGCACCGCAGGCCCTGGTCATCGTCCCCACCCGCGAACTCGCGGTGCAGGTGGCCAATGACCTCCAGACTGCATCCCGCAAGCGGAACGCCCGGATCGCCACCATCTACGGCGGCCGCGCCTACGAGCCCCAGGTGGAGGCCCTGAAGAACGGCGTGGAGGTTGTGGTGGGAACCCCCGGGCGCCTCATCGACCTCTACAAGCAGAAGCACCTTAGCCTCAAGAACGTGAAGATCGTCATCCTGGACGAGGCTGACGAGATGCTTGACCTCGGCTTCCTGCCCGACGTCGAAACCCTGATCGCGGCTACCCCGGCAGTTCGCCAGACCCTGCTGTTCTCCGCCACCATGCCCGGCCCTGTCATTGCCATGGCCCGCCGCTACATGACGCAGCCCACCCACATCCGTGCTGCGGATCCGGATGATGAAGGGCTCACCAAGCGCGACATCCGCCAGCTCATCTACCGTGCGCACAGCATGGACAAGATCGAGGTTGTTGCCCGGATCCTGCAGTCCAAGGGCCGGGGCCGGACCATCATCTTCACCAAGACCAAGCGCACCGCCGCCAAGGTGGCCGAGGAACTCGTGGACCGCGGCTTTGCTGCCGCTGCCATCCACGGCGACCTGGGACAGGGCGCCCGCGAGCAGGCGCTGCGTGCGTTCCGCAACAACAAGGTGGACGTCCTGGTGGCAACGGACGTGGCCGCCCGCGGCATCGACGTCGAGGACGTCACCCACGTCATCAACTACCAGTGCGTCGAGGATGAAAAGATCTACCTGCACCGCGTAGGACGTACCGGCCGCGCCGGCAACAAAGGCACCGCCGTCACCTTCGTGGACTGGGACGACATGCCGCGTTGGGCACTGATCAACAAGGCCCTGGGCCTGAGCGTGCCGGAACCTGTTGAAACCTACTCTTCTTCCCCGCACCTTTATGAGGACCTCGACATTCCCGAAGGTACCAAGGGCCGGCTTCCGCGCGACAAGCGCACGCTGGCCGGCGTTGACGCCGAGGTGCTGGAGGACCTGGGCGAAACCGGAAAGAAGAACACCCGCGGCGGCCGCGACGCCGGCAGCTCGCGAGACCGCTCCCGCGACCGTGACGGCCGCGAGCGTGACAGCCGGGAACGCGGCGGCAGGCGCGAAGGCGGCCGCAACGGTGACTCTGCCGCCCGCTCAGGTGAGCGCCGCCGTCGTACGTCCGAGCCCGCTGCAGCCTCCGCTCCTGCCGGTGATGCCAACACCTCTGCAAGCGACGCAGAGCAGCCCTCCCGGACCCGCCGCCCCCGCACCCGCACCCGCCGCCGCAACGGCGAGGTAGTGGGCAGCGACAACGCGGGGCAGCCCGGCAGCGCTGAGGCCTAAACCCCTTTATGACTGACACTGTCTGGGCGCCGGACGGCAGCAGCCTGGTGGTCCACGCGGACAACGCGGATTTCCTCCCCTCGCTGCCGGACGGCGCCTTCACACTGATCTACGTGGATCCACCGTTCAACACGGGCCGGGCCCAAAGCCGCCAGCAGACCACCATGGTGGCCAACGCGGACGGCGCCGGTGACCGCGTCGGCTTCAAGGGACGCTCCTACGACACCATCAAGGGGGCCCTCCACCGCTACGACGACGCGTTCAGCGATTACTGGTCCTTCCTGGAACCCCGGCTCGTCGAAGCGTGGCGCCTGCTGGCGGAGGACGGCACCCTGTACCTGCACCTGGACTACCGGGAAGTGCACTACGCGAAGGTGATGCTGGACGCGATCTTCGGCCGGGAGTGCTTCCTCAACGAGATCATTTGGGCCTACGACTACGGCGCCCGAGCGAAGAACCGCTGGCCCACCAAGCACGACAACATCCTGGTGTACGTGAAGAACCCGGCCAAGTACCACTTCGACAGCGCCGAGGTGGACCGTGAGCCGTATATGGCACCGGGCCTTGTGACGCCGGCCAAGCGCGAACTGGGGAAGCTACCCACAGACGTCTGGTGGCACACCATCGTCTCGCCCACAGGCAAGGAGAAAACCGGTTACCCGACGCAGAAGCCTGAAGGCCTGGTCCGCCGGGTGGTCGCGGCCTCAAGCCGGCCCGGCGACTGGTGCCTGGACTTCTTCGCCGGCTCCGGAACGCTCGGGGCGGTGGCGGCCAAGATGGACCGGAAGTTCGTGTGCGTGGACCAGAACCAGCCAGCCATCGACATCATGGCCAGGCGCCTGGGTGCCCACGCGGAGGTCACCGCGTTCCCGCCCAACTAGGTAGCGCTAAGTGTCGTTTTGAGCCCGCAAAACGACACTTAGCGCGACTTACTTCCTCACTTGGGTTGCTTTACGGGCACCCCTCCATCAACTGGATCCCGTGGTCCGTCTGCCGGCTCACGAGCACTGACCCTTGGGAATCGCAGATGGCATTGACCAGCAGGGCATGCCCGTCGCCGTTCTGGTAGTTGCCCTTCTCGCCGGGCAGGCCGAAGTCCTGGACCGTTCCTGGCGGGACGAAGGCCCACACTTCGGGAGCACCCGGGAAGACACTGGGAAGCCAACCCCAGTTCCCGTTCAGGATGGGCCCGTCAGTACAGGTTGAGCCGCAGACGGCGGGCGGCCTGCTGACGTTGATACAGTCAAGCGCGTTGGCTGCTGTGGGAACAAACAAGAAGGCTGTAGCAAGGCCGGCCGCAGCAAGGGACTTTTTCAGCATCGATCTCTCCGTCATCAGTTGGCAGTGACTCAACGAGACCTGGACCGGCTGGCGCCGCTCCCCCAGTACGCGCAAGGTTACTCCGCCCTGCCCGCTAGTCAATGCGCGGCAGCAAGCTAGTCCCGCCCGCGCACCACACTGCTCCCTGTCCCCAGGTCCTCGATCCTCGCCAGGACGTCCGGCGACGTGAGGTTTTCCCCCAGCAGGTTGGGCTTGCCCGTGCCGTGGTAGTCCGACGAGCCGGTGATCAGCAGGTCATGCTTGGCCGCAAGCCGCCGCAGGAACCCCCGTCCCTCCTCCGGGTTGTCCCGGTGGTCGACCTCCAGGCCCGCCAGGCCGGCGTCGATCATCTCCTGGTAGACGCGCTCCCCCACGATGCGTCCGCGGGAGGACGCCACGGGGTGGGCGAAGACCGGGACGCCGCCGGCAGCGCGGACAAGTTCGACGGCGATGGCCGGCGCGGGTGCGTAGTGCTGGATGAAGTAGCGCGACCGCGAGGTGAGGATGGAGGCAAAAGCCTCCGACCGGTCCTCCACGACGCCGGCGGCCACGAGCGCGTCTGCGATGTGCGGCCGGCCGAGGGTAGCGCCGGGGGCCACATGGTGGATGACGTCATCCCAGGTGAGGGGGTAGTCCTCCGCCAGCAGGGTGACCATCCGCTCGGCACGCGTCTGCCGGGCATCCTTGGCCTTGGTGATTTCCTCAAGGAGTCCCGGATGCGTCGGATCGTGCAGGTAGCTCAGGAGGTGCACGCTGATGCCCTCCTCCGTCCGGCAGGAAACCTCCATCCCCGGTACCAGCGCAACACCGTATTCAACAGCCGCCTGGGAGGCTTCGTCCCAGCCGGCCGTGGAGTCATGGTCGGTCAGCGCTATCACGTCCAGGCCGGCGCGGGCAGCGGAGGCCATGACGTCTGCCGGTTTCTCGGTGCCGTCGGAAACATTGGAGTGGGCATGCAGGTCGATCCTCACCTGTCCAGAGTAGTTGACCCTGAGTTCACCCCGCGTATGCCCTGCCGCAACCCGCGCGACGGTACCCGCCCCGGCAGAACCGGCCCAGCCTGTGATCCGCCTGTTCGCGCAGCCGCTGAGCTGGTGAGACGATGGTGCCGTGAACGATGCCGAAAACACCCCGAACTCTGCTTCCCAGCCCCTGGACGAGCGCGTCAACAACCGCTCCCAGCGGCCCAGTTCCGACGCCTTCAAGGCCTTCATGGCCAGCAACTGGGCGCCCTCCCGCCAGGAACTCCCGGCGCGCGATGCCGTGGCCAGCTACGCCGCGACCCGGCGCAAGGCCATCTCCGGCCAGTTCAAAGGTGAACGCCTGGTTATCCCCGCAGGCCCCCTGAAGGTCCGCTCCAACGACTGCGACTACCGTTTCCGTCCCCACTCCGGTTTTGCGCACCTCACCGGGCTGGGCCTGGACCATGAGCCTGACGCGGTGCTGATCCTGGAGCCGGTGGAGGAAGGAAAGGGCGACGACGGCGGGCACCACCGTGCCACGCTGTACTTCCGGCCCCTGGCCGGGAGGGACACCGAGCAGTTCTACGCGGACTCCCGGGCGGGTGAATTCTGGATCGGCGCCCGCCCCACGCTCGCCGAGTTCGAGGCACGGCTTGGCCTTGCGACGGCACACATCGACCAGCTGGAAACAGCCGTCACCAAGGATGTGGGCGCCCCGGAGATCGGTGGCGTTTCCATCCGCCTGGTCCGGAAAGTGGACGAGAACATCGACGCACTGGTGGACACCGCGCGCTACAACACGGCAAAGGACCCGGAGAACCTGGATCTCGAAGTCCTCGATGCCCTCGACGAAAAGCTGAGTGAAGCCCTCTCCGAACTGCGCCTGCTCAAGGACAGCTGGGAAATTGAACAGATGAAGCTCGCCGTGGCCGCCACCGTTGAAGGTTTCGAGGAAGTGGTCAAGGTCCTGCCCCGCGCCCTCACGCATGCCCGCGGCGAACGGGTGGTGGAAGGCGCGTTCTTCGCCCGCGCACGTGAAGTGGGGAACGAGCTGGGGTATGACACCATCGCCGCCTCCGGCAACAACGCAACCGTGCTGCACTGGACCCGCAACACCGGGAAGATCCACGCCGGCGAACTCCTCCTGCTTGACGCGGGAGTCGAAGCAGATTCCCTGTACACGGCAGACATCACCCGCACCCTTCCCGCCAGTGGGGTGTTCAGCGACATCCAGCGCAAGGTGTACGAGGCAGTGCTGGATGCTGCCGACGCCGGCTTTGCCGCCGCGCAGCCCGGCGCCAAGTTCCGGGACATCCACACAGCGGCAACCACGGTACTGGCCGAGCGGCTCGCCGAGTGGGGCCTCCTCCCGGTCACGGTGAAGGAAGCCATCAGCCCCGAGGGCCAGCAGCACCGCCGGTGGATGCCGCACGGCACCAGCCACCACCTGGGGCTGGACGTCCATGACTGCGCGCAGGCCAAGCGTGAACTCTACCTGGACGGCATCCTCACAGAAGGCATGGTGTTCACCATCGAACCCGGCCTGTACTTCAAGGAAGAGGACCTGGCCATTCCGGAGGAATACCGCGGGATCGGCGTCCGGATCGAGGACGACATCCTGATGACCGCAAACGGGCCGGTCAACCTGAGTGCCGCCCTGCCGCGCAAGGCCGGGGACGTGGAGGACTGGATGTCCGGCATCTATCGTGAAGCCGAGGCACCCACAGAGTCCTAGCCAGACACAAGAAAGCGGGGCTGCCGGAAGGATACTTCCGGCAGCCCCGCTTTTGCCTTTGCGGCCAAGGCTGGCGGCCCTATTGCCGCGTCTCGCCCGGGTGTTGCTCTTTGTCTGCACGTGACTGCCCGTCTTCGGGCTGCCCGTGCTGGTCATTTTGGGGCTGCCCGGCGCCGGCAGCAGGTCCCTGCGGCAGGCGGACACCATATTGCGGCCGGCCGTCCGGCAGGTCAGGGTACCGGACTGCCCGCGCCGGAGCTGGCTGCTCCTGGGCAGCGGCGTCCTGCCGTGGCCCGGCAGCGGCGCCGTCACCGGGGTTCTCCTGGGCAGAGGACCCCGCGGACGACTGGCCGTAGGGGTCATTCCATCCCGAGGGGCGGGCGGGAGCCTGGCCCGGCTGCTGGTGGGGCTGGTACGGCTGGCTGTTGTAGTCGCGCTGGGTGTACGGTCCCCCGCCGGCGGCCGCATCGGAGCGGGTCATGGGCAGCTGCTGAAGGAGCCGGCGCGCCTCATGCGCCGCTTCCGGAGCCACCACCACGTCATAGCTGGTGGCCACCACCTGGCTGGTGGAGGTGAAGTCCCGCTTGCCCCGCTGCATCGCGTAGGTGACGATGCCAAAGAGCATGAAGAACGCCGCGCCCATCAGCACCGACGTGAGAATCGAAAAGTACCCCGGAGACGGCGCGAAGAAGGAGAGCATGACGCCCACGAACAGGCCGAACCACATGCCGCTCAGCGCTCCGGACAGGGCAACCCGGGGATAGCTCAGGCGTCCCGTTACGCGCTCCACCATCTTCAGCTCGTTGCCCACAATGGACACCATGTGCACCGGGAACTGCTGGTCCGCGAGGTAATCCACGGCCTTCTGGGCATCCAGGTAGGAGGAGTAGGAACCCACGGTGTCACCGGTGGGCACGGCCCGGGACTCGTCCATTCCGCCGGGCCCGCCGGCCTTGGGAGCACCAAATATGTTTGCCATACCCCCATTCTTGCCCATGAGCATGTGTGCTGCCTGTAAATTCAGCTAAAAGAGAGCAGACTCGGTAGCCTGTAGTGGTGAGCACAACTCCTACCCGCGTCTTCGTGGCGCGCCTTTTGGGCCTCGACGTCTTCGATCCGCTGGGCGACCGGCTGGGCCGGTTGCGCGATGTTGTTGTGCTGTCCCGTGGAACCCAAGGGGCCCCGCACGTGGTGGGCATCGTCGTCGAAGTTCCCGGCAAAAAGCGCGTGTTCGTGCCCATGACCCGGATCACCTCCATCGACCAGACGCAGATCATCTGCACCGGCCTGGTCAACCTCCGCCGCTTTGAACAGCGCGGCGCCGAGACCCTGGTGGTGGCCGAAATGTTCGACCGCCGCGTCACGCTCCGGGACGGCAGCGGTGACGCCACCATCGAAGACATTGCCATGGACCAGCACCGCTCCCGCGACTGGTTCGTCAGCAAGCTCTTTGTGCGCCGGGGCCATTCGCTTTCACCGCTCAGCCGGCTGCGGCGCAACGAAACCCTGATCATCGACTGGGCCGACGCCCTGCAGGGACCCCGCACTGAACCGCAGGCCGCCACCCAGTTCGTGGCCAACCACGAGGACCTCAAACCCGCGGACTTCGCCGAAGCACTGCAGGAAATGAGCGACAAACGCCGCTTCGAAGTGGCCAGCGAACTGCAGGATGAGCGCCTGGCTGACGTCCTGCAGGAGCTTCCCGAGGACGACCAGGTGGAGATCCTGTCCGCCCTGGATGTCCAGCGCGCCGCCGACGTGCTGGAGGAAATGGACCCCGATGACGCCGCCGACCTCCTCGGCGAACTTCCCTCCGCCCAGGCGGAAGAGCTGCTCCAGCTGATGGAGCCGGAGGGGGCAGAAGACGTCCGGCGCCTGCTGGAGTACGACGAGGACACCGCCGGCGGCCTCATGACCCCGGTGCCGGTGATCCTGCCGCCCGAAGCCACCGTGGCCGAGGCCCTGGCGCACGTCCGGCGCGAGGAACTCTCCCCCGCGCTTGCCTCCTCCATTTTCATTGCCAGGCCTCCCTTGGAGACGCCGACCGGCCGCTTCCTGGGCGTGGTCCACATCCAGCAGCTGCTCAGGTTCCCGCCGTTCGAACCGCTCGGCAACCTGGTGGACAAGAACCTGGAGCCGTTGTCGGACCAGGCGCACATCAGCGAAGTGGCGCGGACCCTGGCCACCTACAACCTGAATTCCCTCCCCGTGGTCAATGACGCAGGCCGGCTTGTGGGGGCGGTGACTGTTGATGACGTTTTGGATCATCTGTTGCCGGATGACTGGCGCGCCCATGACGGCGAAGCCCCGATAAGAAGGCTTGGTGGCCGTATTGGCTGACAGCAGCGCCCCAAAGAACCCCACCCAGCGGATGCCGGCCAAGGCCGCGGCGAAGGGCAGCCTGGACACGCCGCTCAGCGGCCGCCAGCGGATGCTGCCCAAGCTGTCGCCCGATCCCGATGCCTTCGGCCACGCCACGGAAGGCTTCGCCCGCTTCATGGGCACGCCGCAGTTCCTGGTGTACATGACCGTCTTCGTGGTGATCTGGCTTGCCTGGAACACGTGGGCTCCCTTGGCCTGGCAGTTCGATTCCCGCGACCTCGGCTTCACACTTCTCACCCTGATGCTGTCCCTGCAGGCCTCCTACGCCGCGCCGCTGCTGCTGCTGGCCCAGAACCGCCAGGACGACCGCGACCGCGTCTCGCTCCAGCAGGACCGCCAGCGCGCCGAACGAAACCTGTCGGACACCGAGTACCTGACCCGGGAGCTCGCATCCCTGCGGATTGCGCTCCGCGAAGTTGCCACGCGCGACTACGTGCGCGCCGAGCTGCGCTCCCTCCTCGAAGACATGCTGGAAGCCCAGGAAGAGCTTCGGACCCATGACCCGGCCGGGCAGGGGCAGCACGAGTCCCCGCGTGACAAGGTGAGGGAAAAGCTGAAGGAACAGCGCGACCGGCAGCGGAATCCCCGCACCCAACAGATTCCCCGGGTTAAGCCCGGCCACTCCACCCAGGACCGTTAATGAACTCACCCCTCGCCAACTCCGCGTTGGCTGACGCAGTCGCGGCTGCCCTGGCCACGGTCATTGATCCCGAGCTCCGCCGCCCCATCACCGAACTGGGCATGGTTGAGTCGGTGGACATCTCCGACAACGGCAGGGTCCAGCTGGCTGTCCTGCTCACCATCGCCGGCTGCCCCCTGCGGGACACCATCACGGCCGACGCGACACAGGCCCTGCTGGCAGTTCCGGGAGTGTCCGCCGTCGATGTTGAGCTCAAGGTGATGACGCAGGAACAGCGCGATGCCCTCAAGGAGCTGCTCCGCGGTGCGGGCGGCCAGCGCGGCATTCCGTTCAACCAGCCGGATTCCCTGACCAAGGTCTATGCGGTGGCCAGCGGCAAGGGCGGCGTGGGAAAGTCTTCCGTCACCGTCAACCTGGCCTGCGCCCTCGCTGCGCAAGGGCTGCGGGTGGGCATCGTGGACGCAGACGTCTACGGCTTCTCCGTCCCTGCCCTGTTGGGTATTACGCAGGCGCCCACCCGGGTGGATGACATGATCCTCCCCCCGGTCGCCTACGGCGTGAAGGTGATCTCCATCGGGATGTTCGTCAGCGGCAACCAGCCCGTGGCCTGGCGCGGCCCCATGCTGCACCGCGCCCTTGAGCAGTTCCTCACGGACGTGTACTTCGGGGACCTGGACGCCCTGTTCCTGGACCTGCCGCCCGGCACCGGTGACATTGCGATCTCGGTTGCCCAGCTGCTGCCGAAAGCCGAAATCCTGGTGGTCACCACCCCGCAGGCTGCCGCCGCCGACGTCGCGGAGCGGGCCGGTGCCATAGCCACGCAGACGGGCCAGAAAGTGGCGGGCGTCATCGAGAACATGTCCTACCTGGAAATGCCCGACGGCGGCAGGATGGAATTGTTTGGAAG
Organism: Arthrobacter sp. BB-1; assembly: GCF_006151685.1. Classification (NCBI taxonomy): domain Bacteria; kingdom Bacillati; phylum Actinomycetota; class Actinomycetes; order Micrococcales; family Micrococcaceae; genus Arthrobacter; species Arthrobacter sp. BB-1. Next base: position 17,759 of record NZ_VDEV01000023.1, read on the forward strand.
CGGCGGCGGGTCAGTACTCGCCGAGCGGCTGACCGCGGCGGTAGGCGCGGACGTGCCGCTGCTGGGGCAGATTCCGCTTGATATCCGGCTGCGGGAAGGCGGCGATTCCGGGGTCCCGATAGTCCTCGGGCAGGCGGCTACGCCTGCTGCCGCTGCGCTGGCCGGCATCGCAGGCCAGCTGGCGGCGAAGCCGCGCGGCCTTGCGGGGATGAAGCTGGGGCTGCAGCCCCGATAGGAAGCGGCTACGTCGCCTCGGTGTCGAATGGTGCGGGCTCGCCCGGGGGCAAGGACTGGACCTGCCGTGCCGGCCGCTGCGGGGCCGCCTCCGCCGCCACGGCAGCTGCGCCGGAGACGGCGGCAACCGCAGCCGGGGCGCCGGCGCTTACGGGCTTGGAGTCGTCGTCCAGGAGCGCCTCTTTGATGATGCGCCGCGGATCGTACTGGCGGGGATCGTACTTCTTCCAGTCGACATCGTCGATGTCGATCCCCACTTCTTCCTTGATCTGCTCACGGGCACCGGACGCCATGCGCCGGACTTCCTTGACCAGGTTCGCCAGTTTCTGGGTGTATTCGGGCAGCCGCTGGGGACCGATCACCAGAACCCCAATGATCAGCAGAAGAAAGAACTCCGGGCCGTTGATTCCAAACACTTTAGGAAGATTACCCTCTCCGGGCTGCCACTGACGATTTCCGCCCGGGGGCCGGGGAAACTGCCCGTGCTATGGGGTGAATAAGGCAACGATCCGGTTAACTCCACGTTGCAGCCGGGTGCCGAGTGGTTCTTCCGCCGCTTTGACGGAGGCAGCCGGAGCACCTGCCTCAACGCCTTCCTCGGCCTGCTTCCCGAGCTGCTGCAGAATGGGCAGGGCGTCGTCAGCCTCTTCGGCGGGCAGGTCGGACTCGTAGAGGAACGTGTGGCCTGGCGTCCGGTAGGTTGCGGACCACGGAGAGGAGCTCCACACCTGCAGCTGGCCGCTCCCCGGGCTGGCCGCGTCCTGCTCCGCTTCCTGTCCCGTACTGCCCCCGGCACCGGGCTGCAGCACTATCCGTTGTTCGGTCACGGTTGCTTGGTTGGTTCCGTCGGTGAGCCGGAGCTCCACGGCCGGCTGGCCATTGAGCACGGTGGCCCTCGCCGATTGAAGCCGGAAGCCCATGGCTTCAAGCTCCGGGCAGGCCCAGCCTTCCGAACGCAGCTCGGTGAGCTGCTCCCCCGTAAGCTGCCTGCCATCCGCCGGTGTCCGGGACGAGGCGTGGGAGAGGGCTGCCTGGTTTCCTGTGGCGTCCCCCGGCACGGGGTCTCCTGCGGCGGCAAACGCACCGGCGGCCAGCACACCGGCAGCTGCCATGCTGCCGCCGGCGGCGAGGGCCAGGACACGGACGGCACCGCGGGGAGCGGCTGGCCGGTGTCCGTCCGCAGGCTGCATGGCGGCAAGCTCCTGTGTCCTGGCAAGCAGGCGGGCGGTCAGGTCATCACTGGCGGGAGGGACGGGAGCATCACGCAGCCGCTCCAGGTACTGGCGTTCGCGCCGCACGGCTGAAGAGCATTCGTGGCAGGACTGAAGGTGGCTGCGGGTGCGCTGATGCCTGCGTCCGAATGGAGAAGGGGACCTCATGCGCCGTTCAGAGGATGCCCGCGATGCGCGGCATGGACAGTTTCCGGCGCGACTGTTGGGGACGCGGATCCCGGTGGGCCAGCTTCTCCCGCAACATGGTCCTCCCGCGGTGGATCCGGGAGCGGACGGTGCCCAGCTTCACGCCGAGGGCTTCCGCCACTTCGTCGTAGGACAGGCCTTCAAGGTCGCACAGGACGACGGCGGCGCGGAAGTCCGGCGGCAGTTCCTCCAGCGCAGCCTGCACGTCAACATCGAGGTTGTTCAGCTCGAAGCTCTGTTCCGGTCCGGGTTCCCGGCCGGGAAGCCGGGACTCAGCGTCCTCGGCAAGGGCGTCGAACCTGATCCGGGTCTTTCTCCGTGCCTGGTCCAGGAAGAGGTTCGTGGTGATCCGGTGCAGCCACCCGTCCAAGGTGCCCGGCTTGAAGTTCTCCAGCGAGCGGAAAACGCGGACAAACACCTCCTGGGTGAGGTCCTCGGCGTCGTACTTGTTCCCGGTCAGGCGGTATGCCAGCCGGTAAACCTTGGCCGAGTGGTTGGTGACCACTTCTTCCCAGGTGGGACGGACCCACTCCGGATCAGGATGATTTGCTGCAGGGACAGGTGCCACAACTGAAGATGACATCGTCCACTCCCCTCGTGGAATGCTAACGCCCGGATACTGTTGACATCTCTGATTCGGCGCCGGTCACCTTTTGGATGAGCGGATAATAATCATTTCAAAGTTGTCTGGGAATTTCCTGATTGTGCCCAAGTTCAGCCGTGGGCGCAACAGCCCGCCTCCGCTGCTGTTGCCACCGGACACAGTAGGCTGTAAAGGACATTCCCCTGCCGCCCAGAAAGCGAAACCCATGAGCGCCGACAAGTCCACCAGCTGGTCCTATGCAGAAGATCTGCCCGCTGAGGATGAGGTCATGCTTCGGGCCCGGGAGCGCTCCTTTGAGCTGGGTGTAACGCCGGTTGGACCGGGGGTTGGCGCAGTGCTCACCGTGCTGGCCGCCGCGTCCAAGGCCCAGACCGCCGTCGAAATCGGAACCGGTGCCGGGGTCTCCGGCGTCTGCCTGCTCCGGGGCCTCGGGCCCCAGTCCGTCCTCACCACCATCGACGTGGACGTGGAACACCTCAAGGCCGCCCGCGAAGCATTTTCCGAGGCAGGCAGCCCGGCCAACCGCACCCGCACCATTTCCGGCCGGGCCGGCGATGTCCTGCCGCGCCTGACGGACAACGCCTATGACCTGGTGTTCATCGACGCCGACAAGCCAGGCCTCCCGGGCTATGTGGAGCAGGCCGTCCGGCTCCTGAAACCGGCCGGGCTGCTGATCATCAACGATGCCCTGGACAAGGACAAGGTGGCCAACCCCGCCGGCCGGGAGGCCACAACGGTGGTCCTGCGCCAGGTGGGCAAGGCAATCCGCGACGACGAGAGGCTTGCGTCCGCCATGCTTCCCACCGGCGACGGGCTGCTGGTAGCGGTCAAGAAGTAGCAGCAGGATACGGGCAGGGCCCGCAGCCTGCTGGCTGCGGGCCCTGCCCGGCACGATTATTCGGTAACGCCGACGAGGCATTCCTTGAGGTTTGCTGCTTCGGCAGCGTTCAGCTCGACCACCAGGCGCCCGCCGCCCTCGAGCGGGACGCGCATGATCAGGCTGCGGCCCTCCTTGGTGACTTCCATTGGGCCGTCGCCGGTGCGTGGTTTCATAGCCGCCATGAGGAATTCCCCTCCATTTTGTCCCAGGACTGATCAGCCCGGGCGGGCTGTGTCCGCATGTCGATCAAGCCGCTATGGCGGAGTGGATGGACACCGCCAAGGCTGAGCGTATTCTGAATGCTTTTTGTCCTTGCTTACTTATCATTATCGCGGAATTACCCGTACGTAGCTAATCGATGGACATTTCCAACGTCTTGCTATTTCAGTCCTGACCTGCGCCGAAGTCCCCGTGGCTAGGGTGGATAATCCCCGCCGCCTGGCAATTGCGCCCAGGCCCACAGCCACACGATCCAGACGATCTGCAGCAGCAGGAACATGGTGACCACGGTCCACCGGTAGGCCCGCGAGCCGGAGAGCAGGACAGCACCCAGCGCGAGCGGAAACAGCGGCAGGAGCATACGGAAAGTGCTGGTCTGCGGGTGCAGGAACACCACCAGGTACCCCATGTAGCAGGCGCACCACAGCCGGAGTTCAACGCCGAGCTGCCGTACCGGCGGCAGGAACAGCATGGCGCCGAACAGTGCCACGAAAACGAACGGCGCCAGCAGGCCCAGGACCGGGCCAAAGAGGTCGACGCCGGTGTCGAACCAGGGCTTGAAGGGCACCAGATCGTGCCCGCGCCACACAGTTTCAGTCTTGGTATAGGCCTGGATATCGCCCGTTGCTGCCCACGCGGCGGCGGGCCAGGCAAGCGCCATCGCCCCTCCGGCGGCGGTAAGGGCAGCCAGCGTCGCGAGGTCGCCGTTCGAGTGGGTCCCTTCGCGCTGCCCGCTGCCGTCCCGCGGGGCACTGAACCGCTGCCACACGTGGCGCAGGAGAACCAGTCCGAGCATGGCTGCGAACGGGACCCCCACCGGCCGCGAGAGGCACAGGAGGAATACCACCGGGATGGCCCACAAGTACTGCCGGCGCACCACCAGCAGCAATGCTGCCGCGAGCAGCAGCAGCGTCAACGACTCGGCGTAGGGCACCTGGAGGATTGCGGACACGGGGAAGGTGGAGAAGAAGGCCACGCCCCACAGGGCGGGTGCGTGGGTGGCCTTGTGCCGGAAGAGGATGTAGACCACCAGGGCGGCTCCCCACCCTGCCAGCATGGCGATGATGGTCAGGGCCGCGGCCGGATTCATGCCGGTCAGCGCGCTGAGGCCACAGGCCAGGGCAGGAAACAACGGATAGAAGGCCCAGGCGTTCTCCTGGACATTGCCGGCAGCATCGGTCGGCAGGACGGAGGGGTAGCCTTCGGCAATGACCTGGCCGTACCAACGCGCATCCCAGATGTTGATGAAGTTCCAGTAATCCGGTTTGGCGGGAAACCAGGGGTTGGGGCCCTGGTGCAGGGCGGCGGCCATGAAGATGCAGGCGGTGACCAGCCGGGCCGCGAAGTAGATGGCGGTGGCCTGCAGCCACCAGGGCCAGCCTTGGACAGCCCGCCCGGCGTGCCCGGCCAGCACCTGGAGAGACGGGACAAGGCCTGCCCGCCGCCGCGCCACGGTGCTCACAGCGGGTTCTTTCCACGCGATGTGTTGTTCTTGTCGGATTCCGGTCCGGGGGTGGCTTCCATGGCCAACAGTGCTGCCCGGAGCCCATCAATTTCCTGCTGCTTGGACGCGAGCTGGTCCCGCAGCTCGTCCAGGACCTGGTCCACCTGCTCCATCCGGTAGCCGCGCAGGCCGAGGGAGAAACGCACGCGGTCGACGTCCTCCGGGGCTGCCTGCGCCGGCAGCAGGACAGGAGGAAGGTTGGCCGGCGGCTGCTCGAAACCGCCGCCCGCCAGGACAGGCAGCGGGCCCTCGCCTGACGTGCCGGAACGTAGCCCAAGGCCGATCCAGAAAACCGCCCCAATCAGCACAATGGCCAGGAAAACCAGAAAAAAGCTCACCGTTCCATCGTGCCAGACGGGATGGCGCGCCGCCGTCCGGACGCTCGGGCTACTCCGGCCGCTGCTCCCCGTTAAGCGAGGGGGTAATGGCTACGTGGAGCACCCGGTCCACCGCCTCCGCGGGATCGTCAACCACCTGGATCAGGTCCAGGTCCTTCTCCGAGACCATGCCTTCGGCCACGAGTGTTCCCCTGATCCACTCGATCATCGGACCCCAGAACTCGACGCCGAGGAGCACGATGGGGAACGACGTCACCTTTCGCGTCTGAACCAGCACCATCGCCTCAAAAAGCTCATCCAGGGTGCCCAGGCCGCCCGGCAGGACGATGAACCCCTGAGCGTACTTGACGAACATGGTCTTGCGGGCAAAGAAGTACCTGAAGTTGATGCCCAGGTCCACCCACTGGTTCAGGCCCTGCTCAAAGGGAAGTTCGATGCCCAGGCCGACGGACACGCCGTTGCCTTCCACAGTGCCGCGGTTGGCCGCTTCCATGGATCCGGGGCCGCCGCCGGTGATGACGGCAACGCCGGCCTCGGCCAGCTTCCGCCCCACTTCGACGCCCATCTCGTAGTAGGGGCTGCCGGGCTTGGTGCGGGCGGAACCGAAGACGCTCACGGCCTTGCCAATGTCGGCCAGGGCGCCAAAACCTTCCACGAACTCGCTTTGGATGCGCAGGACACGCCAGGGATCAGTGTGGACAAACTGGCCGGGTCCCTTGGTGTCGAGCAGATGCTGGTCAGACATATCCACGGCCGCCTGCTTGCGGCGCAGTTCAAGGGGGCCCTTACGGCGCGGCTGGGAATTTCTGGCCGGATCTGCGTTGATGCTCATTCACCAAGGCTAACCTCCCGCAGGAGGTATCTCTTGAATCACGATCCGCAGGAAGTTGGGGTGATTCGCATCATAAAGACCTGTATGTTCGCTAGATTCTTTCTTATGACTACTCATGTGCCCGGAGATGCGCTTGTCTCCCTGAACGGCGTAAATAAGCACTACGGCCAGCTGCATGTTTTGAAGGACATCAACCTGCAGGTCCGCAAGGGCGAGGTTGTCGTGGTCATCGGGCCTTCCGGCTCCGGTAAGTCCACCCTCTGCCGTGCCATCAACCGCCTGGAAACCATCGAAGGCGGCACCATCAGCATCGACGGGAAGGTGCTTCCGGAGGAAGGCAAGGAGCTTGCCCAGCTCCGCGCCGACGTCGGAATGGTCTTCCAGTCCTTTAACCTCTTCGCGCACAAAACCATCCTGGAGAACGTGACGCTCGGCCCCATCAAGGTCAAGGGCGTCGCAAAGGCCACGGCGGACAAAGACGCCATGGCCTTGCTTGAACGCGTCGGCGTTGGCCACCAGGCCCCCAAGCTGCCGGCACAGCTTTCAGGCGGGCAGCAGCAGCGCGTGGCCATCGCACGGGCTTTGGCAATGAAGCCGAAGGTCATGCTGTTTGATGAGCCCACCTCGGCCCTGGACCCGGAAATGATCAACGAGGTCCTGGACGTTATGGTCCAGCTGGCCAAGGAGGGCATGACCATGATCGTGGTCACCCACGAGATGGGCTTTGCCCGCAAGGCCGCGGATCGCGTCGTGTTCATGGCGGACGGCCAGATTGTCGAAGACGCCACCCCGGAAGAATTCTTCACCAACCCGAAGAGCGAACGTGCCAAAGACTTCCTTTCCAAGCTCCTGACGCACTGACCCACACCTGAACAAACACTCCCAGTTCGCACCGAGGCCGTGACCCACGGCCATCAATGAAAGGAATGTCATGAAGGCATTTATGACCCGGCGGAAATCATTCTTCGTGGCGGCTACCGCCGCCCTCGCCCTGTCCCTGAGCGCCTGCGGCGGAGGCGGCGGCGGAACGACCACCAACCCCAGCCCTGCCGAGAAGCCGTCCTTCGCAGCCGGGACCACCATGGAGAAGCTCTCCAAGGCCGGCACGATCAAGATCGGCACCAAGTTCGACCAGCCGCTCTTCGGCCAGGTGGGCCTGGACGGCAAGCCGGTCGGCTTCGACGTCGAAATCGGCAAGCTCATCGCCGCCAAGCTGGGCATCGCTGCGGACAAGATCGAATGGTCCGAGACTGTCTCGGCCAACCGCGAACCCTTCATCGAGCAGGGCAAGGTGGACCTGGTTATCGCCACGTACACCATCAATGACAAGCGCAAGCAGGTTGTCAGCTTCGCCGGGCCGTACTACGAGGCCGGCCAGGCCCTCATGGTGAACAAGGACAACGACTCCATCAAGAAGCCGGAAGACGTCAAGGGCAAGAAGGTCTGCTCGGTCACCGGTTCGACGCCGGCCGCCACCATCGTGGACAAGTACGGGGCAGAGCTGGTCCCGGCCGCAACCTACTCGGCATGCCTGGAGCCGCTGCGCAACAAGCAGGTTGAAGCGGTCACCACGGACAACGTCATCCTTGCCGGTTTCGTTGACAAGGAACCGGACGCCTTCAAGCTGGCTTCCGACGAAACGTTCACCAAGGAGCCCTACGGCATCGGCCTGAAGAAGGACGACACCGAGTTCCGCAACTGGATCAATGACCAGCTGGAGTCCTTCGAAAAGGACGGAAGCTACAAGAAGGCCTGGGAGGCCACTGCCGGCGAAGTCATCAAGACTGCGCCCAGCCTGCCCACGATCAACCGCTACTAGGCGGCCGTTCGTTGCCGGGGCCGGTCCGCCGGTCCCGGCGACGCCACGCCTTCACTTCCGTCCACTCCCAGAGCCGAAGGATCCTATGGACGTCATTCTTGAAAACCTGCCCCTGTACTGGAACGGTTTTCTCCGCACCCTTTTTCTTTCAGCCGTATCCGGGATCATCGCGCTGGTATTGGGCACGCTGCTTGCGGCTGCCAGGGTTTCCCCGGTGGCTGCCCTCCGTAGCTTCAGCACGGTCTACGTGGAGGTTCTCCGGAACACACCCCTGACCATCGCCTTCTTCTTCGCCGCCATCGTGCTCCCCCGCCTCGGGGTCAAGTTTGAGCAGTTTGAGGTTGCCGCGATCATTGCCCTCAGCACCTACACCGCAGCGTTCATCGCCGAAGCTGTGCGTTCGGGTGTCAACAGCGTTCCGGTGGGTCAGGCTGAGGCCGCCCGCAGCATTGGCATGAAGTTTGGCCAGGTGTTGTCCCTCATCATCCTGCCGCAGGCCCTGAGGACGGTGATCCCGCCGCTGATCAACATCCTGATTGCGCTGGTGAAGAACTCCTCCGTGGCGGGTGCATTCTTTGTTTTGGAACTCTTCGGCTACGGCCGCCAGCTGGCCAACGCCAACGGTGACGCCGTCATCGCGGTGCTGTTGGGAACGGCGTTCTTCTATCTGCTCCTCACCGTTCCGCTGGGCATCCTAGCCAGCACGGTGGAACGAAAGGTGGCGATTGCCCGATGAGCTCAGTCCTTTACGACGTTCCCGGCCCCAAGGCCCGGCGCGTCTCCCTGATCGCTTCGATTGCCGGTTCCGTGCTGATCCTCGGCCTGCTGGCATGGATTGTCATGACCCTCGCGCAGCAGGGCATTTTTGAGGGCCGCCGCTGGCAGATCTTCACCCGCGGCGACGTGTGGACGCTCCTGGGAAACGGCCTCGGCGCCACCCTGAGCGCGGCAGCCCTGGCGGCGGTTATCGCCTTCCCCCTCGGACTGCTCCTCTGCCTGCTGCGAATCTCTGATGCCGCCTTCATCAGGATCCCCACCCGGGTGGTGCTGGAGTTCCTCCGCGGCATGCCCGTCGTCCTGATGATGCTGTTCGTCCTGTTGGGCTTCGGTACCTCGCCGTTCATTGCTGTTGTCACCGGCCTGGTGCTCTACAACTCAGCTGTGTTCGCCGAAATCATCCGGGCCGGCATCCAGTCCCTGCCAAAGGGGCAGCGTGAAGCCGGCCTGGCCATCGGCCTGACGAGCTTCCAGTCCCGCATGCAGATCGAGCTCCCGCAGGCGATCCGCCGCATGATGCCGTCCCTGGTGGCGCAGATGGTGGTCCTCCTGAAGGACACCTCGCTCGGCTACATCGTGGCGTACGGCGAACTCCTGCGCGCGGTGCAGGTGATGGCGGACTTCCTGGGTACGCAGTTCCTGTTCCCCATCTTCTTTGTGGCCGCCGCAATATACATCGCCATCAACATCCTTGTTTCAAGGATCGCGGTGTGGATCGAGCGCCGCGGCTCCAAGAAGGCTGCAGGCGGAATGGCCAAGGCCGAACCCGCCGCAGTGGAGGCGGGAGCGCCCTAGGCTGTACCGACACAGTGATGGCCCGGATCTTCGGATCCGGGCCATCACTGTCTTAACGGGGGCGCAGGCCGGCGGCCTAGCCTGCCATCCAGTCCTGCAGTGCCCGCAGGCAGGTACGGATGGCCTCAGCGTCAACGTGCTCATTGTCCTTGTGCGCCAGCAGCGGGTCCCCGGGCCCGAAGTTCACTGCCGGAATCCCCAGTTCGCTGAAACGCGCGACGTCGGTCCAGCCGTATTTGGGCTTCGGCCTGGCGCCCACGGCGGAGACGAAGGACGCAGCCGCAGGGTGCTGGAGGCCGGGCCGCGCCCCGGCGGCAGCATCGGTGCGGACCACGTCAAACCCCTCAAGGAGTTCCCGTACCACGGCTTCGGCCTGGTCCGGCGTCTTGTCCGGGGCAAACCGGTAGTTGATCTCCACCACGCAGCGGTCCGGGATGACGTTTCCGGCAGTGCCGCCGTTGATCTTCACGGCGTTGAGGCTCTCCCGGTACTCCAGTCCGTCCACGTTGACGGTCAGCGGCTGGTACGCGGCCAGCCTCGCCAAAATTGGCGCGGCGGCGTGGATGGCGTTGCTGCCCATCCATGCGCGTGCGGAATGGGCAGCCTCCCCCACGGTTGTTACTTCAAACCGGCTGGTGCCGTTGCAGCCACCTTCCACCGTCCCGTGGGTTGGTTCCAGCAGGATCGCAAAGTCTCCGTCCAGCAGGTGGCCGTGGTTCCGCACCAGCCGGCCAAGTCCGCTTTTGACGGCCTCCACTTCCTCGTGGTCGTAGAAGACGAAGGTGACGTCCCGCTTCGGCGACGCCCCGTCGTCGAACATGGTGGCGGCGAGGGCAAGCTGCACCGCGACGCCGCCCTTCATGTCCGTCGCGCCGCGGCCGTACAGGATCCCCTCGCCGGGGACGCCGGAGTCCCAGGTGGAGGGGACAGTCCCTTTTGCTCCGTCCGCCAGGGGCAGCGGAACGGTGTCCAGGTGCCCTGCCAGGATGACCCGCTCCGGACAGCCCAGCTCGGTACGGGCGATCATAGAATCCCCGTCCCGGAGCACGCTCAGTTGGGGGATGCCCAACAGCGCCGCCTCAATGGCGTCCGCCAGTTCCGTTTCATTTCCGGACACACTGTTGATGTCCATGATGGCGGCTGTAAGGAGCGCAACGTCCTGGCGGAGGTCGAGCGTCAGGGTGGAAGGGTCCGGAGTGGTTTCGGCAGTCACGAAGCCAGTCTAGTTCGGACCCTGTCCCTGCCCCTCGATAGACTGGGGCCATGACTGAGACTGCTTCTTCCGCCGTGCCCGAAACCTCGAACGCAACCACCGACGATCGCTCCGCCTACGGCTTCGGCGTGGCCACCATTGCCACCGCCGACGCCAGCGTACTGGATGTGTGGTTTCCGGCACCGGCCCTCGGTGTTGCCGCCGAAAACCTGCGTTCCGTGGAGGACGCGGACCAGTCCCTCATCCTCATCGCAGAGAATGGTGCCGACGAGGACCGCGGCACGGAGCAGAAAGTGGTTTTTGTCCAGATCAACCTCGATGAGGCCCCGGCCGATACCGCCGATGCCTACCTGCGCCTGCACCTCCTCTCGCACCGCCTCGTCAAGCCCAACACCATCAACCTGGACGGCATCTTCGGCAACCTGCCCAACGTCGTCTGGACCAACTTCGGCCCCGCCCCCGTGGAGGGCTTCGAGCTGACCCGCGCGCGGCTGCGGCGCCGCGGCGCCGTCACCGTCTACGGCATCGACAAGTTCCCGCGCATGGTGGACTACGTGGTGCCCACCGGCGTAAGGATTGCCGACGCCGACCGTGTGCGGCTGGGTGCCCACCTGGCGGAAGGCACCACCGTGATGCACGAAGGCTTCGTCAACTTCAATGCCGGAACCCTGGGAACCTCCATGGTGGAAGGCCGCATCTCGGCGGGCGTAGTGACCGGCAACGGCAGCGACGTCGGCGGCGGCGCCTCCATCATGGGCACCCTTTCGGGCGGGGGCAAGGAAAAAATCACCATCGGCGAGCGGGTCCTGCTCGGCGCAAACTCAGGCGTCGGCATCAGCATCGGTGACGACTCCGTGGTCGAGGCGGGGCTGTACGTCACCGCGGGAACCCGGGTCCGTGTCCCCGGGCCAAAGGATGAGGTGGGTGAGGACACCACCAAGATCGTCAAGGCCGCGGAACTGTCCGGCGTGCCCAACCTGCTGTTCCGCCGCAACTCCACCACGGGCGTGGTGGAGGTCCTCCCCCGCCAGGGCCAGACCGTGGAACTCAACGACGCCCTGCACGCCAACTGATCCTTCCATGGCACGAAGACGCAGCCTGCGCCGCCTCGTGGTACTGGTGCTCACCCTGGCACTGGTAGCCGGCGGCATCTATTCGGCCGTGTTTTTCCTGCAGCGTTCCGAAACCCTCGTTTCGGAACGCTGCAGGGCCGTGATTGACGAGCGGACCTCCGAGCTGGCCCCGGACCAGGCCGTCTACGCGGCGCTGATCACCGCTGTTGCCGTGCAGCGCGGACTTCCACCGCGGGCTGCGAGCATTGCGCTGGCTACCGCCATGCAGGAGTCCAAGCTGCGGAATATCGAGCACGGAGACCAGGCCGGCCCGGACTCGCGCGGACTGTTCCAGCAGCGTCCTTCCCAGGGGTGGGGGACGGAGGAACAGATCATGGATCCGTACTACGCGGCGAATGCCTTCTATGACGCCCTGGTAAAGATCCCCGGCTATGAGTCACTTGAAATTACCGAGGCAGCCCAGCGCGTGCAGCGTTCCGCCTACCCCACCGCCTACGCGCAGCACGAGGAAATGGGACGGACCTTTGCTTCCGGCCTGACCGGCCAGACGCCAGAGGCCGTCGAATGCACCCTCCGCGCCGCCGGCACTGGCGGCGACGCCGCAGCGGTGTCCGCCGAGCTGGACCAGGCGTACGGCCCGCTGGGAACAACCGTTGACGGTGAGACCCTGGTGGTCGAGGCTGCGGGCAGCCAGGCATGGTCCGTGGCCCAATGGGCGGTTGCCAACGCCAAAGGCTTTGAGGTCACACAGGTTGAGGTGGCGGGCAGGAGCTGGAACCGTGCATCGCGGGACGGCTGGCAGGAATCTACAGCCCCCGAGGGCGAGGTCCGGATCACCGTAGCTGCTGGCGAGACTGCCAGTTGAGGGCGGGCTATCGCGGTGCAGTCGGCGTCTGCGCCCAGGCCAAGGCACCCTAAACCAGGATCTCCACCACTGGCTGCACGTAGCTGCGGAAAAGCTCCGGCTCGCCCATCAGCTTGTTGCTCATGATGATCTTGTCCGGCTCCATGTACCAGGCCCGCTGTTCGTTCAGCGGCAGCTCGATGATGGTCAGCTTGAAGTCACGGGAATCACGGCCCACCTCCATGAGCCTGTCATCGACCATGTCCTCAAGAAGCTGGTCCGCACCGCTGGCTGCCCGCTCCGCCTCTATCTCGGCGTACTCGCTCCTGCGCTCCCGGGCCCAGGTGAGGGCAGCACCGAAATGTGCCTGCAGCACACGCTGCAGCGCTGGCGAATTGCCGAAGGCATCGAAGTTGGGCGGTGACAGGTCCGGGGACGTGTGGGGATGGGCCTTGAGCAGCTGTTCCCACCAGGCTTCCCACTCTGTCTTCAATGCACTGAGGCCACCGACATCCGCGGTCAGGTGCGAATGGTCGGCGCGGCGGACCTTTGGCGCCGCATGGGACAATGATGGCTGCCCTGCCCCGTCAAGCCCTGCAGTATCCCGGACGTACAGGGCTATCATCATGGGCCCTGACGTGTCCGTGGTGATTTGCCACCTGGTACCGCTTGTCTGATGCATCCGACGTCCTTCCGTGGCGTGCTCTTACCGGGGTTGGGTGATCGGGCAGCGCCCCCTGGTAATCAGTCTATTCCCCCCAATGCCCACGTTAGTGGCTGTCATCACATCCCGTCGAGGTGCCGTTCAAGGACGTCGATGCACATATCGCGCGTCATCCATTCGGGTTGCAGCAGCGCATGCATGCACAGCCCATCGAGCGTTGCCAGCAGCCTCTCCGCCTCCAGCACAAGGCTTTCCTGCGGCTCGTCCTCCGGCATCAAGGCGCTGACTACCCGCCCCACGATGACGGCCACCTCGCGGTGGCTCCGGTCCGCCTCGGCAGCCAGGAACGGCCGCACCCTGGCCGCATTCTTGAACGCCATCCAGGCGCACGCCTCGAGCGCACGCTGCTCATCCAGGGGCAGGATGCCGCACAGCAGTGTTAACACGGCCCCGCGGTGCTCATCGGAGCCGGGAACGGCCTCATGCACCGCCGGCAGGGACATTCCAAGCCGGCGGACGATGCGGTCCACTACAGTGGCGAATGAGTAGGAGAGCAGTTCCTCGCTGCCGGCGAAGTAGTGCCGCACGGAACCCACAGCGAGCCCGGCCTCATCGGCCACTTCCCGCAGCGAGGCCCGCTCCAGCCCGTCACCTGCAATGATCCGAAGAACTGCTTCAACCACGTCCTGGCGCCGGGTTTCGGCATCTACGATTTTGGGCACTACTTCTATTTAGCACGGATGTGCGCTCCTAGGGGCCCCGGCATGCCGTGGCCCGTGCATCTGACCCTGGCCCGGGCAGCTACGCTGCCCGGCATCCGGGATGCGGCGGCGGCAGTACGTGTTGTTGGGATAGCGTTGAGGCATGAAGATTCTGGTCACCGGAGGCACCGGCTACATCGGTTCCCACACTGTTTTGTCCCTGCAGGAAGCCGGCCATGACGTGGTGGTGATCGACAACCTGGTCAACTCCAGCGAGGAGTCCCTCCGGCGCGTAGCCGAACTCAGCGGCAAGACCGCAAAGTTCCATAATGTCGACCTCGTGGACGAGGCCGCCGTCGAGCGTGTCTTCGCCGACAGCGCT
>NZ_VDEV01000024.1:0-537 GCF_006151685.1 Arthrobacter sp. BB-1
ATTGACGCGGTCATCCACTTCGCGGGACTGAAGGCAGTCGGCGAATCCGTCCGTGAACCGCTGAAGTACTACTACAACAACCTGGTGGGGACCCTGAACCTCATCCGGGTGATGGACCGCCACGATGTCCGGTCCATTGTCTTCAGCTCCTCCGCCACGGTCTACGGCGAGCACAACCCCATCCCCTACGTCGAAAAGATGGAAATCGGCGCCAACAACCCCTACGGCCGCACCAAGGAACAGATCGAGGACATCCTCTCCGACCTCGGCGCCGCCGACCCCCGCTGGCACATCGCCCTGCTGCGCTACTTCAACCCGGTCGGTGCCCACCCCTCCGGCCGGATCGGCGAAGACCCCCAGGGCATCCCCAACAACCTCGTCCCCTTCATCGCCCAGGTCGCTGTGGGCCGGCGCGAGAAACTCATGGTCTTCGGCGGCGACTACGACACCCCCGACGGCACCTGCCTGCGCGACTACATCCACGTCGTCGACCTCGCCGAAGGCCACGTAGCCGCACTCAACCACGTGGCGGACCGC
>NZ_VDEV01000025.1:0-85053 GCF_006151685.1 Arthrobacter sp. BB-1
ACAGGAGTGTTCCGCTGGAACCTCGGCTCCGGCAAGGGCTCCTCCGTCCTTGAAGTCCTCCGCTCGTTTGAAAAGGCGGTGGGCAGGCCCATCCCGTACGAAATCACCGGCCGCCGCGCCGGCGACCTCCCCGCCTTCTGGGCCGACGCAACCTCCGCCCTCGCCGACCTCAGCTGGTCCACCACCAAAACGGTTGACGAAATGTGCGAGGACCACTGGCGCTGGCAGAAGAACAACCCCCAGGGCTACACCTCCTGACCCCACCCGTCGGTTGCTCCGTACCAGTCGTTTTGAGGCCCGAAAACGACCCGTACGGAGCAATCGATGAAGAATTAACGACGTCGGCCGCCCACCTTTGGAAGGTGGGCGGCCGATGTCGTACTCCAGGCTTTGCGGAACCGGTGGCTAGCGGACCGGGTAGTCCCGCTCCGGTTCGCCGATGTACAGCTGGCGCGGGCGGCCGATCTTGGTGTTCGGATCGCTGATCATCTCGCGCCACTGGGCGATCCAGCCCGGGAGGCGGCCGATGGCGAAGAGCACGGTGAACATCTTCTCCGGGAAGCCCATGGCCTTGTAGATCAGGCCCGTGTAGAAGTCGACGTTCGGGTAGAGCTTGCGCTGGATGAAGTAGTCATCGTTCAGCGCCTTTTCTTCCAGGCGCAGGGCGATGTCCAGCAGCTCGTCGTTGCCGCCGAGCTTGGTGAGGATCTCGTGCGCGGTGGCCTTGACGATCTTGGCGCGCGGATCGTAGTTCTTGTAGACGCGGTGCCCGAAGCCCATGAGGCGGACGCCGTCTTCCTTGTTCTTGACCTTCTCCATGTAGTCCTCGGGCTTGGTGCCGTCGGCCTGGATCTGGCGGAGCATCTTGAGCACAGCCTCGTTGGCGCCGCCGTGGGCAGGCCCAAACAGGGCGTTAATGCCTGCGGACACTGACGCGAACAGGTTGGCGTTGGAGGAGCCCACCAGCCTCACCGTGGAGGTGGAGCAGTTCTGCTCGTGGTCCGCGTGCAGGATCAGGAGCAGGTCCAGCGCCTTCGCGACGATCGGGTCCACTTCGTACTGCTCGGCCGGGAGCCCAAAGCTGAGGCGCAGGAAGTTTTCCACGAGGTTGTGGGAGTTGTCCGGGTACAGCATGGGCTGGCCGATGGACTTCTTGTGCGCGTACGCCGCGATGACCGGGAGCTTGGCCATGAGGCGGATGGTGGAGACTTCCACCTGTTCTGCGTTGAACGGGTCCAGCGAGTCCTGGTAGAAGGTGGACAGCGCGGAAACGGCCGAGGACAGGACGGGCATGGGGTGCGCGTCGCGGGGGAAGCCGCCGAAGAAGCCCTTGAGCTCCTCATGCAGCAGCGTGTGCCGCCGGATCTTCTGGTCGAACTCGTCCAGTTCCGTGGGTGTGGGCAGGTTGCCGTAGATCAGCAGGTAGGACACCTCGAGGAAGCTGGAGTGCTGCGCGAGCTGCTCGATGGGGTATCCGCGGTACCGCAGGATGCCCGCATCGCCATCGATGTAGGTGATAGCCGAGGTGGTGGCTGCGGTGTTCATGAAGCCGGGGTCAAACGTGACTGCGCCCGTCTGCTTCAGCAGCTTGGAAACGTCGTAGCCTTCGTTCCCTTCAATAACCTGGATGCGCGGGAGCTTAAGCTCGCCTCCTGCGTGGAGCAGGGTCGCTGCGTTGTTGGTCTCAGTCATGGAGTCCCCTTCATGAGGCTTCTGGGCCTCTGTCGAAAGCTTGATCCAACATCAGGTGAGCCGCGCACTGACCCTGAGAACACAGGTTCCAACACCCGGGCTGCCTTCTTGTAGAGGGCCACCATTGATAGTCACTTAAAAAGTACCCGCTCCTTGGCGGGTGTCACTAATCCAAGACGCTGCCGGAGCCCTTAAAATAAGGCACTTGTGGCGCGAGTCACACGTTTGTTACGAGGCTGTAGCTGTTACCGCCCTGCTGCCAGCCGGGACACGGCTGCGTCGATGCGCTCGTCCGTACCCGTCAAAGCCACGCGGACAAAGCCGTTGCCCGCATCGCCGTAGAAGACGCCGGGGCCCACCACGATGCCGCGCTCTGCCAGCCGCGCCACCGTGTCCCACGTGCTCTCGCCCGCGGTGGACCAAAGGTACAGTCCGGCGTCGGATTCCTTGATCTCCAGGCCGAAGTCCAGCAGGGCAGGGACCAGCCGTTCACGGCGTCCGCGGTACAGGTCCTTCTGCGCCTCGACGTGGGCGTCGTCGCCGAGCGCCACGCGCATGGCCTCCTGGACCGGGTACGGGACAATCATGCCTGCATGCTTGCGGCTGTTGACCAGGTTGGGCATCAGGTCAGGATCCCCGGCTACGAACGCTGCACGGTAACCTGCCACATTGGACTGCTTGCTCAGCGAGTAGACGGCCAGCAGCCCCTGGTGCGATCCGCCGGCTACGCGTGGATCCAGGATGCTGGGCACGGCCTGGCCGCCGCGCTGGACGTCCCAGGCTCCCCAGCCAAGCTCCGCGTAGCACTCGTCCGAGGCCACCACTGCGCCAAGCTCACGGGACTGGTCCACAAGCGCTTTCAGGGATTCGACGCCGCGGACACTGCCTGTTGGGTTCCCGGGCGAGTTGACCCAGATGAGCCGCACGCGCGCCCGCATGGCGTCGTCCAGTTCGTCCAGGTTGTCCGTCGCTACGGACGTGGCGCCGGCCAGGGTGGCCCCGATGTCATATGTGGGGTAGGCCACCTTGGGGCGTACGACGACGTCTCCGGGCTTTAGCCCTAACAGGAGCGGCAGCCACGCCACCAGCTCCTTGGAGCCCACGGTAGGCATGATGTTGCGCGCATCGAGTCCCGTGACGCCGCGGCGCCGCTCGAACCATCCTGCGATGGCCTCCCGAAGGGCCGGGGTGCCGTGGACTGTCGGATATCCCGGGGCATCTGCCGCCGCCTTCAACGCATCCTGGATCAGCGCGGGGGTGGGGTCGACGGGGGTGCCGATGGACAGGTTGACCGCCCCGTCCGGGTGCTGCGCGGCCTTGGCGACGTATGGCGCCATGGCCTCCCACGGGTAGTCAGGCAGGTCCAGGCCAAACGTTTTCGCTGCTGCGGTCACGGTCCCTGCCCGCGTCAGTGGTCTTGGTTCTGCGGCGGCAGTGCGGCGATCATGGGGTGGTCCTTGCCCGTGTTGCCGATCTTTGCGGCACCTCCGGGAGACCCGAGGTCATCAAAGAACTCCACATTGGCCTTGTAGTAGTCAGCCCACTCTTCCGGGGTGTCATCCTCGTAGTAAATGGCTTCAACCGGGCACACCGGTTCACAGGCGCCGCAGTCCACGCACTCGTCCGGATGGATGTACAGCGAACGCTCACCTTCGTAGATGCAGTCGACGGGGCACTCTTCAATACATGCCTTGTCCTTGACATCTACACACGGCTGCGCGATTACGTACGTCACGTCCCTGGCCTCTCCACGTTGGTTCCGGCGACCCGCCGGCTCTTGCATCCGGCAGCTGCGGCCGGACTCTTGACATCTGAGCCTATTATCTCCCAGCCTGTTCCCGCGAACCTAGCCGGGCGCCCTAGTATGAACTGGTGAGTCAGCCTACACCTGCCCCTGCCGGGTTCCTCTCCGCCGCAGCGCCCGGAACGCGGGTTGTGGTGCGCTACCGCATCGAGGACGGGCTCACGGATGCCCTCGGGCACCTGGTGGCGTGCGACGCCGGTGCATGCACCATCCGCACGCGGCAGGCCGACGTCGTCATTCCCTTGGAGCGTGTTGTTGCCGCCAAGGCCGTTCCGCCCGCCCCGGAGCGGCGCCGCCCGCGCGCCTAAGACGCCCTTCACTGGGCAGGGACTGCCCCTGCGCAGTGAACCCGGCTTCTTCCAGCAGGTAGCGGGCCATCGTCTCGATGATGGATCCTGATTCGGGCCGGATTCTTGCCACCAAACCAAGAACACTCTTTTGCCGCACCCCTGGAAACCCTTCCCTCAAGGCCGAAAACCGGACCAATCCCAATGGCGCCCGGCGTGAATGAGCAGCGGGTCGGCGTCGGGCAGTGAATACATGCCCCGCGCCTCCCCGAGCACCGTGCCGTCAAGCACGGCCGCTTCAATAGTCCGGCGGCTATTGCTGCGCGGCGCGGAACGCAGAATGCCACCGGCACGGGGCCGGTGGCATTCTGTGAGTCAGGAGTGGCTAGACCTTGGCGCGGGCGCGGTTGGCCTTGGCACGCTCGTTGGTGTCCAGGATGACCTTGCGGATGCGGATGGCTTCCGGGGTGACCTCGACGCACTCGTCCTCGCGGGCGAATTCCAGGGACTCTTCGAGGGTGAGGTCGCGCGGCGGCGTCAGGTTCTCGAAGGTGTCGGAGGAGGCTGCACGCATGTTGGTGAGCTTCTTTTCCTTGGTGATGTTGACGTCCATGTCGTCGGCGCGGGAGTTCTCGCCCACGATCATGCCCTCGTAGACCTCGGACGTGGGCTTCACGAAGAAGGAGCCGCGTTCCTGCAGGTTGATCATGGCGAACGGCGTCACAACGCCGGCGCGGTCAGCGATCATCGAGCCGTTGGTGCGGTATTCGATGGGGCCGGCCCACGGCTCGTAGCCCTCGGAAATGGAGGCTGCGATGCCGGCGCCGCGGGTGTCCGTGAGGAACTTGGTGCGGAAACCGATCAGGCCACGGGCCGGAACGATGAACTCCATGCGGCACCAGCCGGTGCCGTGGTTGGCCATGTTGGTCATGCGGCCCTTGCGGGCTGCCATGAGCTGCGTGACGGCGCCGAGGTACTCTTCCGGCACGTCGATGGTCATGTGCTCCATCGGCTCGTGGACCTTGCCGTCGATGGTCTTGGTGACAACCTGCGGCTTGCCCACGGTCAGTTCGAAGCCTTCGCGGCGCATCTGCTCCACCAGGATGGCCAGGGCGAGCTCGCCACGGCCCTGGACTTCCCAGGCGTCGGGACGCTCGGTGGGCAGAACCTTGATGGAGACGTTACCGATCAGTTCCTTGTCCAGGCGGTCCTTCACCTGGCGGGCGGTGACCTTGGCGCCCTTGACCTTGCCGGCCAGCGGCGAGGTGTTGATACCGATGGTCATGGAGATCGCGGGATCGTCCACGGTGATCAGCGGCAGCGGCTGCGGGTTCTCGGCATCGGTCAGGGTCTCACCGATGGTGATTTCCTCGATGCCGGCGACGGCGACAATCTCGCCCGGTCCGGCGGACTCGGCCGGGACGCGGTCCAGCGCCTTGGTGGCCAGGAGCTCGGTGATCTTGACGTTCTTGAGCTCACCATTGGCGCGGGCCCAGGCAACCGTCTGGCCCTTGCGCAGGGTGCCGTTGTAGATGCGCAGGAGCGCCAGGCGGCCCAGGAACGGGGACGCGTCCAGGTTGGTGACGTGCGCCTGCAGGACACCTTCGGGGTTGTAGGTGGGAGCCGGGATGTGCTCGATGATGGTCTTGAACAGCGGCTCAAGGTCCTCGTTGTCCGGGGCGGCACCGTTGGCGGGCTGCTCGAGCGACGCGCGGCCAACCTTGGCGGCAGCGTAGACAACCGGAACCTCAAGAACCTTGTCCAGGTCCAGGTCCGGAACCTCGTCGGCCAGGTCGGAGGCCAGGCCCAGGAGCAGGTCCATGGACTCGTGGACCACTTCGTCGATGCGGGCGTCCGGACGGTCGGTCTTGTTGACCAGCAGGATCACGGGAAGGTGCGCGGCAAGGGCCTTGCGCAGCACAAAGCGGGTCTGCGGCAGCGGGCCCTCAGAGGCATCAACGAGGAGGACGACGCCGTCAACCATGGACAGGCCGCGCTCCACCTCGCCGCCGAAGTCGGCGTGGCCCGGGGTGTCGATGACGTTGATGGTGATGGTCTCGCCGTTGGAGGACGGACCGTTGTAGGCCACCGTGGTGTTCTTGGCAAGGATGGTGATGCCCTTTTCGCGCTCCAGGTCACCGGAGTCCATCACGCGGTCTTCAAGGTGGTTGTGCTCGGCAAAGGAGTTGGTCTGCTTGAGCATGGCGTCAACCAGGGTGGTCTTGCCGTGGTCAACGTGGGCCACAATCGCGACGTTGCGGAGGTCACTGCGTGATGCAGTGGCGACCGCGGTGTTGGTGGTGGTTTCAGACATGCGTAATGGCTCGATTCAGTGGTGAAAGTCAGCTGTTGTATCGCGACATTTCCAACCGGAACGCACGACGGATCAGGCCCTTAGCACAGGGCACCTTCCCCAAGTCTAGCCGCTGAGCCATTTATTGGCCTAAATTTTTCCGCTGCCCACGGGCCGGGCGGCCTGACAAACGCCGCGCCACGGCCCATTAATGTGGGCAAAATCACTGGCTTATCCTGCGGCCATGCCACATGATTGCTCTGACATGCAGCGCAAGCCCGAAAGACACCCGATGCGAAAAGCCACGGCCCCCGCGGCCCGGAACCGCCGCCGCGCCACGGCCGGCGTCGCTGCGGGTATTGCCTTGTCAGCTGCCCTTCTCCTCTCCGGCTGCGGCCTGCCCGCCCAGTCCGCCGGGGGTTCCTCCCCGGCGGACGTGGGGCCCGCCTTTTCCCGCGTCCTCAACCCCGGAAACGGCCGGCTTGAGGCGGTGGTTCCGGAGATCGGCAGGACCGTCCTCCTGATCGGCGATTCACAATCGGAACCGGCGGACGGCTGGCCGCGCCGGGGCCTTGCCGCTGCTGGATACCGGGTGTACTTCTGCGGCAAGGGCGGCACCGGCTTTGTCGCGTCGAAGGGGGCCACGGGCAATTACATCGATGCCCTCCTGCGCGGTGACTGGCTGCTCCCGGCCGGCACGCCCGCCATCATCGTGGTGCAGGGCGGCGGCAATGATGCCACCAGCGGAGCCAGTGACAGCGACATCATCACCAATGCTGACCGCCTGATCGGGGAGCTGCAGAGGCGCTATCCGGGCACGCGCCTGGCGATGATCGGAACGCTGGCCCGTGGCGAAGGCCATGGCGGAGGCCGGCGAAGCGAGGTGGACGCCCTGTTGGGATCCGTGGCCGCGGGCCACGGCTTGCCCTTCGTGTCCGTGGGTGACTGGCTGACCCGGTACGGCCTTGTTAAGGACCTCGCGGATTCCGTGCACATGAACCCGGAGGGCCACCGGGCGCTGGGTACGCTCCTTGGGGGCCGCCTCCGTGAGCTGGGCCTGGAACGACAGCCGACGGCGGACGACGCCCCTCTGTTGGATGCACGCACCGGAGACGCCGGGCTGGGCCAGGACTGAGACAGGAACGGCTGGCCCCGGAGTCCCAGGACCCCGGCGCCAGCCGTCCTGCGTTGGCGCGGCTTCGCTATGCGACTTCTGGCGGCAGCATCAGCTTGGCGCCGGGAATGGCATTGAGTAGGGCCTTGGTGTAGTCCTGCTGCGGCGATTCGAAGACGTCGTCCGTGGATCCGGTCTCCACCAGGCGCCCCTTTTCCATAACGCAGACATGGTCCGCGATCTGGCGCACCACGGCGAGGTCATGCGTGATGAAGAGGTACGTCAGTCCGAGGTTGGACTGCAGGTCCGCCAGCAGGTTCAGCACCTGCGCCTGGACCAGGACGTCCAGGGCGGACACCGCTTCATCACAGATGATCACTTCCGGGTCCAGCGCCAAGGCACGGGCAATGGCAACGCGCTGCCGCTGCCCGCCGGAGAGCTCATTGGGGTACCGCTGCATGGCGGACTGCGGAAGGGCCACCTGGTCCAGCAGTTCCCGGACCTTCTTCTCGCGGCTCGCGCTGTCCCCGATCTTGTGAACCCTCAGCGGCTCTTCAATGGTGCGGAAGATGTTGTACATCGGGTCAAGGGAACCGTACGGATCCTGGAAGATGGGCTGCACCCGGCGCCGGAACTTGAAGAGTTCCCCCGCCTTCAGCACGGACGTGTCCACACCGTCAAAGAGGATCCTGCCATCGGTCGGCTTCTCCAGCTGGAGCACCATCTTGGCCACTGTGGACTTGCCGGAACCGGACTCCCCCACGATCGCCGTTGTGGTTCCCCGCTTGACGTCGAAGCTCACGCCGTCGACGGCGGCGAAGTCGGTAGCTTTCCCGAAACCCTGCCGGAGCTTGTAGACCTTGCGCAGGTCCTGGATCTGCAGGACATTGTCCGAAGCTGCCGCTTCAGCGGCCGGCGCCAGGAGGTCCGCCGTTTCCACGCCCTGTTCCTTGGCAGCCTGGATACGCCGGCTGGCAAGGGAAGGTGCGGACTCGACGAGTCTCTTGGTGTAGGGGTGCTGGGGGTTGCGGAGCAGTTCCAGCGAAGGCCCGGCCTCCACAACCTGCCCCTGGTACATCACCACAACCTTGTCCGCCCGTTCTGCTGCCAGGCCCAGGTCGTGGGTGATGAGCAGCACCGAGGTGCCCAGTTCCGTGGTCATGGTGTCCAGGTGGTCAAGGATCTGCCGCTGCACGGTCACATCCAGCGCCGACGTCGGCTCGTCGGCAATGAGCAGCCGCGGCTGGCAGGAGAGGCCGATGGCGATAAGCGCGCGCTGCCGCATGCCTCCGGAGAACTCATGCGGATACTGGTTGGCACGCCTGCGGGCATCGGGCAGGCCTGCTTCGGCCAGTACCTTCGCAATGTCTTCCGGACCGCTCGGCCTGCCGTTGGCGCGCAGGGTTTCCTTGACCTGGTACCCGATTTTCCAGACGGGATTGAGGTTGGACATGGGGTCCTGCGGGACCATGCCGATGGTGTTGCCGCGCAGCTCGATCATCCGCTGCTCGGTGGCATGGGCAATGTCCTCGCCGTCGAGCAGGATCTGGCCGCCCGAAACACGACCGTTGTTGGGCAGCAGCCCAATGGCCGCCAAGGCCGTGGTGGACTTGCCGGACCCCGACTCCCCCACAATGGCCACGGTCTCACCCGGCATGATGCTCAGGTGCGCGTTGCGGACTGCCTGGACGTCCCCGCCGCTGGTCTTGAACGTAATGGCAAGGTCGCGGATTTCCAGCAGCGGCCTGACGCCGGTGGCGCCGGCCTCGTCGATGCGGATTTGTGGAGTGGTCATCTCGTTATCTCTCATCGCTGACGGCTCTTGGGATCAAGGGCGTCACGTACGGCATCGCCCAGCATGATGAAGCTCAGGACCGTGATGGACAGGGCCGCGGCCGGATACAGCATGATTTCCGGCCTGGTTCGAATGGACGACTGCGCCCCGGCGATGTCATTGCCCCAGGACATGATGCTCTGCGGCAGGCCGATACCCAGGAACGACAGGGTGGCTTCGGCCACGATGAACACGCCAAGCTCCAAGGTGGCAAGGACGATGATCGGGGCGAGGGCGTTCGGCAGTACATGGCGCACGAGGGCTCCGAACTTGGAGACGCCCAAGGCACGGGCGGCGGTCACGAAGTCAGCGTTGCGTACCTCGATGACAGCGCCACGGGTGATGCGGGCCATTTGCGGCCACGCCAGCAGCGAGATGACAAAGACCACCGTCCAAACACCCTTGTTCTCGCGGAACAGGGGAAGCTGGGTGATGACCAGCGCGCCGAGGATCAGCGGCAGGGCGAAGAAGATGTCACCAAGGCGTGCGAGGACGGCATCAATCCACCCGCCGTAGTATCCCGCGAGGGCGCCGAGGGTGACACCGATGACAAGGACGCACAGCACTGAAAGCAGGCCCACTGACAGTGAGGCCTGGGTCCCGTGGATGACCCGGGAGTACACGTCGCAGCCCTGGAAAGTGAAGCCAAAGGGGTGGCCGGCAGTGGGTCCGCCCTCGGAATTTGCCAGTTCGCAGCCCTCGTTGGGCGCCACGGAAGTGAAGAGTCCGGGGAACAGTGCGACCACGGTCAGTGCCACGATGAGCAGCGCTGAGATGATGAACAGCGGACGACGGCGGAGCTTACGCCAGGCGTCGGACCATAGGCTGAGCGGGGCCTGGTCAGTCTTGACGGCATCCGTTGCCAGCAGCGGGGTTTCGTCGACGGGCGCCACGAAGTGGCTGTTATTACTGGTCATAGCGGATCCTCGGGTCAAGCCAGGCGTAAAGGAGATCGACAAGCAGGTTGGCCACTACGAAGACCAGCACCAGCACGCTGACGATGGAAACGATGGTGGGTCCTTCGCTGCGGAGGACCGCCTGGTAGAGCTTGTTTCCGACGCCGGGCACGTTGAAGATACCCTCCGTCACGATCGCGCCGCCCATGAGGCCGCCGAGGTTGGCTCCGAGGTAGGTCACCACAGGAATCAGGGAGTTGCGCAGGATATGGGCAACAACCACCCGGGGCCGGGACAGGCCTTTGGCGGTAGCCGTGCGCACGTAGTCGGCGTTCATGTTTTCGCTGACCGAGGCGCGGGTGAGGCGGAGGACATAGGCGAAGGACACCAGGCCCAGGACGACGGCGGGCAGCAGCAGGCTCCCCCAGTCGGCGTTGGCGCCGACGGTGGGTTTCGCCCACCCGAGCTTGACGCCGAAGACGAGCTGGAAAACGAAGCCCAGCACGAAGGTGGGAACGGCGATGACCACGAGCGAGGCCACGAGGACGGTGGAGTCGAACCAGCCGCCGCGGCGCAGGCCGGCGAAAACGCCGAATGCGACGCCGAAGATCGCTTGGATGGCCAGGGCTTCGACGGCCAGCATCGCGGTGACCGGGAACACGCGGGCCAGGCTGGCAGCAATGGGCTGGCCGGTGAAGTCGTTGCCCAGGTTGAACGTAAAGAGGTTCTTGAGGAACAGCCCGTACTGCACCCAGAAGGGTTCATTCAGGTGGTACTGGCTGCGCAGCGTGTCGATGACGGCCTGGGGCGGCTGGCGGTCCCCGAACAGCGCCGCGATGGGATCACCCGGAAGGGCGAACACCATGTAGTAGACCAAAAGGGTGGTGCCGATGAAGACAGGGATCACTTGCAGGAGTCGGCGCAGAATAAAGCGGACCACCGGATCACCAGCCTTCCGGTTGGGAAGAAAACAGGTTCATTGGTGCCTTCCTGCCGTGCAAGCCAATGGGGGCCCGGCGGTGGCCGGACCCCCATGTGCTTGCCGACAAGTTAGTTCTGGGACTACTTTGCCGTGATGCCGTAGTAAAGGATGCTGCCGTTCCAGCCGGTTTCAGCCTTGACGACGTTGTTGCTCCACACGATCGGCCGCGCCTGGTCCCAAAGCGGCAGGCCCGGAAGATCCTGGAAGAGGATCTCCTGTGCTGCATTGAACTTGGCGTTGGCCTCTTCGGTGGTCTTGGCTGCCAGGCCCTCCTTGAGCAGCTTGTCGAACTCCGGGTTCGAGTACTTCTCGTAGTTGGAGGAGGCGCCCGTGGCCCAGATCGGTCCCAGGAAGTTGTAGAGCGACGGGTAGTCGCCCTGCCAGCCGGAACGGGTCAGGCCGGGGAGCTGCTGGGACTTGCGCAGGTTCAGGACCTCGGCAAACTTGGCGAAGGGCTGGATTTCGGCCTGGATTCCCAGGTTGTTCTTGAAGCCGTTGGCTACGGCGTCGATCCATTCCTTGTTGCCGCCATCGGTGTTGGAAGCGATCTGCAGCGGCTTGGAACTGTCGTACGGCTGGATCTTCTCGGCCTGGGCCCAGAGGTCCTTGGCCTTCGCGGCGTCAAACTTCAGGACCTCGCTGCCCTTGATGCCTTCCTTGAACCCGTCGATGACCGGCGGCGCGAAAGCCTTGGCCGGGGTACGGGTGCCGTTGAAGACAACCTTGGCGATTTCCTCGCGGTTGATGGCGTAGGAAAGTGCCTGGCGGCGCAGCTTGCCGGCTTCACCCTGGAAGTTCGGGTTGTAACCCGGGATATTCAGGGTGGAGTTGGTGGCAACGGGCTTGGTGGCGTTACGGTCCGGGAAGTCCGCAACGTACGTCTTCAGCGCGTTGGACGGCAGGACGTCGGTGACGTCCAGGTTATCCGACTGCAGGTCGGTGTATGCGGGGCCCGGATCCGTGTAGAACTTGAACATCACGCCGCCGTTTTTCGACTCGCGGGGGCCGCTGTAGTCCGGGTTCTTGACGAGGGAGATGGACTGGTCGTGAACCCAGGCGCCCTCCTTCTCCATCTTGTACGGGCCGTTGCCTACCGGGTTCTCGCCGAATGCCTTGGGGTCTGCAAGTGCAGCTGAGGGAACCGGGAAGAAGGCGGAGTAGCCGAGGCGCAGTGACCAGTCGGCTTCGGGCTGGGCCAGCTTCACCGTGATGGTGGAATCATCGGTGGCAACCAGGCCGGACATGGTGTCCGCGGTGGGTGCGGGAGTGGTGGTGGTCTTGCCGTCGGCAGACTTCTCGGTGGTGACAGCCGAGACTTCCTCGTAGCCGGCGATTGATTCGAAGAAGAAGCCGTTCTGCTGCAGGTTCTTCGAGTTCGCCGCAAAGTTCCAGGAATCCACGAAGGTCTTGGCGGTGATCTCTTCACCGTTCGTGAACTTCTGGCCCTGCTTGACCTTGATGGTCCAGTTCTGGGCGTCAGTAGACTCGATGGACTCTGCCAGGGCGTTCACGGGCTTGCCGTCGGCGTCGTAGGTCCGCAGGCCTTCGAACAGAAGCTCGACGACGCGGCCGCCGTAGACTTCGCCGGTGTTCGCCGGCAGCAACGGATTTTGTGGTTCGTTGCTGTAGGCAGTGATGACCTTGTTCGGGTCGCCGGCGGCGTTGCTGGCTCCGTCAGTGCTGCCGCCTCCAGCGCCGCAGCCGGTCAAGGCAAGCGCGGCTATTGCCACTATGCCCAGTGCTTTGGAAGTGCGCGTAAAACGCATTCCGCCTCCTATGAGTTGTGGGAGATAACGAGGGGGAATCTTGTGCTTCCCCGCAGGCGAGACCCAGCTGTCCGCTGTGACGCAGCCTACATATACGAGAAGCCTAACCGCACGAAGTCCAGATACTGGTACTCCGTTGCCAAACCGTGACCGGCCCGCTCTGAACGCTTAGTCGGTCAACAGAAGTTGTGCAAGTCACATGCTACTCGCCGGTAGCCGTGGCAGCGAATCCGGTCACATGGAAGCTGCCTCTCCTGCTCGCAGCCTCAAGGCTCCCCTGCGCAGGGCTCACGACGGGGCGGCAAGCCGCCAATCCCACACGTTCCACCAGATCCCCAGTGGACCGGAGCTCGTCTTGACACCGGCAACCCGGGCGTTGAAGGCAGTGGTGCCAACGGTCTGGTACAGCGGGAGTCCGTAGGCACTCTCCCAGATCTGCCTGTCGATCTCGGCCAGGAGCTCATCCTGCTTCCCCAGGTCGGTTGTCCCGGCCAGCTGCTCCATCGCCTTGTCCGCGTCGCCGTCGGAAAAGCCGTTGAAGTTGCTTCCCGCACCCGTGCGGAAGATTTGGGGGATCCGGCTGACGCCTGCGCCCGTGCCGATCCATCCGAGCAGCGCGGCTTCGTAGCCTCCGCCTCCGAGCGACCGCGCCCAGTCGGCGCTGGCCTGCCCGCCATCAAGGACCTGGAACCCTGCCCGGGCTGCCGAATCGCGGATCAGGGCAAACACTTTGGCACGGTTGGGGTTGTCACGGTTGTAGAGGATCCGGATCGTGGGTGTCTCGCCGTCAAGGAGTGCCTTCGCTCCATCGATGTCCACCTCGGCGTAGTCGGCGGAGCCGTTGTCCTTCACAGTGTCGTTGTACTTGGGCTGGCCAGGCAGGAAAACGTGGGAATCCAGCGGCTTCGCGTCCGGCAGCAGGCCACCCACGACGGCGTCGACGATTGCCTGCCGCGGGACCGCCTTGAGGAATGCCCGGCGGACGTTTTCGTCCCGGAACGGCCCGGAAAAGTTGAGGTCCAGGTGGTCGTAGCCCGACTGGTTGTACCGCTCAACAGTTATGCCCTGGCCGGCCAGTCCTGCAAAGAGCTCCTCGGTCCCGGCGGATGGCTGCGGCGAAATGATGTCGGCCTGGCCGTTCCGGAGCGCATCGACTGCCGTGGGTGCGGCGCCGGTGAAGCGCACGTTGATTTCATCCAGCCATGGCTCCTGGCCCCAGACGTAGTCACGGTTCCGGACGAGTTTCATGGAAACTTCCGGGGTGATCTCGCGCACGATGTACGGGCCGCTGGAGAGGAACACGGAGGGATCCTCGGGAAGGCCCTTGGAGTCGAATCCGGAGTTCCAGAAATCGCTGACCTGCTTCAGCCGTGCATTGGGCGCGGGTTTCTCCGCGTCCCCGCGGGGTGAGTCCTTGATGAGGTCGATCAGGTCTTCTTCGTCATTAAGCCCGGCTTTCGCTGCCACCACATGTGCGGGCAGGCCGACGTCGAACGCCACTTCCCAGTCCGCGTAGGGCACGGCGTACTCAAGGGTGATGGAGCGGCCGTCAGCCCCGATTTCGGGAAGGACCGTGCCCGCAAGGCCGCTGGTATCGGAGGCAACCGAAAAATACTTGGTGCCTGTCCCCGCGACGGGGTCGGCATCGTCGTAATACCCTGAGCCCGCGGCCCAGCTGAGGAGGAGGTCGCCGGCGTCGATCGCTTCACCGTCGGACCACGTGACGCCTTCGTTGACGGTGTACCGCACCTTCAGCGGCTGGTCCGATACCTTCTCGAAGCGCCCGAACTTTTCGTTCCGCACCACCTTGGCAGCATCATCGAGGTAGTAGAAGCCCGAATGCGTGATGTAGCCGATTTTCGAGTTGATGTCGGTGTTCCCGTCCGCGCTGTACGGGTTGAAGGACGAGAAGGCGTTGACCTCCGCGACGGTGACGCTGCCGCCGCGCTTGGCCTCCCCCACCACCACGGGGGCGTTGCCGCCATTGCCGGAACAGCCTGACAGGACCAGGGCAGCCGCAACCGCCGCGGTGATGTACTGCATCAGACGCCTGACCGGCATGCCGCCTCCTTGTTGTGCTTCTCCGGGAGGGGCTCCTGGAATTGGCAGGATCACGCCCTGTATTCAGGATAATGCGTCCGCTGGATCAGACGTTGAAGCGGAACTCCACAACGTCGCCGTCAGCCATGACGTATTCCTTGCCCTCAATCCTGACCTTACCGCGGGACTTGGCCTCAGCCATGGAACCGGCCTCAATAAGGTCGTCAAAGGCCACCACCTCGGCCTTGATGAAGCCGCGCTGGAAGTCGGTATGGATCACGCCGGCCGCCTGCGGGGCGGTGTCCCCCTGGCGGATAGTCCAGGCCCGGGTTTCCTTGGGGCCGGCCGTGAGGTACGTCTGCAGGCCCAGCGTATGGAAGCCGACCCGCGCCAGCTGGTCCAGGCCAGACTCGTCCTGGCCGTTCATCTCCAGCATTTCGCGGGCCTCTTCCTCGTCCAGTTCCACGAGGTCCGCTTCGAGCTTGGCGTCCAGGAAGATGCAGTCGGCCGGCGCAACCATGGCACGCAACTCCTCCTGCTTTTCCGGGCTGCCGAGGATGCCTTCGTCGGCGTTGAAAACGTAGATGAAGGGCTTGGCGGTCAGGAGGCTGAGCTCCTTGAGGTGCTCCATCTCCAGCTTGTCACTCTTGATGGAGGCATAGATTGTGTCCCCGCGTTCCAGCACGCCCTGGGCTGCCTTGATGGCTGCAAGCTCGGCTGCCTCCCGCTTCTTGATCTTGACCTCTTTTTCGATCCGGGGGATGGCCTTATCGATGGTCTGGAGATCGGCGAGGATCAGCTCGGTGTTGATGGTCTCCATGTCGGAGCGTGGATCCACCTTGCCGTCGACGTGGATGACGTCGGGGTCGTCGAAGACGCGGACTACTTCGGCGATGGCTTCCGCTTCGCGGATGTTGGCCAGGAACTGGTTGCCCAGCCCTTCCCCTTCGGAGGCGCCCTTGACGATGCCGGCGATGTCCACGAAGGAGACCGCTGCGGGCAGCACACGCTGCGAGCCGAAGATGCCGGCGAGCTTCTGGAGCCGGGGGTCGGGCAGGTTGACGACGCCGACGTTCGGTTCGATGGTGGCGAACGGGTAGTTCGCGGCCAGGACCTGGTTGCGGGTGAGTGCGTTGAAAAGAGTTGATTTGCCGACGTTGGGCAGTCCGACGATGCCAATAGTAAGAGCCACGAGCATTGATTCTACCCGCAGGGCGTCCACGCACAGTAACGGCCAAAAGGCCCGGCCCTGCGGGGCGAAATGTCGCTTCGGCAAAATGTCACAGCCCCGTGCGACAGTGAGGGCATGGATGCTTTCGCCTTGATTCTTGCTTTGTTCATGCTGCTGCTGGGGGCCCTCGCGGGTGCGGCGGCTGTGTTTTTTGTGCTTCGAAGAAATGCCAAGGGACTGGAGGAGGATTTCGACGCCGTATCGTCGCGGCTTTCCGAGGTCACTGCGCAGTTCGCCGCGGCCGACGCCGAGCGGCGCCTTTTGGCGGCACAGAACAGGGAGCTGGGTGAAGCCAGGAACCAGGACGGCAGCGTGCTGCGCGCCCTTGCGCCGGTGGCCGAGAAGCTCACGGCCGTCCAGCAGCAGGTGGCGCTGCTGGAGCGTGACCGGGTGGAACAGTACGGACAGCTGGCCCAGCAGCTTCAGGAGGCCAGGCTCTCGGACGAACAGCTGATCCGCTCCACGCACGCTCTTGAGTCCGCCCTCCGGTCCAACAGCGCCCGTGGTCAGTGGGGTGAAGTCCAGCTGCGGCGGGTGGTGGAAGCCTCGGGGATGCTCCGGCACGTGGACTTCGTGGAACAGGTCCACAGCGCCGGTGGTGACTCGAGCGTGCGGCCGGACCTGGTGGTCCAGCTGCCCGGTGATAAACAGCTGGTGGTTGACGCCAAAGTTCCCCTGTCCTCCTACCTGGAAGCCCAGGAGCTGGGCGCTGACGTCCGCCCGGCCGATGGTTCCGGCACACGTCCCGCCGGTCCGGCCTCCGTCGGCGGCCACCGCACCCAACAGGCGCTGCTGGCGGCCCATGCCAAGGCATTGCGGGCACACGTGGATTCGCTGGGCAATAAGAAGTACTGGGATATCCCCGGCAACTCCCCTGAGCTGGTGATCTGCTTCATCCCGGCTGAGTCCATTCTTGCCGCCGCCCTCATGGCCGATGCCGGGCTCCTTGACCATGCTCTCTCGAAGAACGTGGTCCTGGCATCGCCCAGCACGCTCCTGGCCGTCTTGAAGTCCGTGGCCTTTACGTGGCGGCAGGACGTCCTGACGGACAGTGCGCGGGAACTGTTCGAGCTTGCCCGGCAGCTGTATGACCGGATGGGAACCCTGGGCGAGAACGTCACCAAGCTGGGGTCTTCGCTGAAGTCGTCAGTGGACCGCTACAACGCCATGGTGGGAACGCTGGAAGCCCGGGTTCTCCCCACAGCCCGGAAACTGAACTCGCTGGAGGAATCCGGGCTGGCCGCGCCGCCCGTGGTCGAAGCCACGCCGCGGGCCCTTGCCGCGCCTGAACTGCAGAGCGACGACGAAGCCGCGTAACAGGGCCGTCCGGGGTCAGTTGCGCGCGCGGCGTCCGCCGAGGGCGCGGCTGACGTCGCCGGCCTGCTTGAGGGTGGCCCGGAGCTCCTTGGGCAGCGAGAAGAGCAGGTCCTCCTCCGCCGTGACAACTTCCTCCACTGTGCCGTAGCCGTAGTCGGCCAGCAGTCGCAGCACGTCCTGCACCAGGACCTCCGGGACGGATGCCCCGGACGTCACGCCGACGGTGGCAACCCCTTCAAACCACGTTTCATCAACCTCGTTGGCGAAATCGACCCGGTAGGACGCCTTCGCGCCGTACTCAAGGGCCACCTCCACCAGCCGGACGGAGTTGGAGGAGTTGGCCGAGCCCACGACGATGACCAGGTCTGCCTGCGGCGAGATCTTCTTGATGGCCACCTGCCGGTTGGTTGTGGCATAGCAGATGTCGTCGCTGGGCGGATCCTGGAGCGTGGGAAACCGCTGCTTGAGCAACCGGACGGTCTCCATGGTTTCGTCGACGCTGAGCGTGGTCTGCGAGAGCCAGATGACCTTTTCCGGGTCCCGGACCGTCACCTTGTCCACCTCGTGCGGGCCGTTGATGATCTGGATGTGCTCCGGGGCTTCGCCGGCCGTGCCTTCGACTTCCTCGTGGCCGTCGTGGCCGATCAGCAGGATGTCGAAGTCATCCTTGGCGAACCGGACGGCTTCCTTGTG
The DNA here is from genome assembly GCF_006151685.1 of Arthrobacter sp. BB-1. Taxonomy (NCBI): domain Bacteria; kingdom Bacillati; phylum Actinomycetota; class Actinomycetes; order Micrococcales; family Micrococcaceae; genus Arthrobacter; species Arthrobacter sp. BB-1. Next base: position 17,950 of record NZ_VDEV01000025.1, read on the forward strand.
AACCTTGGTCACCAGGGGGCACGTGGCGTCGATGGTGCGCAGGCCGCGGTCCTCCGCGGACTGGACCACGGCCGGGGAGACGCCGTGGGCGGAGAAGATGACCAGGGCGCCCTCGGGCACTTCGTCTGTCTCGTCCACGAAGATGGCCCCCTGCTCCTCCAGGGAGCTGACCACGTGGACGTTGTGGACGATCTGCTTCCGCACGTAGACCGGCGGGCCGTAATGCTCCAGGGCCTTCTCTACGGCGATGACGGCGCGGTCCACGCCGGCGCAGTAACCGCGGGGAGCAGCGAGCAGCACCTTCTTGGTTCCTGATACCGGAGCTGCGGCAGCTACTTCCTCAGGTGAACGGCGCCGACGCGGGATGGTGGGCATCGAAAGGGAAACAGCTGAGGGGGTCATTCCTCCATGCTACCGGGTTGCCCGCGACCGCTTCCGCGAGGCGAACCCGGCCACGAGGCCCAGCACCAGCAACACGCCGCCGGTGACCGCCGCTGCCATGGTCCAGGCCTGGAAATCCGCGGCAGAGGCGGCCACGAACTCGTCCCGGAACATGTTGGCAACTTCATTTCCGCTGTCCGCGGACACGACGGCGGCAGAGGCCGCCTGTGAGCCTGCCGCCCAGGCAGCGGCCAGGAGCAGCGCGCCAACTCCGGCACCGGCCAGCACTGTCCAGCGGCGCCGTGCAGCCACCAGGGCAAGGAGCAGCGCCACCGCGGAGCCACCTGCCAGCAGGTAACCTGCAGGCGCATAGCTGGTGAGCCGTTCGGTCCACTCCTTGTACACGGGCTGTCCCACGTTGATCAGGGTTTGTTCAGGCGGATCCAGCGGCAGCCTGGTGGCGCGCGAAATCTCTTCGGCGCCCAGCGCCACCAAGGGAGCGACGTCCAGGGTGAGGGATGAAGCTGACGCTCCTCCGCCGTCGTCCGTTGCAGGGCTGGCGAAGCTGAGCCGGTGGCTCCTGCGCAGCGTCTCCTCCCACGCGGCCGGATAGCCGGGGAGGCCTGTCAGTGAAGAAGCAGCGTCTTCAAGCACCGGCTGGACCAGGTCCGAGAGGAAACCCGGAACGGCGCTGGTGTCGATGGTGCCCACCGCCGCAACCGCCAGCTCCTGCTGGAACCCTGAATTTGTTGCCAGCGGAGCAGCCAGCTCCACGAAGCCCTGCTCCTGGACGATGTTGCGGTCCAGCCAGATGGCCGGAACCGCCACGGCGGCCAGCAGGACTGCCAGCACGGTGGCGGCAGCAGAAACAAAAGTTCGCACAGCGGTTTCCTTCGTCGGTGGTGGCGTCAACCCATCCTAGGCAGGCCTGTGGGCCGGTTCTTGTCAGCCCCGGGTGGTACAGCTTATGGATAAGGTTGATTGAGCGCCCAACGCCCACCCAAACCACACGGCCGAACACAGACAGCCAAACACCGGACGAAGGACCCCATGCCCGCAGCTCCAGCCCCGCGAGGGCGTTCGCATGTCTGAACAGGCGTCACTTCCCGGCACTGGCCAGCAACCCACGGCGCCCACCACGCTGCCCTCCACTGCTGCCGAAACCACCCCGGACAATCCGTGGCCGCTCCAGCTGCTGTCGCAGAAGCTGAAGGCCCACATCGACCGCACGCCGTCGGCTTGGGTTGAAGGCCAGGTCATCGAACTGAACCGCCGGGGCACCAACGCCTACCTCACGTTGCGGGACGTGGACGCGGAAGTTTCGCTCCCCGCCTCGGTCTGGACCAAGGTGCTGGAACGCCAGAACCTGCCGCTGGAGCGCGGGTCGCGCGTGGTGGCCCTGCTGAAGCCGGAGTTCTGGATCAAGACCGGCCGGCTGAACATGCTGGTCCGGGACATTAGGCCGGTGGGCCTGGGCGATCTCCTTGCCCGGATTGAACGGCTGCGCCAGGCGCTCTCCGCCGAGGGCCTTTTCGCTGACTCCCGCAAGAAACCCCTGCCCCTGCTGCCGCACCGCATCGGCCTGATCACGGGCCGCGATTCGGACGCGAAGAAGGACATCCTGCGCAACGCGGCCCTGCGCTGGCCCGCGGTTGAGTTTGAAATCCGGGAGGTGGCGGTCCAGGGAAACACGGCCGTGGCCCAGGTGGTCCGTGCCCTCCGCGACCTGGACGCCCTGCCGGAGGTGGACGTCATTGTGATAGCCCGGGGCGGCGGCGCCCTGGAGGACCTGCTGCCTTTCAACAGTGAAGAACTGATCCGCGCCGTCGCCGCAGCCGCTACCCCGGTGGTGAGTGCCATCGGCCACGAGGCGGACAGGCCGCTGCTCGACGACGTCGCGGACCTGCGTGCCTCTACCCCCACGGATGCCGCCAAGCGGATCGTCCCGGACGTTTCCGAAGAACTGGCAGGTGTCCGCCAGGCCCGGGAGCAGCTGCGCCGGTGCATTGAGCGGCTGGTGGACCGGGAATCGGACCGGCTGGCTTCCCTCCATTCCCGTCCCGTGCTCGCTTCGCCGGAAGGACTGGTGACCATCCGCTCGGACGAGATTGAGCGGCTGCTGCGGAGGTCGTCGGCCGCGGTCAGTTCCACCGTGGTCCGCGCGGCTGACCACCTGGACCACCTGAAGGCCCAGGTGCGGGCGCTGTCGCCGCAGAAGACCCTGGACCGGGGGTACGCGGTCGTCGAACTCGCCGGAAAGCGTGCGGCGCAAGCAGGTGCCGCGGGGCACGCCGTGGTCCGGCGCCCGGCCGAGGCCCCGGCCGGCGCCGCGCTGTCCATCCGCGTGGCGGAGGGCCGCTTCGGCGCAACCTCCACGGGAACACCTGAAGAGACAACTACTGAAATTGGAGTACCACATGACTGAGCAGGCGGCAGGAGCCGGGATCGCGGCGCTGAGCTATGAAGAGGCCCGCGAGCAGCTCATCGCGGTGGTGGGGAAGCTTGAGGCCGGCGGGGCCAGCCTCGAGGAATCCCTGGCGCTGTGGGAACGCGGCGAAGCCTTGGCCGCCCGGTGCGAGGAATGGCTGGAAGGCGCCCGGAAGCGGCTTGCCGCCGCCCGCGACCAGCCGCTCTAGCCGGCGGCTTTAAGCACGCAGGCAAGCGTTCAGGAGCGCGCCGCCAGTTCCCGTTCCATGGCGACGTCGAACTCCGCCTTGGGCCACTCGAGGCCAAGGTCGGTCAGCGCACCCAGCAGCAGCTGCTGGACGGCGATCCTGGCAAACCATTTCTTGTTGGCCGGGACAACATGCCAGGGAGCGGCCGCGGTGCTGGTTTCATCGATTGCTGCCTGGTACGCGCTCATGTAATCGTCCCAGAAGGCGCGCTCCTCCAGGTCCCCCCGGCTGTATTTCCAGTGCTTGGCCGGGTTGTCCAGGCGGGCCAGCAGCCGTTCCCTCTGCTCCTCCCCGCTGATGTGCAGCATGACTTTGACCACCTTCGTCCCGGAGTCGGTCAGCCGCGTCTCGAATTCATTGATGGCCACGTACCGCCGTTTGATTTCCGCGGGAGTCGCCCACGCACGCACCCGGTGGATCAGGACATCCTCATAGTGTGAGCGGTCGAAAACGCCCACCATCCCGGCGGCCGGCACTTCCTTTTCGATGCGCCACAGGAAGTCGTAGGACTTCTCCTCGTCCGTGGGTGCCTTGAAGGCCTTGAACTGGACGCCCTGGGGGTTCATCGCCGCCATGACGTGGTTGACGATCCCGCCCTTGCCCGCAGTGTCCATGGCCTGGAGGATCAGCAGGATCCGCTTGCGTCCGCCGAACCGCGACTCGGCAAACAGCTTTTCCTGAAGTTCGGCCAGCCCACTGTCCATTTCGGCGAGCAGGGCCTGTCCGTCCTCCTTGGTGCCGCTGTAGCCGGGCGTGGAATCAGGATCGACGTCGCTCAGCAGGAACCCCTTCCCCGCCCGCAGGGTTTCTGAAGGGTGCTGGTCGAAGCCAATGGCGTCGGGCATGGGAATCCTTTCCGCGAAGTTCCACGGGACCGAAGTGCCCGTGGACACAGGCTAGTTCCCTTGGTACCTGCTTAGGAAGTCCCCCATCCGGCCCACGGCTTCCTCGATGTCCTTGACGTTGGGCAGCGTCACCATGCGGAAGTGGTCCGGGCGCACCCAGTTGAACGCCCGGCCGTGGGAGACCAGGATTTTTTGTTCCCTCAGGAGATCCAGGACGAACTTCTCGTCGTCGCGGATGTGGTAGACCGCGGGGTCGAGCTTGGGGAAGAGGTACAGGGCGCCCCGGGCCTGCTGGGTGCTCACGCCCGGGATGGCGTTGAGCATGTCGTACGCCTTGTTGCGCTGCTCCAGCAGCCGCCCGCCCGGCAGGATCAGGTCGTTGATGCTCTGGTAGCCGCCGAGCGCCGTCTGGATCGCGTGCTGGGCAGGCACGTTGGCGCAGAGGCGCATGTTGGCCAGGAGGCTGATGCCTTCAAGGTAGTCCGCCGCGTCCTTCTTGGGACCCGAAATGGCCATCCAGCCGGCCCGGTACCCGCACACCCGGTAGGCCTTGGACAGGCCGCTGAAGGTGAGGCAGAGGACGTCGTCGCCGGTGAGCCCGGCGAGGTTGATGTGGACGGCATCCTCGTAGAGGATTTTCTCGTAGATCTCGTCGGCGAAGAGCACCAGGCCGTGCTTCTCTGCGAGGGCCACGATTTTGCGCAGCGTCTCTTCCGGATACACGGCGCCGGTGGGGTTGTTGGGGTTGATGACCACAATGCCCTTGGTGCGGGGCGTGATCTTGGCTTCCATGTCCTCCAGGTCCGGCTGCCAGCCGCTCTCCTCATCGCAGAGGTAGTGCACGGGCTTACCGCTGGCCAGCGCCACCGAGGCCGTCCAGAGCGGGTAGTCCGGGGTGGGGATCAGGACCTCGTCGCCGTCGTCAAGGAGGGCCATCAGGGACATGGTGATAAGTTCGCTGACCCCGTTGCCCAGGTAGATGTCGTCCACGTGGATGTTCTGGATGCCGCGGGTCTGGTAGTACTGCGACACGGCGGTCCGGGCGGAAAAGATGCCGCGGGAGTCGCTGTACCCCTGGGCGTGCGGCAGGTGGCGGATCATGTCCACCAGGATGGCGTCCGGCGCTTCGAATCCGAACGGTGCGGGGTTTCCGATGTTCAGCTTGAGGATCCGGTGACCCTCAGCCTCCATCTGCTGGGCGGCATGGAGGATCGGTCCACGGATGTCGTAAAGCACGTTGTTGAGTTTCGTGGACTGCCTGAATTCTGCCATCCCTCAAATATGCCACAGGAAGGATGGACCGCCGTTGAGACGTCAGCCACACGGTGCGGCGGTTCCTGCAGGCAGGACGGACGACGGCGGCTGCCGGACTTCCGAAAGTCCGGCAGCCGCCGTCGTACTCCTGCACAGTAGTACTGCCAAGGGTGCCGGGCGGCTCCTACTTCACGATGCCCTTTTCCTTCAGCCACGCCTGTGCGGCTTCCTTGGCGCCCTGTTTCTGGCTGCCGCTGACGGCCCGGTTCAGGTTGATCAGGTCCTCGGTGGTCAGCACGCGGGACACCGAGTTGAGCGCTTCCTTGGCCTTGTCCGTCATCTTCGCCTCGTTGTACAGCGGAACCACCTGCTGGGCGATGAAGTTGTTCTTGGGGTCCTCGAGCACCACAAGGTCGTTGTCCGCGATGGACGGGGTAGTGGTGTAGATGTCCGCCACCTGGACCTGGTCCTCCAGGAGCGCCTTCAGGGTCACTGGACCGCCGCCGTCGCTGAAGGGTTCCAGTTTCTTGGGCTCGCAGTTGTAGTTCTTCTTCAGCCCCGGCAGGCCGTAGGCGCGCTCGGCAAAGGTGGCCGGAGCCCCCACGACGATCTCGCTGCAGACCTTGGCCAGGTCCTCAATGGACTTCAGCTGGTACTTTTCGGCGGTTGCCTTGGTGACCACCATGGCGTCCTTGTCTTCGGCCTTGGCCGGCTCCAGGATGGCAAGCCCGCCGGGCAGCTTGTCCGGCAGGGCCTTGGCGATGTCTTCCGCCGAAACCTCCGAGGCTTCCTTGTCCACGTGCAGCAGCAGGTTGCCGGTGTAATCCGGAATGACGTCCACGGAACCGTCCTGGACGGCCTTGAAGTACACCTCGCGGGAGCCGATGTTGGGCTTGGTGGTGGCGGTGACCCCGGCTGCGTTCAGCGCCCCGGCGTACAGTTCGCCGATGATCTGGCTTTCTGTGAAGTCGGCTGAACCAATGACCAGGGATGTTGCTCCCCCGGAGGCTGCACCGCTGCTGGCCGGCGCCTTGCTTAGTGGGTCCGAGGATCCGCCGCAGGCAGAGAGCGCCATGGCCAGGCCGAGGCCTGCCGCGAGGCCGCTGAACGCACGCCGGCCGAGATGGTGTTGGCGGCTTTCTTTCATGATTTACCTCCTTGTACCACAGCCTCCGTAGGGACGGGGTCTGTGAGATCGGCCGCAGCCTGCTGGCTGCGGCGGGACTGCCTCGAGGCGCCTGTTGCCAGGAACAGCCTCTGGAAAAGGGAAAGGACAAGGTCGACTGCGATCGCCAGGGCCGCGATGAGCAGGGAACCGCCGAGCATCTGGGGGAAGTCGCTGAGGACGAGCCCGTCGAAGAGGTACCTGCCCAGGCCGCCCAGGTTGATGTAGGCCACCACGGAGACCGTGGCGATGACCTGCAGCACGCCGGTGCGGAAGCCGCCGAACATCACGGTGAGCGCGTTGGGCAGCTCTGCCCGGAACAGGACCTGCAGTTCGGTCATGCCCATGGCACGGGCGGCGTCCACCACGTTGCGGTCCACGCTGGAGATACCGGCGTAGGTGCCCGCAAGCAGGGGCGGGACAGTGAGGATGACCAGCGCCCAGATGGGCGGCATCAGCCCGATCCCGGCCAGGAGCACGAAGAGCGTGAGCAGGCCGAGCGTGGGCAGTGCCCGCAGCGCCCCGGCGAGCGCAACCACCGCGACCCTTCCCCTGCCCGTATGGCCTACGTACATGCCTACGGGGACGGCGATGGCGGCGGCGATCAGCATCACCAGGCCGGTGTACTGGAGGTGTTCGCCCAGCCGGGCGGGGATCCCGGCGCTGCCGGTCCAGTTCTCCGGATCGGCAAGCCAGGCGAAGGTGTCGGAGAAAACGCTCATGGGTTTCCGCCTCCCGCCTTGGGCTCGGACAGCCTGAGGGCCGGGTCAAGTGCTGCGGCAGGTGCCTCACCGGCCTGCCCGGCTTCCCGCTGCCTGTCCGGCCTCTTCCCGGCGCGCTCCCACGGGGTCAGGAGCCGTTCCAGCAGGACCAGGAACGCATCCATCAGCAGTGCCAGGACCAGGATGGCGATGATCCCCACCACCACTTCGGTGACAAAGTCCCGCTGGAGTCCGGAGGTGAAGAGCATCCCCAGGTTTCCGATGCCCAGCAGCGCGGCCACGCTGACCAGGGAGATATTGCTGACCGAGACCACCCGGAGCCCGGCGAAGAGGACGGGCAGGGACAGCGGCAGGTCCACGCGGAGGAACCGCGCCAGCGGTTTGTAGCCCATGGCGACGGCGGCCTGGCTCACGTCCCCGCTGACAGAGTCGAAGGCGTCAAGGGCCGCCCGCACCAGCAGGGCAACGGCGTAGATGGTCAGGGCCACCACCACGTTGAGTGGATCCAGGATCCTGGTGCCCAGGATGGTGGGCAGGATGATGAACAGTGCCAGCGACGGGATGGTGTACAGGAGCGAGGAGGCTGTGAGCACCACCGAGCGGAGCGCCCGGTTCTGCCGCGCCAGCTGGGCCAGGGGGATGGAGATGACCAGCCCCAGGACCATGGGGACGAGGGCCAGCACCAGGTGCTGGCCGGCGCGCTCCAGCACCATGCCGCTGTTGGCGAGGAACCAGTCCATCAGAGCGCAGCCTGCCGGAGCTGGCGCGCCTCTTCAATGAGGGCCAGCACTTCGCCGCCGCGGATCACGCCCTTCACCTTGCCCTCTTCATCCACTGCCACGCCCAGGCCCGACGGCGAGGAGAGCGCGGCGTCCAGCGCCCGGCGCAGGCTTTCCCCCGGGCGGAACAGGGAACCCCCCGGAATGAGGCCTCCGTCAGTGCCTGGAGTCGACCAGCCAAGCGGGCGCAGCTCCTCATCCACCACCAGCTGCCAGCCGCCGGCGGCGTCCGGATCGGCGTTGCCGCCGCGGCCGCGGACGATCGTGGGCACCGGATGGAGGGTAACGCCGTCGGACGGGGTGAAGCCAAGGTGCCGGAACCCACGGTCCCGTCCGACGAACGAGGCAACGAAGTCATTTGCCGGCGCCCGGAGGATCTCCTCCGGCGTGGCGTACTGGGCGAGCTTTCCGCCCACTGCGAAGACCGCTACTTTGTCCCCCAGGACGGTGGCTTCATCGATGTCATGGGTGACAAAGACGATGGTTTTGGCCAGGTCCTTCTGGAGCCTCAGCAGTTCCTGCTGGAGTTCGTCCCGGACCACGGGATCCACGGCGCTGAAGGGTTCGTCCATAAGCAGGACGGGAGGATCGGCGGCGAGCGCGCGGGCCACTCCGACGCGCTGCTGCTGGCCGCCGGAAAGCTGGGAAGGGAAGCGCTTGCCCAGTGAACGTGCCAGGCCCACCACGTCCAGCAGTTCCTCGGCACGGCGGCGGGCGTCGGACTTGGACACCCCGTTCAGCCGGGGCACGGTGGCGATGTTGTCCAGCACGGAGCGGTGCGGGAGCAGGCCTGCCGACTGCATCACGTACCCCATAGAGCGGCGCAGTTCAGCGGCCGGGACGGCGGTCACGTCCCGGCCGCCCACAGTGATGGTGCCGGATGTGGGTTCCACCATCCTGTTGATCATGCGCAGCGTAGTTGTCTTGCCGCAGCCTGACGGGCCAACCAGGACGGTGATGGAGCCCTTGCTGATGGACATGGAGAGGTTGTCCACGGCAGGCTGCCCGCCCTGGTACTGCTTGGTAACGCTCTGAAACTCGATCATCGCCTGGTCCATGGTGCGGACTTACCTGTTCTCTGGGACGGGCTCCTGGAAGCACCGCGACACTGTCATCAGCACGCTGATAGTTACGGTAACCCAATCCGGGGCCGGCAACACCCTGCAGCGTCCCGAATCCGGGCAAAGGAATCCCTACTGTAATCATTCGCAGCCAGGAGGGCCCCGGATGGGTCCTTATTCCGGCGGAGGCAACCGGGGGCCCGGAACGGTGCCGGCTGTGGGCCGTCCGGCCTAGAGTGGATCCGTGACCAATTTGGAGATTGCGCCCCAGCAGGAAGTGTGCCCGCCGGCAGGCGCGGACGGCACGTCCGGACCCTGCCTGCAGCTGTGGCCGCAGCGCGAAGTGCCGCTGGGCGGAGTCAGGGCCATGAACGTCCAGCGGACGCTGCCGCAGCGCGGCCTTCCCACCATCGGGGCGTGGTGTTTCCTGGACAGCTTCGGCCCTGACCGGACAGCGATGTCCGTGCTCCCCCACCCCCATATCGGCCTCCAGACCGTGACCTGGCCCCTGGCCGGCCACATCAGGCACCGCGACAGCGTCGGCAGCGACGTGGTGGTCCGGCCGGGCGAGCTGAACATCATGACGGCCGGCCACGGTGTCTCCCACTCGGAGTTCGCCGTGCTGCCGCCAGCCGGGGAGGACCTCCCGGTCCAGCGCGGCCTGCAGCTCTGGGTGGCCCTGCCTGAGAGCGAACGGCACCGCCGGCCTGCGTTCGAGCAGCACCGCGAACTTCCCCGGGCCAGCGGGCAGGGTTTTACCGCCACTGTCATGGTGGGCGAACTCGCCGGCGTCGCCTCGCCGGCAACGATGTACTCACCGATCGTGGGCGCTGACGTTTCGTGCGGTGGCGGGTCCGCAGTGCTGCCGCTCAACGCCGGCTTCGAGCACGGGATCCTGGTGCTCGACGGCGGCCTGGCGGTGGACGGCCAGGAGGTTCCGCCCGGGCCGCTGGGCTACCTGGGCACCGGGCGTACAGAACTGCAGGTCCAGGCACTTCCCGGCACACGCTTCCTGCTGATCGGAGGCGAGCCCTTCCAGGAGGAACTGCTGATGTGGTGGAACTTTGTTGGCCGCACGCACGACGAAGTGGAGCAGGCACGGAGTGACTGGGAAGCCCAGGCCGGACTGCCCGAAGCCGAGGAGGCGGCAGCCCGGTACGGCCTGGTCCCCGGCCACGGGCCCGACGCCGGGCCGGAGGCGGGCCGCATTCCTGCTCCCCCGCTGCCCGGTGTGCGGCTCACGCCCCGGAAGCGGCTGTAGGGGAACTGCTCCGCCTAGGACTGCTCGGCCACCAGCTGCAGCACACCGAACACCGGTTCCTGGTCCAGCACCCGGACGTCGGTGACGCCCGCAGCCGTGAGGTGGCGGCGGAAGGAATGCTGCAGCGGGGCCACGTTCATGCCCAGGCCCCCGCCCAGGATCACCGGACCGGCAATACCCAGCAGGCCCAGTACCTGAAGGGCCAGTGCTGACAGGTCTTCGCCGGCCTGCTCCAGCAGGGCCTGGCTCTCCGGGTGGCCGCCGGCTGCCGCCTCCACCACCAGCCGGGCCTGCTGCGCCCAGAAGCGCCGGCCGGTTTTGGGCGAATGGAACAGCGCAATCAGCCGGTTGGGATCGTCCACCCCGCAGGACTGCAAGAGGGCATTGGTCAGGACGTCGGCCGGCAGGCCCTGGTTCATCCGCCGGAGGCTGTGCCGCACCGCTTCGCGGCCCAGCCAGTAGCCGCTGCCTTCATCACCCAGAAGGTACCCCCAGCCGCCCGCCCTGGCCTCGCCGCCGTCTGCATTCCTGCCCCAGGCCGCCGACCCCGTGCCGGCGATCACCGCAACACCGGTGCTCGCGTATCCGGCCGCCAGCAGAAGGCGCGAATCATGGACCACGGTGACCCGGGCGCCGGGGACGTGCGGCTGGATCAGGGACGCAAGGGCGGCGGCGTCGTCGTCGGTGTCAATGCCGCCGGAACCGGCGTACACCTGCGATACGTGGCCCCCGCCGATCCGCGAAAAGAGGTCGGCAAGGTTGGCTGCTGCCTCGGCGCGGCTGACGTTCTGCACATTGGAACTGCCGGCCGACTCATCCGCAACCGGTATCCCGTCCTCAAAACGGACGCCGTGGGTCTTGGTCCCGCCGATATCCAGCCCGATGATGGCGCCACGGAGTGGGCTGGAGGCAGGGAGCGCGGCGGAGTTTTCGGCGTTGGTCACGTCACAAGGGTAATGGTGCCGGAGCAACGGGACACCCGGCGCCGCACTTCCCGGCGGGCTCGTCAGCGGGACCGCTGCCTGACCAGCCCGGCCAGGAGCCCCGGCCCTTCCGTCACCACCATGTCCCGGAACAGGCGGACGGGCACCGGCTCGGAGCCCGGCTTCCGCCGCCGCCAGGAGAGGCCTACCTCGCGGAACGCCAGGGCGGACTCCAGCGGAACTTCAACCCAGCCGAGGTTCCCGGTTTCGGGGCTGACGGTCCGCCCGGGGGCATCCCCGCCCGGCGGCAGGATACTCACGCCCAGACCTGCCGAGACAAGGCCGCGGACCGTGTGTGAGTCCTGGCTTTCGAAGGCGATACGGGGCCGGTAGCCGGCCTCGCGGAACAGGGCATCCGTGAGCGACCGCATCCCGTAGCCGGGACCGAGGGCCACAAAAGGCTCTGACCTGATGTCCGCAAGCCGGGCCGCCGGCCGGGTGGCGAGAGGGTGGCTGTGGTGCACAACCAGGCGGAGCGGCTCGCGGTAAAGCGACGCCGAGGACAGGTTCCGGCCTGACGGCGCCACCGGCGCCGTCAGGGCGAGGTCCGACTCACCCGCCGCGAGTTCGTCAAGGCACGCATTGCGGGCGCCCTGGCTCAGGGTGAAGACGGCGCCGGGGTGCCTGTTCCGGAAGGCACTGATCAGGAGCGGCAGCGTGGCCTCACCGAAGGTGTGCTGGAACGAAAGGGAGATCCTTCCCCTTGCCACGTCGGACTCGTCGCGCACAACGTCGAGCCCCGCCTGGAACGCCGTGAGTGCCTGCTCAATGTAGGGCAGCAGGGTCCGCGCCGCCGGCGTCAGGCGGACTCCCCTGCCGTCCCTGACCAGGAGTTCGGTACCCACGACGGCGCTCGCCCGCGCCAGTGCACGGCTCACCGTGGACTGGGGTACGCCAAGGAGTTCCGCGGTTTCCGTGACGTGTTCGGTCCGCCCAAGTTCTGCGAGCACGGGCAGCAGCGGGAGCAGCTGCACCAGCTGTTTCTGGTCCGGTTCCACGGGCGGCCTCCTTCCTGTCCCGCCCCCACCCCCCAACCAGGTAGCGCTAAGTGTCGTTTTGGGGGCTCAAAACGACACTTAGCGCTACCTAGTTGGGAAAGCATGCGGAATGGCTATCAGTTTGGCACAAACCATGCATTGGAGGCATCTATTGGGTGAAAGCTAGGCTGGCCGAATGGCATACATGCTCCGTCCCGCAGGCAACAGTCCTTCCCCCCGCTGGGACGGCCATGCCAAGGGGTCGACGGCGTACGCCAGGATCCTCGCCGGCCTTTCCTTTGCGGGGGTGGCCACCTTTGCGCAGCTCTATTCAACCCAGGCCGTCCTGCCGATCCTGGCCTCGGACCTGCAGGTCACCGCGGCCGACGCAGCCCTGACCATTTCCCTGGCAACCGTGGGCCTTGCGGTGACCGTGATCCCCTGGTCCTTCCTTGCGGACCGCGTCGGCCGGGTGCGGGCGATGACGTGGGGGATCTCGGTGGCCACCGTCCTGGGGCTGCTGGTGCCGCTGTCCACCAGCTTTGGCATGCTGCTTGCCCTGCGTCTTCTGGAAGGCATGGCGCTGGGCGGCATTCCGGCCATTGCCATCGCGTACCTCAACGAGGAGGTCACCAAAGCGCATGCGGCCCTGGCGGCGGGAAGTTACGTCGCCGGAACAACGCTGGGCGGCCTTGCCGGCCGGCTGGTGGCCGGGCCGGCCGGCGAGCTGTGGGGCTGGCGCGCCGCCGCGCTGGCGGTTTCGATCCTGGCCACGGTGGCCGCGGTGGCCTTCCTGGTCCTGGTGCCGCGCGCCCGGGGCTTCGTCTCCGCCCCCGCATCCGGCCTGCGCGGCGCCTTCCGGACCTTGGGCGGCCACCTGCGCAATGCCCGTCTGCTGGTCCTCTACGGTCAGGCCTTCCTGATGATGGGCGGGTTCGTGGCGGTCTACAACTACCTGGGGTTCCGGCTTTCGGGCGAACCGTTCAGCCTGCCGGGAACGCTGATCAGCCTGATCTTCCTGGCCTACCTGTCCGGGACAGTGACCTCACGCTGGTCCGCAGGACTGACCCTTCGCTTCGGGCGCCGCAGCGTCCTGCTCTCCGGCCTGGCGCTGTCGACGGCGGGCCTCGCCCTGACGCTGACCGAGTCCCTCCCCCTGATACTGGCGGGGCTCGTGGTGTTCACCGGCGGCTTCTTCGCCGCGCACAGCATCGGGGCGGGTTGGACAGGTGCCCTCGCCAGCACCGGCCGGGCGCAGGCTGCCTCACTCTATAACCTGGCCTACTACCTGGGCTCCAGCATCATCGGCTGGGCGGGCGGCCTGGCCTTCCAGTCCCTCGGCTGGAACGCGCTGGCCGCGGCAGTCATGATACTGGCCTGCCTCACTGCGGCCGCTGTCGCCGTCGTCCATCCCCGGGCTGAAGCGTAAAGCGCCCCGCACGAATTATCTGCCCCTCCGAAGGAAGCGGCAGTGCAAAAATTCGGCTGCGCGCTCCGTGGGAACGTGAAAGCGCATATTCGCGGGTCTAGGATGAACAGAGGACCAATGAGGAGTTGCAGTGAGCACGAACGCCAGGATTCCCAGGCCGGGGGCGCACCTCGAGCCGCTGGATGCGATTGACGAACGGCTCCTGGCCGCGCTGGTGGCGGACGCGCGGATCTCCAACAAGCAACTGGCGGAACTTGTCGGGATTGCCCCCTCCACCGCCCTGATGCGCACGCGTGCCCTGTCCGAGCGCGGGATCGTGCAGGGCTATGAGGCAAAGCTCAGCCTTTCCGCCATCGGACGGTCGGTGCAGGCGTTGGTTGCCGTGCGCCTGCGCGCCCACGACCGGGACCAGATTGACCGCTTCACCGCCCGTGTGCCACACCTGCCCGCGGTGCTGTCCACGTTCCACACCTCAGGCTCCGTGGACTACCTGCTGCATATCGCCGTCGCCACTACCGAGGACCTGCGGGACTGGGTGCTGGACAACCTGGCAACGGATCCGGTGGTGGGGCACACGGAAACCACGTTGGTGTTTGAACACATCCAGGGCAACCACGGGCCGCTCCCTGAGTGAGCGCCCCGCCGGGACGCGTCAAGCGGCGGCCCTGCGGCCGGTGACGGCAAGGCGGAGTGTCACCGCTGAGAGGGCCAACGCAGCGGCGCCGCACAGCACAACGAAACCTGCCACGGCGGCGGGCACCCCAACCACGCCGGAGGCCCAGCCCAGGCCCAGGACCGGCACTGCGCTTCCCAGGTACGTGATGACGTAGACAGTGCTGACGATCTGCGCATGCCGTGATGCCTCCACCTTGGCCGCTACCTCGTTGAAAACAGTGCGGAAGGCGATGCCCTGCCCTGCCCCGGCCGTAACGGCGGCTGCCACCAGCAGCAGCGGGCTCTGCCAGGCGCCCGCGGCCCCCAGGAGAAGCACGGACACGCCCAGGACCGCAAGCCCGGCCGGAACCACGAAGCGGCCCCGGAGGGTCAGCAGCTGGCTCAGCGCCGAGGACCCCAGGGCCAGGCCGGCCAGCACGCCGACCAGGGGGCGGGAGTCCGTCTCCAGGACCTGCGCGAAGTAGCCGGGGGCAAGCGACAGGGAGAAGCCGAAAACAGCAAAGCTGAGGAAGCCGACGCCGGCTGCGAGCCAGAAGGCGCCCCTCGCCTCCCGCGATACGGACGGACGGCGGGGCGCCAAGGCCTGCAGCGGCCTGGACGGGGCTGGAGGGTTGATTGCCGGGCGGGCATGAAGCAGGTACAGCGGCACCAGGAGGCCGGCCAGAACCAGGGAATGGACGTAATAGGGGGCTGTGGTGGGGCCCGGGAGGAGGGACAGCAGTCCCCCGATAACCGGTCCGGCCGCAACTCCCCCGGACGATGCCAGCAAGGTGAACCGGGATGCCCACTCGGGACGGGACGGGAGGAGCTCCCGCAGCGCTGCGGCGCTGGCTCCGGTTGCCAGCGCCACGGCTGTGCCCTGCAGCGCCCGCCCGGCGCACAAGGCAGCGAGCGTCTGCGCTTCCGCAAAGACCCAGCCTCCTGCCAGCCCGACGACGACGGCGAGGATGAGCGCAGCCCGGCGCCCGATGTGGTCCGACCAGTGCCCTGCCAGCATGAGCGTGGCCACGAGGGACAGGACATAGCTGGCGAACGCGGCGGTCACGCCCAGGCTGGACAGCCCGAGCTCCGCCTGCAGGAGCGGATACAGCGGCGTGGCCAGGTTGGCTCCCACCAGCAGAACGAAAATGACGGCGCCTGCCATCACCAGCCGCGCCGTGGTGGATGCATCCCAGCCTCCCCTGGCAGCAGCCGGGGCGGGGCGCATCCGGAGTTCACTGAAGACCGTCATGTGGGCCGCCTTTTGGGTCTACCGCGGCAGGTTGTCCTTGTGGGAGCCCGGCGCGGGGTGGGTATCCGATGGCACCAGAATGCGGCACTTCTGCTCCACTGGTCGGTGATCCGAGCACCTATTGAGCAAAACCATCAAATTTTGCCCGGCAACGTGATGCAGAATGACCATATGAACAATCTTGATGCCACCGACCTGAAAATCCTGTTGGCCCTCATCCAGGACCCCAGGATCCAGGTCGGTGAACTCAGCGAATCCTTGGGCATCGCCCGCAACACGGCCCAGACGCGGCTGCGGCGCCTCATCCGGGCAGGAGTACTGAGGCCGGGCGGCCGCGAAGTGGACCTGGAGGCCGTGGGCTATGACGTGGTGGCCTTCGTGACGATCGAAGTTTCGCACCGCGAGCTGGACGGTGTGGTGGCCGCGCTGCGCCTGATCCCCCAGGTCCTGGAAGTTCATGAGATCTCAGGCCGCGGCGATGTCTGGTGCCGCGTGGTGGCCACGGACACCCACAACCTCCAGTCCTCCCTGCGGCAGGTCCTGAGAATCAAGGGCGTGATCCGGACCGAAACCGTGCTGGCGCTGCATACCCATATCCCCTACCGCACCGAGCCGCTGATCAGCGGCCTGGCCAAGGCGTCAAACACCTGACGTCCGGGCCGGGGCGGCTAGGATTTCCAGAATGGATTGGCTCTCGTACGTTTCTCAGATCAACTGGCTCGCCGTGCTGCTGGCCTTCCTCGCGACCATGGCCATCGGCTTTGTCTGGTACATGCCCGCAGTCCTGGGCAACCGGTGGATGGCTGCCATCGGCAAGACCGAGGACGATCTCAAGAACATCAGCGGCGGGGCAGGAATCTGGCTCCCGATGATGGCGGCCGCAGCCCTGACTTCGGTCCTGCTCGCTATCCTGATCGCCAAGCTCGGCCTGGACAGCGCCGTGGCAGGCGGCTGGTTCGCCCTGGTCCTGGGACTGGTGTTCAGGGCCGGCGGGCACGTCATCCACAACGGCTTTGCCGGGCGCCCCGCAGCCGTCACGCTGATCGACTCCGGCCATGACCTGGTGGCCATGACAGTGGCCGGTGCCATCATCGGCGGAATGTCCTGATGGCCGCCGTTGACCTGCCGGCGGGAGGCCGCCGCCCATGACCATCATCGACAACGCCGTCTACGTGAACGGCGTGCGCCACGCCGAGCCCGAAAACCTGGAGCAGACGTTCGAAACCCTTGCCCGGCACGGAGGCATGGCGTGGATCGGGCTCTACCGGCCCACGGCGGAGGAAATGGCAGCCGTTGCCGCCGAGTTCGGCCTGCACGCGCTTGCCGTGGAGGACGCCATCTCCGCCCACCAGCGCCCCAAGATCGAGCGCTATGAGGACAACCTCTTCACCGTCCTCCGGCCCGCACGGTACCTGGACGCGACTGAAACGGTTGAATTCGGCGAACTGCACATCTTCACGGGGAAGAACTTCGTGGTCACGGTCCGGCACGCCGAGACGGCCGGCGTGGCACGGGTACGGCAGCGGCTGGAAGGCCGGCCGGACCTGCTGCGGCACGGGCCCGAGGCCGTGCTCTACGCACTGCTGGACAGGGTTGTGGATGACTACGGGCCCGTGGTGGCCGGACTTGAAAACGACATCGACGAGATTGAAGACCAGCTCTTCAGCGGCGACACCGCCGTATCCCGGCGCATCTATGAGCTTGCCCGCGAGGTCATCCAGTTCCAGCGGGCCATCCATCCCCTCCCGGACATCATGCGCCAGCTCAAGCAGGGCTTTGAAAAGTACGACGTCGAGGCCGACCTCCGGCACAACCTCCGCGACGTGGAAGACCACGTGGAACGGGTCATTTCCCGGGCCGACTCCTTCCGCGACCTGCTGCAGAACGCCCTGACGCTGGACGGCACGCTCACAGCCAACCGGCAGAACGAGGCCAGCGCCGAGCAGAACGAACAGGTGAAGAAGATTTCGTCCTGGGCTGCGATCCTCTTTGCGCCGTCCTTCGTTGCCGGTGTCTACGGGATGAATTTCGACCACATGCCCGAGCTCCACTGGGAGCTCGGGTATCCGATGGCGATCGGATTGATGATCGCGACGGCGGCCCTCATGTACGGCATCTTCAAGGGGAAGGGCTGGCTCTAGGCATGGAAACAGGGCCGAAGTCGCCGGTTCTCCGGCAAGGCCGCATTATTGTTCCCGGCAGCAGCCGCCAGTTGGCCGCCTACGGCCTGTTCCTTCCGCAGCCCGACCAGCACCGGATCCTCCACTCCGGCTCCCGTACGTTCCATGCCAAGGCGCTGGAGCACGAACTGCTGTGGATCAGCTTCGACGAACTGTGCGCGCCGGGCACCACGTCGGATGACTACACCGGCCTGGCGGCCGGGCCGGAGCTGTGCGTTATTGACGGCGTACCCGCACCGGAGGCGGCGGATGCAGGGTTTCGGGCGGAAGCCTGGGAGCAGTTTGCCGCCGTTCTTGCCGTCCTCGCGGCCCGGAATGCGACGGTCTTTATTGTGGGCAACAGGCGGATGGAGTGGGCAGCCGCCTCCTCTGCGGCCCAAGATGCCCTGCTGCGTGCCTCCCTGGACGGCATCAGCCGGCTCCTGGCGGGCCTTAAAAGGATTGAATCGGACGAGACCGTCGCCGTTGAGGGCGTGTCCGGGAGTTAGCAGGAGAACTTCCGACGGCGGTCCGTTGACGGGGACAGCCGCCCCCGTTAACGGAGAAGGCCCCGCACAAGCGGGGCCTTCTTTGTGGAGCTAAGGGGATTCGAACCCCTGACCTCTTCGATGCGAACGAAGCGCTCTACCAACTGAGCTATAGCCCCGGAACATCCGCGCCTGGCGGGCACGGGTGACCCTAGGCTACAAATTTTCCCGGCGGAATGCCAAACCGCCATGCCCAACCCGGTCGCGAAACCGCACGGCATAGCCTGGGCGGCACAACACCTGTCAGGCGCGGCGGCGCTGCAGCACGTCGTCGAGATTACTGAGGGCGCTCTGCGCCTTGGACAGCTGGGGGCCCTCCGCGGCAGCAGGAGCCGCCGGCGGCGCGGCCGCACCCTGCTTCAGGGACGGCTTGCCAACAGCCTTGGGCGCCGCCGGGAGCTCCAGCGGCTCGGGGTCCGGGCGCTCGGCCTTTGCAGCCTCAACATAGACCGGCTTGGGGACCTCCACGGGCTCCCACGTTGCGGAAGCCGGCGCAGCGGCCGCGGCACTGGCTGCTGCGGCACTTGGATCCCCGGCGGCCACAGCGACGGCCAGGGCGGCCTCGCGCAGTTCCACTGCCGTCAGCGGCTTGACCTTCGGCTGGTGCGCCTCGGCGTCGAACAGCGGGTTGTCCTTCTTTGCCGGTGCTGCTTCCGGTTTCGGCGGGACGTTCCCGGCAGCGGCGGGCTGCCGGGCAGGCGCGGTCATCGCGGACCGGAAGGCTGCATTGACCTTGGCCCTTCTGTCCCGGACGGCAAGCCCACGCAGCAGGACCAAGGATCCGACCGTCAGTGCCACGCACACCAGCGGAAGGACCGGGGAACCCAAGCCGAAGAGGAGAAGCACCCCGGACACGAAGGCTGTGGCCAGCGACAGCAGCCCGATCAGGGCAATTGCGGTCCGGCCATAGCGTATGCGGAACTTGTCTCCGGCCGGCGAGCCGGCAGCAGCGGTCCCGGGTCCGGCGCTCTTCCTGGTGTCCATGGCTTTCTCCTGCTGGGCGGCGACGTTCAAAACCAAAGCGGCTGGCGGTTCCGGTGTTTCATCGGCTGCGGTCTCTGCCAGGAAATCGCCGGCGGGCTGAAACTGGTGCCTGCGGTTCCGGAGGACGTAGGGCGCAACCCACACAATCCAGAGCACAACGGCAACCACAAGGATCACTGAGCTGCTAAGGGGGAAGTCCACACTCAAAACCGTATGAGCATCCGACCCGCTGCCGCAGCATTAGCTGCGGTGTGTCGTGGTACAGCCCGCAATTCACTGGATTTATGACGGGTGTGAGGCCAGCCACGGCCGGAGGAGTCCATCCGGGACCTCTTCCGAGGTCAGGGCGAACGAGCGGTGGTCGGCCCACTCACCGTTGATGTGAAGGTACCGCGGCCGGTAGCCCTCATCGCGGAATCCCAGTTTCTCCACCACGCGCAGGCTGGGTCCATTCTCCGGCCTGATGTTGATTTCCATCCGGTGCAGGCCCAGGGTCTTGAAGCAATGGTCCGTCACCATGGCGACGGCGGTGGGCGCAATGCCGTGGCCCGCACGGGCCTGGTCCACCCAGTAGCCGAGGGTCGCCATCATGGCCGAGCCCCACACAATGGAGGAGACAGTCAGTTGGCCAACAATGGGCGGATTGACGCTGCCGGGCCGCCGCTCGGTAATGACGAAGGGCAAGGCCGTTGCCTGGGCGGCCTGCGCCTTTAATGACCGGACCATTTGCCGGTAGTCCGGCAAGCCGCCGGAAGGATCCGGGTTGGATGCTTCCCACGGGGCCAGCCATTGGCTGTTGCGGGACCTGACCTCGGTCCATTCCTTTTTGTCCCGGTACCGGATGGGCCGCAGGACCAGATCCCCGCATTCCAGTGTTACGGGCCAGATGGGACCAGGACGCATGGCACTACTTGGACAGGCTGGCAGTGAAGCCGGGCAGCCATTCCCGCAAGCCGGGGCCGAGGTCCTCGCTGTCAATGGCCAGCTGGACACAGGCCTTGAGGTAGCTCAGCTTGTCCCCGGTGTCGTAACGCCGCCCCCGGAACACGACGCCGTAGACGCCGCGCCCTTCGCCGCCACTCGTGGCCAGTTCCTGGAGTGCGTCTGTCAGCTGGATTTCGCCGCCCCGTCCCGGACCCGTGCGCTCGAGGACGTCGAAGACTGCGGGGTGGAGTACGTAGCGGCCAATAAGCGCCAGGTTGGAGGGCGCTTCCTCCGCGCTCGGCTTCTCCACGAGCCGGTTGACCCGCACGTATGACTCACCGTCGATCGGTTCGATGTCAGCACAGCCGTAGGCACTGATCTGCGACGGTTCCACTTCGATGAGTGCGACGACGGACCCGCCCGTTTTGGCCTGCACGTCAATCATCGTGCCGAGCAGTTCGTCCCGGGCATCGATGAGGTCATCGCCCAGCAGCACGGCGAAGGCTTCATTGCCAACGTGCTGCTTGGCCCGGAGTACTGCATGGCCCAGTCCGTGCGGGTCCCCCTGCCGGACGTAGTGGATGTCGCCCAGGTTGCTTGCGGCCTGGACGGACGCCAGCTTCTCGGCATCCCCCTTGCCTTCAAGGGTGGACTCCAGTGACGGCACACGGTCGAAATGGTCTTCCAGCGCCCGCTTGTTCCGCCCGGTGATCATCAGGACATCGTTGAGGCCGACGTTCACGGCTTCCTCAACCACGTACTGGATGGCAGGCTTGTCCACAACGGGAAGCATTTCCTTGGGCATCGCCTTGGTTGCCGGCAGGAACCTGGTGCCAAGTCCGGCGGCAGGAATGACGGCTTTG
The DNA here is from genome assembly GCF_006151685.1 of Arthrobacter sp. BB-1. Lineage (NCBI taxonomy): Bacteria > Bacillati > Actinomycetota > Actinomycetes > Micrococcales > Micrococcaceae > Arthrobacter > Arthrobacter sp. BB-1. Next base: position 38,866 of record NZ_VDEV01000025.1, read on the forward strand.
CGCACTCTCGGGTTACTGGTAGTCACCGGACTAATCTAACGTCAGCGTCAAGCATTCAGTAATCATTGGATGGCCAGCGATGTCCGGTGCTGCCGGACGGACCGGCGCACCGCGTTGGCCCGGGCATTGGCCGACGCCGCGCGGCAGCTATGGAGGAAAGATATGACGCTCGAGGAAATAAAGGCGGCCAAGGACCAGATACGTGTTGCCCATCGCCGCCGCCGGGCTTCCCTGACGCTCCAGGAGCGCCAGGACGCGGGGGAAGCCTTGGCGAAGCATGGCGCAGCGTGGGCAGATTCAGTAACCCAGGGGAACGCAGCGACAGTCTGCGCCTACCTCGGCGTCGGGGCGGAACCGCCTACGCTGCCGCTGATCGCGGCCCTCCACGATGCCGGCCACAAGGTCCTCCTTCCCGTCTGCGAACCGGGGCGGGAGCTGAAGTGGGTCTTCTGGACGCCGGGCGTCGACCTGGTGAGGAGCAGCTTTGCCCCCATCCTGGAGCCTGTGGGGACACGGCATGAGATTGAGGTGGCCGGCGAAGCTGCCGCGCTTTTCATCCCTGCCACCGCGATTGATCTTGCAGGCAGCAGGGTGGGCCAGGGCGGCGGTTATTACGACAAGTTCCTGGGCCACCTCGCATCAGCCGGGAAGCATATTCCGCTGGCCGCGGTGATCTACGACGGTGAACTGTTGCCTGCCGGCAGGATTCCTGTAGAGGAATTCGACCGGCCCGTGCCGGGCGTTGTGCTTCCTTCCGGATTCCGGAGCCTAACGGAGGCCGCCTGACCGGGAAGGCCGGCGCAGGAGGATGGTAGAATTAGCACTCAGGCCCTGTGACTGCTAATAGACATCCAGCTGGATGACCGTGCGGCAGTCCGGGACCTCTCGTTTGCCCAAGAGGAGGAGCACCAGTGCCAACGTATGCGTACGCCTGCAAGGATTGCGGCCATGCCTTTGACATCGTCCAGTCGTTCTCGGACAGCTCTCTGACGTCCTGCCCCGAGTGCCAGGGGACCCTGCGCAAGAAGTTCAACAGCGTGGGCGTCGTCTTCAAGGGTTCCGGCTTCTACCGCACGGACTCCCGGGACGCCAAGGGCAGCACGGTATCGGCCGCCCCCGCGGCGCCGCCAGCAACGCCGGCTCCTGCGTCTGCTGCTCCGGCTCCGGCGGCCGCCGCGAGCTGATCCAAGGTTCCTCCGCCCGGGCGGCTGCCTGCGTTTGGACCCGGTTGTCCACATAGCTGCCATGGCTCCTGCCGCGGTCCTCAGATGCGCCCTAGCGTGGGCACATGCCTGCAAACGGACAGCTACGCCTGGTCAGCCCACGCACGCCACACAGACGTGGACTCCCGGGGAAAAAACAGCGCGGTGGCCCCCACGGCAGGGGCCCCGGCGCCGGCCGCAACGCAAGCCGCCGCCCGCCGGCCCGCTTTGCCGGCTGGCTGAGCCGCAACAGGAGGCTGGCGGCCGCGCTGCTCCTGTGCGCCGCAGCCGCCATCACGGTCCAGCAACTTACGCCGGCGCCGGTCTACACCGTCTCCGCCCTGGCCGCCGCCCGGGACCTGCCCGCAGGCACCGCCATGGCGTCCGCTGACCTCGCCTCCGTCCAGGTCCCGCCCGGCATGCTGGCCGACGGATTCCTCCATGAACCGGGCGAGGCGGCAGGGAAGCAACTCGCGGCCCCGCTGCGCAAGGGGCAGCTACTGACGGATGCCCAACTGCTCGGTCCGGGGCTCCTGGCGGGCACTCCACCCGGATCAGCGGCTGTTCCCCTCCGCATGGCGGATCCATCGTCCATCCAGCTCGTTTCCCCCGGTCAGCTCGTGAACGTGGTGCTGACGGCAGCCAGCGGCTACGACCAGCAGGCACCACCGGAGGTCTTGGCTTCTGGCGTGCCTGTGCTGTGGACGTCCGGCCAGGGCGGGCAGGGCGGCCAGGGCGGGCAGGGCGGCCAGTGGCTGGGCACGGCGGAGACTGACGGACTCATCGTGGTGGCAGCCAATGCGGAACAGGCGGCCCGGCTTGCCGGCGCCTCCACCCAGGGGAAGCTCTTTTTCGTCCTGGTGGGGCCGTAGCCCTTGGGTCTGTGGTCCGCGCCAGCGCCGGAGGCGCAGCGCCGGCTTCTTCCACAACGGGCAGGCACTTGCCTCAGCCAGGAGCTAACCTCAGCCCCAGTGGGGAGGTTTCTGTTCCTTCAGCCACGCATCGTGGTCGTCGTCTTCGCGGTCGCCCCAGCCCCGGGGTTCGTCTTCAGCTGCCTTCTTTGGCAGGGCAGGCGCACCGGGCTGGGCGGCCGTGCCGGGCTGGGCAGCCGTGGACCCGCTGCCGGGAACAGCGCCGCGGGCGCCCTCCTCGTCCTGCCCGGGCGCAGGTGCAGCGGCGGCCTGCCCGCTGTCCGAAGCGTCGTTGTCCTGGTGGTCCGGCGCCATGGCACCCGCCTCCTTGCTGTCCGGGCCTTCGGCCTGCATTGGTTCATGGTTCGATGCCGTGTGCCGGGACACGGCATCTATTCCGTTGAGGGCCTGGTCCACGTCGTCGTCCAGGAAGGCGATGGATGTGGCCGTTCGCCCGGAGAGCGCATTTTTTTCGAGGCCAAGGTACCCTGCGATGCGGTCGGCGCAGGCGGACGGATCAGTGAACACCTCGATGGTCCACAGCGGCATGTAGCGCCAGCCAAGGCGCTCCAGCAGCTGGGGACGCAGCCGGCTGCGCTCCCGGACGCTCAGGGCACGGTACTGTTCGGTGCCGTCCGATTCGATCGCCACCGGCCATGGGAGGTCTGCGTCCTCCTGGCCCATGGTGCTCAGCGGATCGGCGGCCGCCACGACGTCGATGGCGCCATCGTACTGGTGCCACACCCGGGCGCCGCGGGCGCGCAGGCGGTCGCCGAGATCAGCCACCAGCGGATCGGCTCCGAGTGCCTGCTCGCTTGCCGCGGCGCGCGAAGCCGGAGTTCCGAGGTCCGTGTTTCCCGCGATTTCACGGTCAAGGAGGGCGTACAGGTCCACCGCACCGTGCGTCAGCCTGGTCTGGTCCAGGTCCTCCGGCCGGAAGCACGTGAGAACATGCATCGACCTGCGGGCGCGGGTCATGGCCAGGGCGAACTTCTCCCGGCCGCCTTCGGCAGAGAGGGGCCCGAAGTTGTGCAGGGCGCGTCCGTGGGGTGTCCGGCCAAAGCCGGGCGAGAAGATGACATGGTCGCGCACCAGCCCCTGGGCCCGTTCAAGGTCAACAACACGGAAGGACTCCGGACCGGCCCCGAAGAAGCCCGCCAGGGCCGGGTAGTTGGGCAGCTGGAGCCGGATGGATTCCCCGATCCTGGCCGCGTGGCGGAGGCTGGCCGTGACCACGGCCAGCGACGTACGCGGACGCAGCCGGGCGTGCTCGAAGACCAGATGGACCACCCGGTTGACTTCCGCCACCACGGATTCCACGCCTTCGTGGTCCGCACTGGGCAACCCGGTGCCGTCCGGAAGGTATTCCACCAGCAGGGACCGGTCCAGTCCGGTGGCGGACTGCCCTTCCGGGAGCCGGCGGAGGCCGCCGTCGTAAAAGTTCTTGCTCAGCTGGAGGACGAGGTCCTCGTCCACCGCCCGATAGACAAAGTTGAGCCTCCACACCGGAAGGACCTTGGACAGGGCACCGAAGGCGCTCTCCACCCGCTGGTGCGCCGATTCGCCCGGTGCCAGGCGCTCAACGCCTACCGTGAAAGTGCGGGGGCTGGCAATCCGGGAATCGCCGAAGGCAATGACTTGCCGGGCACGGGCGATGGACGGAAGCACGGCCTGCAGCGAGGTCGCCTCCGCGTCCAGGATGACTACCGCGTCAAACCGCTGTTCCGCCGGCAGCAGGCCGGTCATGAGATAGGGGCTCACGGACCAGACCGGAACCAGCGTTCCGATCAGTTCAGGTGCCTGCGCCGTCAGCGACGGCAGCGACACCCTCCCGTCCTTGAGCAGGCTCCGGAGGAGGTCAGCCTGGCGGGGATGGGCTGCAATGGCGCTGCGCCACCGCTCGGCAAGGTCCCAGCGGAGGCGGGCGGCGCCGCTGGCGATGTGGGCATTGTCCGCGAGGCGGTACTCGGCCTCCAGCTTCCGCAGCGCGTCGCCATCGGACATGGCCAGGTAGTCGTCGCCGCTGATCATGGCCTCAAGGGCTGACTGCCACCATGCCAGCTCAAGTTCGGCCGCCACGGAGCTGGCGGGAACCTCGCGCTCCGCGAGGTCGGCCAGCAGCTCGCCGAGCCCGTGCTCGCGCATGTTCTCGACGAGCAGGGTGCGCTCGGGCAGTGTCTTCAGCGTGTCGGTGTCCGCCACCAGCCGTTCAAGGCGCTCCATGAGTTCCTCGTACCGGACGGCTGCCAGGGAACCGCCGGCCGCCGTGTGGCGCAGGGCCTCGCCCAGGCGGGCAAGGTCGCTGTCCAGCGAGCGGTACATGGCGTTCATCTCGGCGAGCCCGGACGGCACGGCGGGATGCCGCTGCGTGGTGGCATAACCCGCCCACAGCGCCCGCTGCTCCTGTACCAGCAGGAGGGACGTGTGCAGGTCGGCGATGTGGACCCCGGGCCTGACATACTCCTTCGCGACCCTCCGCAGCCTTGAGCGCTGCATGGAGGTCATCTCGATGCCGCGCTCCTTGCGCCAGGCCGACGGCGCGGTGGCCGAAATGAGGTCCGTCACGGGGCGGTCGAAAATGTCCGGCGTGAACTTGTCCAGGCTGCCCCGCACCGCCACCAGGAGCTCGAGCTGTTCACCCCATTCAGCGAAGGAGGCTCCCAGCCGGATTTCCGCATGTTCAGCCACGGCTTCCATGCGGTCGCGGAGGGCCGGCAGGCTCTTTTCCACCGAGCGGACAAGCTCCTGTGCTTCCTCGGTCTCTTTCCGCGTCAGCAGCCGGGCACCGTGCCACGGGCTGGCGGTGGAGGCCTTGCTGAAGCTTCCCAGCTCAGCTGCCCGGCGGAGCCTCCCCGCAAGCTCGTCACGGTCCCGGATGCTGTCCAGGACGCTCCGCTTCAGCCGCACAGTGGTGGCCGGGGCGGGGTGGATCGAGGTGAGCTCCGCCAGCGACTGCATGGCCTGGTATGGGGAGCAGCCCCACCGCTGCCGGACGTTGTGGAGCGATGCCACATGGTCCATCAGCGCGTGGCGGTGCTCAGTCAGCGTGTTGTGCAGGTTCCCCAGCTGGGGTTCCAGCGACTTTTCGTTGCGGACGATGGCACGGACCAGCTGCGCCTTGAGCTGCTGGGCGGTGACGTTCCCGGACAGCTGGAAGAGGATGGACTCCAGGCCCAGGCCCTCAAGCTGGCCGGACACTTCGTTGAGGCTGGCGCGGCGGTCCCCCACCACCAGGACGGTCTTGCCGGCATCCACCAGTGCGCCGATGGTGTTGATGGCGGTCTGGGTCTGGCCGGTGCCCGGCGGGGTCCTGACCACCAGGGAATCACCGGCACGGGCAGCGTCAATGACGTACTGCTGGTCCGTGTCCGCGTCCAGCAGGAGCAGTTCGTCCTTCGGGTGCCTGCTGTCCAGCGGAGGAAACCGTGAGGGGTCCGGCTCCTCGACGTCCACCACTTCGCCTCCGCCGGCGGTGGCCAGCGCGGAAATGAGCGGGTTGGAGTCATTGATCCACGGGTCGTCCAGGTTGCCGGACAGGTCCGCGAACGTGGAAACCAGCAGGTTGTGCTGCGCCTCGGCGCCGTGAATAGGCCTGATCAGCGTGCCCAGCCGGTCCAGGACGGGCTGGGGATCAAAGCGGGCCGTGCTGTAGGCGAGCCGCGTGACGGCGTTGACGTCAAAAACAATGCCATGGATGTTTTTCAGGTGCCGCACCAGGGCGGGGTTGATGTGCGCCTGCTCGGTCAGCTGGAGTTCGTAGTCGTCCTCCCCCGGCCGGACGGTGAGCGAAATGGCGGTGAGCATGACCGGGGCCGAGACGCGCTGGGGCTTGCCGCCGACGGCCGACGTCCACACCACGGTGCCTGCGGAGAGATAGCCGGCGTCAATGCCGCGCTCGTTGGACAGCTCGAAGATCTTGGACCGGATGTTCCGGGATGCCCTGGCCGCGACGACGTACTGCTGGCGGTCCCGGATCAGGGTGGACAGCCGCGTCTTGCGGCCCGCCATAAGCTGGGCCAGCCCTGACGGATGGGCGTGCGTCAGGTCGATGGAGCCCTCGGGCGTCTTGGTGAAGCGCAGCATGGTGTCTGCCCCGGTGACGGGTTTAAGCCCGGACAGCCATTTGCGGAGCTCCTCGGAGCCCTCCGGGTGGCCTTGACCAACTGACACTACTGCCTTCTTTTCTGCGCTTGCACGTGACGTCCTGGACCATACGGGCATAGGTTCGAGAGTAGCCGCTCAGGCGGCGGGACTGAGAGACCGCAACACTGCAAAGCCCGAAATTCCGGAGGATTTCACCCCGGAACACCAGTGGCCGGCCTCCATTGACGGAGGCCGGCCACTCAGGATGCTATTCCCACTCGATGGTTCCCGGCGGCTTGCTGGTGACGTCGAGCACCACGCGGTTGACGCCCTCCACCTCGTTGGTGATGCGGTTGGAGATCCTGGCCAGCAGTTCGTACGGAAGCCGTGACCAGTCCGCCGTCATGGCGTCCTCAGAGGAGACGGGGCGGAGCACGATGGGGTGGCCGTAAGTGCGGCCGTCGCCCATGACTCCAACGCTGCGCACATCGGCCAGCAGCACCACGGGCATCTGCCAGACCTCGTTGTCCAGGCCCGCGGCAGTGAGCTCGGCACGGGCGATGGCGTCCGCCTTGCGCAGCAGGTCAAGGCGTTCCTTGGTGACCTCGCCGACGATCCGGATTCCAAGTCCAGGCCCCGGGAAGGGCTGGCGCCCCACAATCTCCTGCGGCAGGCCCAGCTGGGCGCCCACGGCACGGACCTCGTCCTTGAAGAGTGCCCGGAGCGGTTCCACGAGCTCGAACTGCAGGTCCTCGGGCAGGCCGCCCACGTTGTGGTGGCTCTTGATGTTCGCTGCGCCCTCGCCGCCGCCGGATTCGACAACGTCCGGGTAGAGGGTGCCCTGCACCAGGAACTTGATCTTCTCGCCGTGGGCGGCGGCCTCGGCGATGATGGCCAGCTCGGCTTCCTCGAACGCGCGGATGAACTCGCGGCCGATGATCTTGCGCTTCGTTTCGGGATCGCTGACACCGGCAAGCGCGGACAGGAAGCGCTCCTGCTCGTTGGCGACATACAGCTTCACGCCGGTGGCGGCAACGAAGTCGCGCTCAACCTGCTCGGCTTCGCCTTCGCGCAGCAGGCCGTGGTCCACGAACACACAGGTCAGCTGGTCACCGACAGCGCGCTGCACCAGGGCAGCCGCGACGGCGGAGTCCACGCCGCCGGAGAGGCCGCAGATCACCCGTGCGTCGCCGATCTGCTTCCGGATCCGCTCCACCTGTTCCTCCAGGATGTTGCCCGTGGTCCAGTTGGGCTCGATCCGGGCGCCCTTGAAGAGGAAGTTTTCCAGGACCTGCTGGCCGTAGGCGGAGTGCTTGACCTCGGGGTGCCACTGCACGCCGAACAGGCCCTTCTCCTCGTTGGCGAAGGCAGCCACCTCAGCGCCCGCCGTCGTCGCCAGCACTTCGAAGCCCTCAGGGGCCTCGTGCACGGAGTCGCCGTGGCTCATCCAGGTGTTCTGGTGCTGCGGCATGCCCTCCAGGACCGAGCGGCCTTCGCCGATGATGGTGGTCTGGGTGGAGCCGTACTCCCGCAGCCCGGTCTTGTCCACCTTGCCGCCCAGGGCGTTGGCCATGGCCTGGAAGCCGTAGCAGATGCCGAAGACCGGGACCCCGGCCTCGAAGAGGTCGGCCCCGACGCTCGGGGCACCGTCCGCGTAAACGCTGGACGGGCCGCCGGACAGGATGATGGCGGCGGGGTTCTTGGCCAGGAGCTGCTCGGTGGTGTACGTATGCGGAACCACTTCCGAATACACGTTCGCTTCCCGGACGCGGCGGGCAATCAGCTGCGCGTACTGGGCACCGTAGTCAACAACCAGCACCGGCTTCTGGGAAGTCTGGGATGCAGTGGGAGTAGTCACCGTCATAGCCTACTTTGCGCCGTTGCGCCGGCGCACCTTGAGAAGCGGTGCTGTGACGCAGCAGACTCCCCCGGCGGGCATCGCCGGGCAAGCGCTGGTCAGTAGCGCTGGGGGGCCTGCGGGTTGGCGGCAAGCTCGGCCTCAACCTCCGCGTGGACCTTCTTTTCCACAATGAAGGAAAGGAAAGGGACCACGCCGCCCAGTGCCAGCAGGATCAGCTTGAGGAACGGCCAGCGCATCAGGGACCAGAGCCGGAAGTTCGAGATCAGGTAGACGACGTACATCCAGCCGTGCACGATCAGGACGGCCACGGACAGGTTCACTCCGCCCAGAACCCCGGGGGGCTCCGCGTCAGCGAAGCCAAAGCCGAAAGGCTGGCCGGTGACGGCGTTGGTGCCGCCGGCGAACAGGTACTGCCCGAAGCCGTACCGGGCGGCCAGTTCCGCGCAGAGGAGCAGCAGCATGGTGCCGGTGAGGTACGCGAGCACTTTGTAGAACTTCAGGGCCGAGCGGATCTGGGCTTCCGTGCCGCCGAAGCGCCGCTTCTTGCCGGGGGGCTTCCCTGCAGTGTTGGTGCCTGCGTTGGTGCCGGCGGCGGGAGTGGCCGGTTTTGGATCAATCATGGCTGTACCTTTTGCTGGTTCTGTTCAGGATGCTCGGGTTGTTCAGGGAGAGGGTGGTCGCCATCATGATCGAGGGCCTCCTCAAGGTCCCGGTGGTAGTCGTCCTTGACCAGGCGCCACCAGATGAAGAGGGCAAAGCCGGCGAAGACCACCCATTCGAGGGAATAGAAGAGGTTGAGCCAGTTGATCTGCTGGGCGGGCGGCTGCGGGCCGATATCCAGGGGAAGGAGTCCGCCGGGCACGGCGGCCGGGCTGACGTCCTCGCCGCCGGCTAGTTCAGCAGTGGCAGCGACGAAGCCCGGGTAACTGCTGACTTCCCAGTAATTGATCAGCTCAGCCACGGACACTGCGGTGGCTTCGCCCGGCCGGGGTGCCGTTCCCGGCACAGGTGCCTCGGACGGCAGGAGCCGCCCCGTCAGTTCGAGGACGCCCGACGGCGGCGCCGGGACGTCTGCGGGGTCCGCCACCCATCCGCGGGCCACGGGAATCCACGTCTGGGGTGAGGCGGCAACGCCGCTCAGGGTGGGGGCGCCGGAGACGGCGAAGGCGGTAACTACCCAGTAGCCCGGCTTGCCGTCATGCAGCCGGCCGGGGACCAGGAGCTGTTTTGCGGGGTCATAGGACCCCTGCGCCGAGACCATCTGGTCGGCATCGGTCCCGTGGAAGAACTCGCCGGGCCGGAGGGTGTCCGTCAGTGGCTTGACCTGTTCAGTGGCAGGGTTGGCGGGGATTTCCGGCCGCGTGGACCGCCCGAACTGCCATTGGCTCAGCAGCACGAAGACCCCGGAGATGGCGATCGCGAAGACAAAACCGGCGATCCATCGGGGCTTAAGGGCTGTTTTCCACACGTCTTAACCGTACTTCGTACCGCTGTAGAACAACTAAACGCCGGAGCTGCTGCTCAGTGATCGAAGAACACCAGGCTCGAGTTGATGAGCTCCGCAATCACCTCGGGATCGTAGGCCCGGCGCAGCGATTCCCTGAACGACTCCTTGGACAGCGACCGGGCCAGCGTTGCGAGGACCTCAAGGTGGTCCGAGAAGGAACTGGCGGGGGTGGCGATCAGCAGGATCACCGTGGCAGGGCCATCGGCGGCGCCAAAATCCAAGGCATGCCCGTATTTGGCGATGCCCACGGCGATGGAGGTCTGGGAGACGAACTCGCTGCGCGCATGCGGCAGGCCGATGCCGCCCGGGAGTCCTGTGGCCAGCTGGTGCTCCCGGGCATTCACATGCTTGAGGAACCCGTCCAGGTCCGAGATGCGCCCGGCGGCGTACATCCGCTTGGCGAGCTGAGTGGCGGCGTCGGCCTTGTCCGTTGCCTCCAGCTCCAGGATCACCATTTCGGGAGTGGTGAGCTCGGCGTCGTACCGGTCTAGTGGTTCCGCCAAGGCGTATCCCTTCGGTCAGGAGTGCTGTTGCCGTGAATCCCTCAGCGCAAGGGCACGATGTCTTCCACGCCCAGGCGGGCGGCGTCTGCGGATTCGTCGTCCGGCTGTTGCTGGCTGAGGCGTTCGGCCTCCACCCGTGCGATGTAGTGCCGGACCTCGTTTTCGCGCTGTGCGTCACTCCAGCCAAGAACGTCACCCATTAGTTTAGCGACAACCGGCACCGCGGACACGCCGCGGTCCCACGCCTCGATGGAAATCCGTGTCCTCCGGGTCAGGACGTCGTGCACATGCCGCGCGCCCTCGTGGGTGGCGGCGTACACGGCCTCGGCCTGGAGGTAGTCGTCAGCGCCGGGAATCGGCTCAGCCAGGGCCGGATTCTCTTCGATGATGGCCAGCACCTCGTCGGTCATGGAGCCATACCGGTTCAGCAGGTGCTCAACGCGGGCCACATGCACTCCGGATTCCTCCGCGGTCCGGTTGCGCCGGTTCCATGCCGCCCGGAAGCCGCTTGCGCCCAACAGCGGGATGGTTTCCGTGCAGCTGGGCGGAACCCGCTCGTCCATGGTGCGGGTAGCTTCATCCACCGCGTCCTTGGCCATCACGCGGTAGGTGGTCCACTTGCCCCCGGCCACCACCACAAGGCCCGGAACGGGATGGGCCACCACGTGCTCACGGGACAGCTTGGCAGTGGAGTCGTTTTCGCCGGCGAGGAGGGGACGCAGGCCGGCGTAGACGCCCTCCACATCCTCCCGGGTCAGCGGCCGCTTGAGGACCTTGTTGACGTGTTCCAGGATGTAGTCGATGTCCTTGCTGGAGGCGGCCGGGTGGGCCTTGTCCAGGTTCCAGTCGGTGTCCGTGGTGCCGATGATCCAGTGCCGGCCCCAGGGAATGACGAACAGCACCGATTTCTCGGTGCGCAGGATCAGCCCCACCGTTGACTGGAACCGGTCGCGCGGCACCACCAGGTGGATGCCCTTGGAGGCACGCACCTTCAGCTGGCCCCGGTCGGTCACCATGGCCTGCGTTTCGTCCGTCCAGACGCCCGTGGCGTTGATGACCTGCTTGGCTTTGATGTTGAACTGCGTGCCGTCCTCGTGGTTGACCACCTTGGCCCCCACTACCCGTTCGCCCTCGCGGAGGAAATCCACCACTTTCATCTGGTTGACGGCGTGGGCGCCGTAGTAGGCGGCAGTCCGCACCAAATTGGCGCAGTATTTGGCGTCGTCCACCTGGCCGTCGTAGTAGCGGATGGAGCCCACGAAGGCGTCGTTCTTGAGGCTGGGGGCGGCGCGCAGGGTGCCACGTCGGGTGAGGTGCTTGTGGAACGGCACTCCCCTGCTGTGCCCGCTGGAGATGGACATGACGTCGTACAGTGCGATGCCGGCACCCACGTAGGGGCGCTCGATGAAGGGCTTGGTCAGCGGGTACAGGAAAGGCACCGGCCGGGCCAGGTGCGGCGCCAGTTCCGAGAGCAGCAGGCCCCGCTCCTGCAGGGCCTCCTTCACCAGGCCGAAATCAAGCATCTCCAGGTAGCGGAGGCCGCCATGGATGAGCTTCGAGGACCGGGAGGACGTGCCTGCCGCCCAGTCGCTCGCCTCAACGATGCCCACCGTCAGGCCGCGGGTGACGGCGTCCAGGGCGGCTCCGGTGCCCACGATTCCGCCGCCGACAATGAGGATGTCCAGCTCCTGGCCGGGCTCCGACGTGGCGCGCAGCCGTTGGATGGATGCTTCCCTGGCTTCCGGGCCGAGGGCCCCGCCGTTAACAGGAAATCTCTTCATTGAACGCCTCCAGTGCCTCTTGTGCCGGTAGTAAAACCACCCTACTTGCTGGCGGCACGCTTGGGCAGGCGTCCGTCAGTTTCCGGCGTAAGGGGAAACCACGACGTCGACCCGCTGGAATTCCTTCAGGTCAGAGTAGCCGGTGGTCGCCATGGAGCGGCGCAGCGCACCGATGAGGTTCGAGGTGCCGTTGGTGTGGTGTCCCGGCCCGAACAAGACTTCCTCCAGCGGGCCCACGGTGCCCACGTTGGCGCGGTCGCCGCGGGGCAGTTCGAGGTGGTGGGCTTCCTGGCCCCAGTGCCAGCCCTTGCCGGGCGCCTCCTCCGCCCGTGCCAGCGCGCTGCCGAGCATCACGGCGTCGGCGCCCATCGCGATGGCCTTGACGATGTCACCCGAGGTGCCCATGCCGCCGTCGGCAATCACGTGGACGTAGCGGCCGCCGGACTCATCCATGTAGTCGCGGCGGGCGGCAGCGACGTCGGAAATGGCGGAGGCCATGGGCGAGTGGATGCCCAATGCGCGGCGGGTGGTGGTGGTGGCCCCGCCGCCGAAGCCAACCAGGACGCCGGCGGCGCCGGTGCGCATGAGGTGCAGGGCGGGCGTGTAGCCGGCGGCGCCGCCCACGATGACGGGGACGTCCAGTTCGTAGATGAACTGCTTGAGGTTGAGCGGCTCGTGGTCCTTGGAGACGTGCTCGGCGGAGACGGTGGTGCCGCGGATGACGAAGATGTCCACGCCGGCAGCGAGGACGGTCTTGTAGTGCTCCTGGGTGCGCTGCGGGGTGAGCGATCCCGCCACCGTCACGCCGGCCTCCCGGATTTCGGCGAGGCGGGAGGTGATCAGCTCAGGCTGGATGGGCGCCTGGTACAGCTCCTGCATGCGGCCGGTCACGGCGGGGCTGTTGGTTTCGTCCTCCAGCGCTCCGATCTCGTCCAGGATGGGCTGCGGGTCCTCGTAGCGGGTCCACAGGCCTTCGAGGTCCAGGACACCGAGGCCGCCGAGCTTGCCGAGGGCAATGGCCGTAGCCGGGGACATCGCCGAGTCCATCGGGGCGGCGATCACCGGCATGTCGAACTGGTAGGCGTCGATCTGCCAGGAGACGGAGACGTCCTTCGGGTCGCGGGTGCGACGGTTGGGGACGATTGCTATGTCATCCAGGGAGTAGGCACGACGCCCACGCTTGCCACGGCCGATCTCGATCTCGTAAGTCACTGCTCTAGGTTATCCCAGCCGCTGCGGTGTCCTTGGCTAGAGTGGCACGGTGGGCAGACGCTGGATCTTTGATGGACACATTGCGGGCCTGGGCACCTCCTCCGGGCTGCGTGCGGTGGTGGGCCTCTGGCAACAGTCCCCGTTCGGCGCGTTTTCCGACGTGATGCTCCAGCAGCCGTCCGGGCGGCGGCTGCTGCTGGCGCCCACCGCAGAGGTGGCGGACTTCATCTCCGGCACCTACGCGTTCGACGACGTTGTGCTGGTCGGCGTGTCCGCCCGGTTGGAGCGGGGCTCATTGAGGGTCGACGCCGGCCCGCTCGCCGTGAGCGCCGGCATCGGCAGCCGGACCTTCCTGGGCCGCGGGCTGCGGGCGGTTCCCCGGCCCCTCGCCGTCCATCCCCGCTGGCTGGGGGCGGTCAGTCCTGTCGCGGGGCTGCTCAGCGGCGGCTCCCGGACCGCCGGAACGGCCGGAAGCGGCCGCCGGGAGTACTACGGGGTGAGCGACCTCCACAACATCACGTCCGCCGTCGTCAGCTGGAACGGCACGGACGCCGGCGCACTGGCGCCCATCCGCCCCGCCGTGACGTTCGGTTTCAGCAGTGTTCCGCCCCAGCCAAGCCTCGCCCGGGTCCGGACGACCATCCTGCAAACTGGTGGCAGCGGGGACAACTCCCCATCGCGGCGGTCCCAGGAGTGACGTAGGTTTTGCTGTGGGGTCTTTGGACTGTGGCAACAACATTGGGGGCAAACTGTGGCGCCAGGAATATATGGGGCTGACATCGATCAGCTGCGGACGCTGTCCCGGTCACTGGCAACATCCGGGTCGAGCCTGAAGGGTGTGGAATCGACCGTGAATGCGCTGGTGCAGTGCGCTGCCTGGAAGGGCACCGACGGCGACAGGTTCCGCAGCGAATGGTCCTCCACCCTCCGTCCCATGCTCAACAAAACGTCGGAGTCCCTGCAAAACCAGTCTTCAGCGTTGTTGAAACACGCTGACGAACAGGAAACCGCCAGCAACCAGGGCGGCGCTGGTTCTTCACCCGCCTCCGGGAACGGGACCAGCACAAATCCCGCGGGTTCCGCCCCGGAAGGCGGGTGGGGTGATGCGTTCACGGACCCGGACTATCAGCATGCTCCCTCCGGCATCGAGTGGCTCCTCGAAAAAATCGGAGTTGACGACGGCAGCGCGGCATCAGGAATTGCTGCGGCCATGGTGTTTGTTGCCGACAAATTCAACTGGAACCTGGAGCTCGCGCAGGTCCAGCCGGGCGTCAGTAAATTCTTCGACTTCATGAAGGGCACCGGGAAGGTGCTGGGCGTCCTGGGCGGGGCAACCGGTGTCCTGGACGTCCTCTCCGGAATCGATGGAAAGGACCCCTTCAGGATCGCGGACGGCCTCATTGGTGGCGGCCTCTCCGTGGCTGCCGTTGTTGCGACAGGGACCATTGTGGGAGCACCTGCCGGTGTAGTCCTGGGCGGACTTGCCCTCGGCTGGGGACTCCTGGGAATGATGTCGGGGGATGTTCCGGTCACCAAGCGGATCTGGGACTTCGGCGCAGGAGTGGTAGGCGCCGCCAAGGATGTGGCCTCCGGCGCCCAGGACGCCCTTGGATGGGTGGGCGGTAAGCTCGGTTTCGGCTGAGGCCGAGCCTGGACCAACCCGGCAACCTGATCCTGTGAGGAAACAATGACAGACCCCAGCAGTACGGAAACGGAGACCGGCTCCGCCACACCCGCCTACCGGATCACGAGCCACGAAATCCTTACGCTGCTCGCCTTCGTGCCCGGGGCCGGAACTTCACTGACCCGCCGGGTCCTTGGGCTGGCCGAACTTGCTGATGACCACGATCTTGTCCGTGCCGGCCTGGGAACACTGAACGTCAGGGACATGCTGGAGATCAACGGCGAGGAAGTGTCCCTCCGGGGGGAGGCCAAGGTTCTTGCGCAGATCTTCAGCACATCATCACAGTGGTACGACGTGACCCGGATTGGTCCCGGGTACACGTCCCCGAGCTACCTGGTGGGCTCCCCCGCCGGCCGCGCGGCTGTGTTCCTCCGACCCCTCAGCGAGTATTTGTGCCTTCCGCTCCGGGAGGACGTGGAATTGCTGGACTTCGTCCAGGCCCAGGTGGATGAAGCGGCAGCAGCCCTGGGGAACCAGGGCGGCGGCATCGTGAGCTCAAGGCGGTACAGCGCCGAAACAGCCGACCCCGTCATTGCCAACATCAAGGTCCTGGAGGACGGCACACTTCAGCTTGCCTCGGCGCCACTGGACGAGGACGGACAACTCGGAGTCCGGGACCTGGATGAGGCCCAGCAGCCCGGCCTGGCCGTGCGGGCGCTGCTGGCGGCCCCGGCATGAGGAACATGGCTGCGACCAACACTGAAGGCTTCCCGCAAATGGCCCTGGGGTACGCCCACCGCCGGGCCCGCGTTTTCTGGTTTTGGTGGATGGGCATGGTTTTCGCCGTGCCAGGCACGGTCCAGGCCGCTGTTTTGGCCGGCACAGGCCAGAACCCGGAGGACGGGCTGGTGCTGGCGTTCCTGGGGTTGGCCATCTCGGGAGCCGGGTGGCTGATGGCCGTGGGACCACGCTTTACGCGCAGCGAGCCCCGCCCGGCGAATGACGTCAACCGCGCTGAGCAGTACATCAGGATTGTTCCGGGGACCGTGATCGGCATGGTGGCGGCCATGCTGGTGCTGGTTGCAGCCGTGATGCTGGCCGCACCGCGGGGAACCTCCCCCGACGTCCTGCCCATCCTTGCGTTCCTGGCGGCGTTTCCCTTGCCCGTTGGAGCAGGAATGCTGTACTCGCGCCACCTGCACCGGCACCGGGACCGTCTCTACAAAGGCTGGCTCAGCCGCCGGTGAGTGGGCGGCCGCGAGGGCGCCCGGCCGGAGCCCGGGGGACTCAACCGGCTTCGGCTGGTCCCTGGCCGGGGCTGGCGGGGACGCTGAGCTGGGACTCGAACATCCGGAAGTACCGCCCGCGCAGCGCCACCAGTTCCGTGTGCGTGCCCTGCTCAACGATCCGGCCGTCCTCCAGCATGTACACGATGTCCGCCTTCTCGATGGTTGCCAGGCGGTGGCTGATGGCGATGATGGTGCTGCTGCGGTCCGCGAAGAGGCGGGTGAAGATCCGGTGCTCAGCGAGGGCGTCGATGGCCGACGTCGGCTCGTCCATCACCATGAATGAAGCGTTCCGGTAGAAGTTGCGGGCCATCGCGAGCCGCTGCCACTGTCCGCCGGAGAGACCGCTGCCCTTCCGGCCGCGCGGGTCCTCCATCCAGTTACTGACGTGGTTTTCCAGGCCATTGGGCAGTTTGTTGATGAATTCCAGTGCCTCCGCATCTCCGGCGGCCCTGCGGATGCGGGCGTCGTCACGCGGCGAGTCGACATCGCCGAAGTAGATGTTTTCGGCGGCGGTGGCGAACTCGTATTTGAGGAACTCCTGGCTCAGCACCGCCAGGTGGCGGTGCCAGGAGGTGACGTCGACGGCGGCGAGGTCCACGCCGTCGAGCATTACCTGCCCGGAGTCCGGGCGGTACAGCCCGGCCAGGATCCTGATCAACGTGGACTTTCCGGCACCGTTCTCCCCCACGATGGCGATGTGCTGGCCCTCGCGGATGGTGAGGCTGATCCCGCGGATCACTTCGATGTCGCTGCCGGTATAGGTGAAGCGGATGTCCCTAAGCTCCACGGTTTTTGGGGACTGCAGCAGCGGCGGCGCATGCTCCGAATGCACGGGCAGGGCCATAAACAGTTCGTAGTCCTTGAGGTTGGCCAGGTCCTCGTCAATCGAGCTGAGGGAGGAGACGAGGTTGTTCGCGGTGGACAGCGCCCTGCTGACAATCTGCTGCACGTAGAGGAACTGCCCCACGGGCTGGGCGCGGGCGATGATCTGCCCCACCACCCAGACCAGGGACACCACCTCTGCGCCGTACTGGAGGGAATCGGCGGCCAGCTGCTTGGGGATGTACCGCCGCTGGTAATCAAGGCGGCGGCGCTCGTCCGCGTCCCGCAGGCGGGAGCGGAGGTCCATCAGGAAGCCGACGATGCCGTACAGCCGCATCTCCGCGATGTGCTGCGGCCGGAGGAGGTTCGTTTCGATCATCCTCCGCTGCCGGCGCGAGTCCACCTGTGTATTCCAGTGCGCAATCTGCTCCCTGGACAGCTTGAACTGCAGGTAGACGCTCGGCACGATGGCCACCAGCACGATCACCGCGATCCACCAGCTCACCAGCAGCAGCGCCCCGACGGCGAGGACCACCGAGACGAGCTGGGTGAAGATGGCGGCGATCCGGTCCAGGACGCGTGCGTAGGAGTCCGAGAACCTCTTGGCCCGGTCGTACAGGTCAACGGTTTCCTTGTCGTCATACCGCCAGAACTCGAGCGCGAGGAACCTTTCGTACATCTGGTCGCCCACGATGGCGCCCACCTTGAAGCTCATCAGCTGCTGGATATAGCGGTCCACGCTGGTGAAGGCGCCCCAGAACAGGCCGAGCGCGGCGGTGATGATGACGTAGATGATGGCCGACTGCCCTGCGCCGGCATCACCGGCGTAGGCCGCTGCCAGCGCCGTGGTGGTGAGCGCGGCGAAGTAGGTGGTGACCAGCGGAAGGACGGCGGAGATCAGGGAGCCCAGGACCTTCATGACAACCGCGCCCGGGGAGGCACGGAAGCTGACCCGCAGCACTTGGGCTACGGCCCGGGCATACGGCCGCAGGGCCAGCCGGCGCTGGGGGTCGCGTTTGGGGGTCAGTTCCGCCGGATGGCGTGGTGCGGACATGCAATCAGCCTAGTTCCGTACAGACGCGGGCAGGCCATGGAGTTCGAAAACCCCATGGCCTGCCGGATCATGCTGAACGCGCGGTCAGCGGGAGCCGTAGTTCGGCGCCTCGACGGTCATCTGGATGTCGTGCGGGTGCGATTCCTTCAGGCCGGCCGGGGTGATCCGGACGAACTTGCCGCGGGCCTTCAGCTCGGCAACGGTGGGCGCACCGGTGTAGAACATGGTCTGGCGGAGGCCGCCCACCAGCTGGTAGGCCACGGAGGACAGCGGACCGCGGTAGGCCACGCGGCCTTCGATGCCCTCGGGGATGAGCTTGTCATCACCGGAGACGTCCGCCTGGAAGTAGCGGTCCTTGGAGTAGGACGTGTTCTTGCCTCGCGACTGCATGGCACCCAGCGAGCCCATGCCGCGGTAGGACTTGAACTGCTTGCCGTTGACGAAGATCAGCTCACCCGGGGACTCGTCGCAGCCCGCAAGCAGGGAGCCGAGCATCACGGTGTCGGCTCCGGCTACCAGCGCCTTGCCGATGTCGCCGGAGTACTGCAGCCCGCCGTCGGCGATCAGCGGCACGCCGGCCGGGATGGCGGCCTTGGCGGACTCGTAGATGGCGGTGATCTGCGGTACACCCACGCCTGCAACCACACGGGTGGTGCAGATGGAGCCGGGCCCCACGCCCACCTTGATGCCGTCGGCGCCGGCGTCGATCAGGGCCTGCGCACCTTCGCGGGTGGCTGCCTGGCCGCCGATGATGTCCACGTGTGCGGCAACGGGATCGGACTTGAGCCGGCGGATCATGTCCAGCACGCCCTGTGAGTGGCCGTTGGCGGTGTCCACGAACAGGGCGTCGACGCCGGCGTCAACCAGCGCCATGGCCCGCTCCCAGCCGTCCCCGAAGAAGCCGATGGCGGCGCCCACGCGGAGCCGGCCTTCGTCGTCCTTGGTGGCCAGGGGGTACTGCTCCGCCTTGGTGAAGTCCTTGGTGGTGATGAGGCCTTTGAGCCGGCCCTGGTCATCCACCAGGGGGAGCTTCTCGATCTTGTTGGTGGCGAGCTTGTGCGAGGCCTCGTCGCGACTGATTCCCACGTGTCCGGTGACCAGCGGCATCTTGGTCATGACGTCGCTGACCAGCCGCAGCGGAAAGTCGGACTCGGGCACAAAGCGGGTGTCGCGGTTGGTGACGATGCCCAGCAGGCGGTTGTCCTCATCCACCACGGGAAGGCCCGAGACGCGGTACTGGGCGCACAGGTTGTCCAGCTCGCGCAGGGTTGCCTCGGGGCGGATGGTGAGCGGGTTGGTGATCATGCCCGACTCGCTGCGCTTGACCCGGTCCACCTGGTCCGCCTGGTCCGCGATGGAAAGGTTCCGGTGCACTACGCCCAGGCCGCCCTGCCGTGCCATGGCGATGGCCATGCGGGATTCGGTGACAGTGTCCATGGCTGCGGACAGCAGGGGCGTCTGCACGGTGATCCGCTTGGAAATCCGGGAGGACGTGTCTGCCTCGGACGGGATGACCTCGGTGTGGCCCGGCAGGAGCAGGACGTCGTCGTAGGTCAGGCCAATGAAGCCGAAGGGGTTGTGTTCGGGCTCGGTCATGAGTGCGCCTCTTACCTTGGTTGCTGGACGGGTAGGGGTTGCAGCCGATGACCAGCCCGTCATTACGGGACTGGCCTGTGCAGGAGATCGTGCAGGAAGCACCGCGGCAGGCGGCGCCCCGGGGGCAGAAAGTATTGAGTAAATATTAGAACCTCCGCGCCGATCCCCCTATTCCATGGGTTCAATGTGAGCAACTGCACTCCAGCCCGTGGCTGCCAGCAGCCGCTCCTCGAACATGGGAATCATGCTTTCCACATATGTCCGGGTGAGGTGGTTGTCGTCCTTGTACACATAGACGTTCCCCACAACGCCAGGGCAGATCCCCCGCGCACAGATGAAGTCGCTCAGGTCCATCAGGTGCAGCCGGTCCAGTTTGCCCCGGTAGCCTTCCAGCGGTGACGGCTCCACCAGGGACTCTGCCAGGGGCACACTGCATTCTGCAGCGTAGGCACCGTTCCGCTGCACGCACTCAGGCATGTTGAACGTGAAGCGGGGGTTGTCCCTGATCCCGATCACCTCGATTCCCGCTTCTGTGAACGGCCGGACACCGTCCAGGTAGCCCGGCACGTCTGTTTCGAAGGGCGCGTCCTCGTGCGTCAGCGTAGCCACGGTGAACACAGCGTCAGGCCGGTGTTCCAGGACGTAGGCGGCGCTGGCCCGGTTGTAGGCGTTGCACTCCGCGGTCCTGGTTTCCGATTCGGCACCGAAGCGGCACGCCGGCATCAGGAGCGTGACCAGTTCCCATCCTTTGGCGGCGGCGATGGGGGCCAGCGCACCCAGGTATTGCTGGGAGTGGGAGTCGCCCAGGACCACGATCCGCCTGGTGGCCTCCCCTTCCGGAACCTCCTGCCGGCAGCCCTCGAGGATGGGATCGCCCGTGGCGTTGGCATCGGTGCAGGGGGCATGGATCCCAGCCCAGTCGTTGTCCAGCGCGGCGGGCCCGGGAATGATCCTCGCATCCGGGGGCGGCACCGGCGCGTTCTCCAGGTTCAGTGCCGCGGCCCCTGGCGTGAGCTCCCGCGGCTGTGCCGCCGTCGCGCTTTCCTCGGCGGTGAGCGTGGTCTGCCATACGGCGACGGGCCCGGCCAGGAGGGCACCGCA
The DNA here is from genome assembly GCF_006151685.1 of Arthrobacter sp. BB-1. Taxonomy (NCBI): domain Bacteria; kingdom Bacillati; phylum Actinomycetota; class Actinomycetes; order Micrococcales; family Micrococcaceae; genus Arthrobacter; species Arthrobacter sp. BB-1. The sequence continues at coordinate 59,412 of NZ_VDEV01000025.1, forward strand.
GGCAACAATGACGACGGCGGTGCGGCGCGCCCGCAGCTGGGGCCAGCGCCAGTCGCGGAGCGGCTTTTCAACGAAACGCGTGGTGAAGACGGCGAGCACGATGGACACACCGACGATCCCCAGGCCCTGGACGAGATTGGGCGCCTCCACGCCAGTGGCGGCGAGCACCAGCACCAGGACGGGCCAGTGCCACAGGTACAGGGCGTAGGAGTTGTCCCCCAGGGCCATCAGCGGCTTGCTGCTGAGGAGCCTGTCCACGCCCCAGCGGCTGCCGGTTTGCCCCGCGACAATGACCGCGGCGCCGGCCAGGGTGGGCCAGAGCGCCACGTACCCGGGAAATGAACGGTCCACGGTGAGGAGCAGGCCGCAGGAGACCATGGCCGCCAGGCCCGCCCAGCCCAGCACCACGCGGAAGGCCCGGGCGGGTTTGAGGTGGGGCAGGGCAAGGGCCAGAAGTGACCCCAGTGCGAACTCCCAGAGGCGGGCCCTGGTGTCGAAGTAGGCGTAGGCCTGGTTGGTGGCTGTCTGCTCCACCGAGTATGCCAGTGATGACGCGAAGACCGTGCCGAAGGTCAGCCCCAGCAGTCCGCGGTAGTTGACCCGGGTCAGCGCCGGGACGCGGTGCAGCAAAGCCAGCAGCGCCGCGGTGCCCGCGAAGACGAGCGGCCACAGGATGAACACCTGGCCCTGGATGGAGAGCGACCAGAAATGCTGGAGCGGGCTGGCACCTGCGTGGTCCTGGGCGTAGTAGTCCACCGCCGTGTCTGCGAGCAGCCAGTTCTGGCCATAGAACAGCGACGCCCAGGCCTGGTCCAGGACCTGCGGCCAACGGCTCTGCGGGAGGATCAGCCAGGTGCCGGCGAGCACTCCGAGGACCACCACGACGGCGGCGGGCAGCAGCCGCTTGAACAGGTGCAGCCAGTGCGCCACAAGTCCGAACGGGCGCCCGGCTTCCGCTTTCCGGACGAAGGAAAGGGTCAGCAGGAAGGCGGAGACCAGCAGGAAGATGTCCACTCCGCCCGACACCCGGCCGAGCCAGACGTGGTAGGTGACCACCATGAGGACCGCGAGCGCCCGGAGTCCCTGGACTTCGGGACGGAAGGCCGGTTTCCTGCCCTTGGCGGAGGCCCCGGGTACCGGTCCGGATTGGGTTCCTGTTCCCGCTATCGACACAAAAAGACCTCACTGGCGCATGGGCAAAACATCAATCCTACCGAGGCGGGGTATTTTTGCTGCCAGGTACCGCGCGTCGCGGCCCACGCCTGGAAGCGTCGCGGAGACGGCCGCATACAGGAACTCCTGCCCCAGGAAGAACAGTCCGGGGGTATCCAGGGCGACGCCGCGGTGCTGCCGCGGCAGCGCGCCGCCGTCGAGCAGGGCCGGATCGATCCAGCTGAAATCGTCCCGGAAGCCGGTGCACCAGATGACGTTCGCCACCTCCATCCGGGTGCCGTCCGCCAGGACCGGCTTGCCGTCCTCCACTGCGGCCACCCGCGGTGCGAGCCGCACGCCGGCCGCCGCCAGGTCCCTGGTCTTGGTCCTGATCAGGGGCGTGGCGCGCGCCGTGAAGACAGGCGCCGCCTTGCGCCCGACGGGCGTGCCAAGCGTGAGCACATGCATTCCGAGGAAGCGGATGAGCGGAAGCGCATAGCGGGCAGCGCCGCGGCCGTGCTTCAGGGGAAGCTCGCCCCCGGGCTTGCCTGCCACGGTGGCGGGGTGGGAGCGGCTCACTTCAAGGGCGATCTCCGCTCCCGAGTTGCCCAGCCCCACCACCAGGACCGGACCGTCCTGCAGCTGGCCCGGGTTCCGGTAGCCGCTGGAATGGAGCTGGAGTGTGGAGGGGGCAAGCTCCGCCGCAAAGCCGGGCACCTTGGGTGCCTGGCTCACCCCTGTGGCCACGACGGCGTTGCGCGCCTCCCAGCGGCGGCCGTTGGATGCTGCCACGAAGTGGTCCGCCTCCCGCCAGAGGCGTTCCACCCGGGTGCCGTGGAGGATCGGCAGGCCCTCCCCCGTGGCGTAGTTTTCCAGGTATTCGGCCACCTCATCCTTGGTGGGGAAGGACAGTGGATCGGCCGGGAACGGTGTACCGGGAAGTCCGTCGAACTTCGCCGGAGTGAACAGCCGGAGCGAATCCCACCGCTGGCGCCAGGCGTCGCCGGTGCGCGGATTTTCGTCCAGGATGAGGAAGTGCCGTTGCTGCTCCTGGAGGTGGTGGCCCAGGGCGAGTCCTGCCTGGCCGCCGCCGATGATCATTGTGTCCAGCATGCCGCTCACGTTGCTGCTGTTCATGGCTTTGCTCCTGTTGGGTTGATGGGAATGCCTTTTTCTGAGCCTTCCTGTCTTCCTCCCGTGGCGCCTTCCCGGCGCGGCCTGCGTCCCTGTAGCGGAGCCACCAGCCCAGCATCAGGGCGGAGGCCAGGACGTAGGCGAGGTGGAGGGCCCAGATGGGGCCGGCCGGGAGGTTGAACACGTAGACGGAATGGACCGCGTTGGCCACGTTTGTCAGCATCAGGTTCCCCAGGCTGTAGGAGCCCAGGTCCCTGGTCCGCGCCGCCTTGGCGAGCATGGGCAGCATTCCGACGGCAAAGAGCACCGTGGAAAGGGTGCCGGCGAGGACTGGGAGGTTCATGCTTGAAGGCTATGGGCCCGGTCCGGGTGGCCGCGTCGGGCGAAACATGCAACTGCGCGGCAGGGCCTGCTGGGTAATTTTGTGTACGCCTCCTAGCCTGTGAGCCCGTGTTCGAAGGCATATTTGGTGGCTGCGGCCCGGGAGGACAGTCCGAGCTTCAGGAAGATGTTGCTGATGTGCCGGGCCACGGTTTTCTCGCTGAGGAAGAGGTGTGCGGCGATGGCGCGGTTTCCTTGCCCGGAAGCCACGAGCCGAAGCACCTCAACCTCCCGCGGGGTCAAGGGGCCCTGGCGCCGGCCGGGGTCGTCCTGGCCTGCCTGGATGAGGGAAGCCGCCCACGCGGCGGCCGGAGCGGCGCCAAGGTCGAGGAATTCTGCATGGGCGGACTCAAAATCCATGAGCGCGGATGCTTCGTCGCCCAGCGCACGGCAGGCGATTCCAATCAGCACCCGGCATCGGGCGGCCTCATACGGCACGCCCAGTTCAGCCCACAGGTGCCAGGCCTGCCGCAGGGAGACGCACGCGGCGGCAGGGTCGTCCCCGGCCAGCCGGACCTCTCCATCAGCTTGGCTGGCCGCGGCCCGGACCATGGGTTTGGGGTACTCCCGGGCGAAGAACTCCAGCTCAGCGGCAGCCCGGGCCGCCGCTTCCGGATCTGCCGCTGCCAGTTCGATTTCCACGATCGCCGGCAACAGGTGCCGGCGGGTGGCCTGGTCAGCTTCGACTGCGGCCCGCCGGATCATCGTTTGCGCCTGCTGCGGGTCGCCACGGGCCAGCCACAGGAGCGCAAGGCCTGGTTGGGGGTCGTAGCCGCTCCGCGCCGCCTGCCGGTAGGAGGCCTCGGCTGCGTCCAGGCTGCCGGCCAGGCGCTGCACCTCGCCCTGCTGGTAGTAGCCGCCGAACAGCGCCTGGGGATCACCGTGGATAGCCCGTTTCTGGGCGACCGCCGCTGCCTCCAGCGCTTCAGGCCAGGCGCCGTGGAGCCGGAAGAGTTCGGCGCGGTGGCCCTCGCACTGGCCGCTGAAAGGAACCATGTCCGGGCGGGCGGCGCACCAGCGGTCCAGGGCCGCCGTCCACTGCAGCGCCCTCTCCAGGTCGAAGGCCAGATGGCAGTTGCCGATCACCGCGCAGTAGATGATGCCGGAAGGGATCGGGGAGAGCTCCCCTGTTGTCACGGCGACCATTGCTTCATCGAACAAGCTGATTGCCTCGTCAGCCCGGCCCAGCATCAGGGTGGCCTGGCCGGTGCCCAGGAGGCCCAGCGCGGACAGGTCCTTGTCCTGGAACCTTCGGCCGGCGTCGGCGGCCTGGGAGAAGAGCTGGAGTGCGCCTGCGGGATCCCCGCCATAGAGTTTGCCCAGGGCTGCGGGGACCAGCAGGAACCCCTCCACGACGTTGGGCTCCGTCAGCTCGTCCAGGAGCCGCTGGCCGCGGGCGAACCATCCCCCGGCCTGTGCCGCCTCGCCGAGGTTCATGAACTGGATCCCCAGCCAGCCGGCACACCGGACGGCGCCTGCCACATCGCCGACTTCCAGGTATTCCTCGTGGGCGCGGGTCAGTGTGTGCAGCCCTGTTGGCGTGTTGCCGGTCAGGATTTCGGCGGTGGCCAGCCGTTCAAGGTCGGCAGCGGGGAGTCCGCCACGCTGGTCCGCGTCCGTGTAGCTCCTGAGGGCATCGGTCCAGCGATTCTCCCGGAAGGCCAGCCTGCCGTCGTCGATGGCCGTTTCAGTTGACACGTTGACCTCCTCGGGCGCCGTCCGCCCAGCCGGCCTCGTTGCCCCGGGCGCCGGGCATCCGGGACCTAAGCGCCACGCTACGCCCGGTGCACACCGGGCACAAGCGGCAGGACGGGGCGCTTCCCGCTACGGCCGGAGCAGCGCGCGGAGCGTCTGGATGGTGTCCGCTTCCGCCGCGGTCTTGTCGTCTCGGTAGCGCTTGACCCGCGCGAACCGCAACGCGATGCCGCCGGGATAGCGGGATGACTGCTGCACGCCGTCGATCGCTATTTCCACGACGGTAACGGGCTGCACCCACACCGTGCCTGCCGTGCGGCGAACCTCGAGCTCCTGGAAGCGCCCGGTCTGCCAGCGCAGCAGCTCATCCGTGAGGCCCTTGAAGGTCTTGCCCACCATCACGTAGCCGCCGGGTTCGCCAAATTCGCCGGTGGGGTCCAGGGCTCCGAGGTGCAGGTTCGACAGCAGCCCGGTGCGCCGGCCCGAGCCCCACTCGCAGGCGAGGACCACGAGGTCATACGTGAGCACCGGCTTCACCTTGACCCAGTTGGAACCGCGCCGGCCGGCCGCGTAGGGCGATCCCACGGCCTTCACCACCACGCCCTCGTGCCCGGCTGCGAGCGCATCACGGGACACCCTCTCTGCGACGGCTGCATCGGCCGTGATCTCGCCGGGGATCCGGAGCCCGGGCGCGATGCTTTCAAGCACGCCGATGCGGGTGGACAGCGGCTCGTCAAGCAGGTCCCGCCCGTCAAGGTGCAGCACGTCGAAGAACCAGGGGTGCAGCAGCGTTTCGCGGACAGCGTCCGCCCCGAACCGGGACATGGTCTCCTGGAACGGCCGCGGGCCCCCGTCCTCGTCCAACGCGAGCGTCTCGCCGTCGAGGATCACGTCCCGCACGTCGAGGCCGCGGATCGCCGCCACCACCTCGGGCAACCGGTGGGTGACGTCGGCCAGGGTGCGGGTGTAGATGCGCACGTCGTCGCCGGTGCGGTGCACCTGGATGCGCGCGCCGTCGAGCTTGTATTCCACGGACGCCTCCCCGGTGGCTTCCAGCGCCGCGCTGGCGCTGGCCGCGGTTGAGGCGAGCATGGGCTGCACCGGACGCCCGACGACGAGGCCGACGGCGTCCAGCTGGGCGGGCGTTCCGGTGATGGCCAGCAAGGCGGTCCCGCCGAGATCGCCGGAGAGCATGGCCGCGCGGCGGACGGCCTCGACGGGCCGGTCGGAGGCACGGGCCACCGCATCCGTCAGTACACCCTCCAGGGCACCGGTCCGCAGTTCTCCGAGCAGCACGCCGGCGATGAATGCCTGCTCGCGTTCAGTGGCTGCCGCCGTGAGCGTCCTGAGCGTCGCGGCGCGTCCTGCTGCCGATCCCGCGCCTGCTGTTGCAAGCAGCCGGTCCAACGCAGCATCGAGGTCCGCGACAGTCAGGCTCGGCTCGGCGGCGGGCTCCCCCATGGCGGCTGACATGCCGCGCCAGCCGACCCCTACCCGGCCTTGGCGGGGCTTGGCAACCAGCAGCCCAACCGCCGTCGCGATCTCTGCGGGCTCAAGCCGGCGCAGCAGGTGGGCCAGCGCGTCCACCTTCGCGAGCCGGGACCGGGTGGACGCCACGGCATCCGCAGTTCTGACAAGCTCGTCCAGCAGCATGGCAATCAGTCTGCCACGCACGTGGACGGACGGCTGGCCGCTGATGCTGGACAGCGCGAAATGCCAGTTCCAGACTGGACCCATGGGAATCATCGTCGCGAACCTGTTCATGACCCTCGACGGCGTCTACCAGGCGCCCGGCGGCCGCGAGGAGGACACCGCGGGCGGCTTCGCCTTCGGTGGGTGGCAGGCGCCGGTGTCCGACGACGAGGCTGAAGCGTCCATCGAGGCTGGGATCAGCCAGATCGACGCCCTGCTTCTCGGCCGGAAGACCTACGACATCTTCGCTTCCTACTGGCCCCACCAGTCCGGCGACATTGGCGGCACGCTCAACCGCGTGCCCAAGTACGTTGTCTCCGGCACCCTCACCGCTCCTGGCTGGGCGGGCACAACAGTCCTGCCGGATGCCGAGGCCGCAGGCCGGCTGCGGGAGGACTACGAGCAGGTCCATATGTTCGGCAGCGGCGTCCTCATCCGTTCGCTGCTCGCGGCAAATGTGCTCGACCGCCTCCACCTCTGGCTGTACCCTGTCACCCTGGGGCAGGGCAAGCGCCTGTTCGACGCCGGGACCATCCCCGCCACGTTCCGGCTCGCCGAGCCGGCGCGCAGTTTCCCGAAGGGGGCGGTCTCGCTGGTCTACGAGCGCGCGGGGGGCGTGGAGACCCAGGACATGCCGGGGACTTGATGCCTAGGCCCACAAAAAACCGGCCCAGCGGATGCTGGACCGGTTTTTTGTGCATGCACGGTTGCCCGCGCGGAGCCACAGGTCAGTGGCTGTGGCCTGCGTGCTCCTCTTCCTCGGCAGGCTTTTCGACAACCAAGGTCTCGGTGGTGAGGACCAGGGCAGCGATGGAAGCTGCGTTGCGGAGGGCGGCGCGGGTGACCTTGACGGGGTCGATCACGCCGGCGGCGATCAGGTCCTCGTACTCGCCCGACTTGGCGTTGAAGCCGTTGTTGGTTTCGAGCTCGGCAACCTTGGCGGTGATGACGTAGCCGTCGAAGCCGGCGTTCTGGGCAATCCAGCGCAGCGGCTGGACCAGCGCGCGGCGGACGATGCCCACAGCAGCGGCGGCGTCGCCTTCGAGCGCCTTGACAGCAGGGTCCTCGTCCAGTGCCTTCAGGGCGTGGATCAGGGCCGAGCCGCCGCCGGCGACGATGCCTTCTTCAAGGGCAGCGCGCGTGGAGGAAACAGCGTCCTCGATGCGGTGCTTCTTTTCCTTGAGCTCAACCTCGGTGGCTGCGCCGACCTTGATGACGCCGATGCCGCCGGCCAGCTTGGCCAGGCGCTCCTGGAGCTTTTCACGGTCCCAGTCGGAGTCGGTGCGGGTCAGCTCGGCGCGGAGCTGGGCGACTCGTGCTGCCACGTCTTCGGCCGAACCTGCGCCGTCGACGATGGTGGTGTTGTCCTTGGTTACCGTGATGCGGCGGGCGGTACCCAGCACCTCAAGGCCGACGGTGTCCAGGCTGAGGCCCAGTTCCGGGGAGACAACCTGCGCACCGGTGAGGGTGGCGATGTCCTGCAGCATGGCCTTGCGGCGGTCGCCGAAGCCGGGAGCCTTGACGGCCACGACGTTCAGGGTGCCGCGGATGCGGTTGACGATCAGCGTGGACAGGGCCTCACCGTCGATGTCTTCAGCGATGATGAACAGCGGCTTGGAGCTCTGCAGGGCCTTTTCCAGCAGCGGCAGGAATTCCTGCACCGCGGAGATTTTGCCCTGGTTGATCAGGATGAGGGCATCCTCAAGGACTGCTTCCTGGCGTTCCGCGTCGGTGACGAAGTACGGGGACAGGTAGCCCTTGTCGAACTGCATGCCCTCGGTGAGGACCAGTTCGGTCTGGGTGGTGGAGGACTCCTCGATGGTGATCACACCATCCTTGCCCACCTTGCCGAAGGCCTCGGCGAGGAGCTCGCCGATCTCGTCGCTCTGGGCGGAGATTGCTGCAACGTTGGCCACCTGGGTGCCTTCAACGGGGCGGGCGTTCTCCAGCAGGCGTGCTGCAACGGCTTCAACGGAAACCTCGATGCCCCGCTTGATCTGGCCGGGAGCAGCGCCTGCCGCTACGTTGCGCAGGCCTTCCTTGACCAGGGCCTGCGCCAGGACGGTTGCCGTGGTGGTGCCGTCACCGGCAACATCGTTGGTCTTGGTGGCCACTTCCTTGGCCAGCTGCGCGCCAAGGTTCTCGTAGGGGTCGTCCAGTTCCACTTCGCGGGCGATGGTGACGCCGTCGTTCGTGATGGTGGGAGCGCCCCACTTCTTGTCCAGGACGACGTTGCGGCCGCGGGGGCCGAGCGTCACCTTGACGGTGTTGGCGAGCTTATCGATGCCGGCTTCAAGAGACCGGCGGGCAGCGTCATTAAACGCAAGCTGCTTTGCCATGGTTTTGTCCTTTCAAGACAGAACCCCGCGCAGCTGACCAGCAGAATGCAAGACCAGCGGCACGGGGATCCGGGGAGTTACTTTACGACGATCGCCAGGACGTCGCGGGCGGACAGCACGAGGTACTCGGTGCCGCCGGTCTTGACTTCGGTTCCGCCGTACTTGGAGTAGATAACGACGTCGCCGACGGCTACGTCGACAGGAACGCGGTTGCCGTCTTCGAAGCGGCCGGGGCCTACAGCAACAACTTCGCCTTCCTGGGGCTTCTCCTGCGCGGAGTCCGGGATGACCAGGCCGGAAGCCGTGGTCTGCTCGGCTTCGAGCGGGCGGACAACAATACGATCCTCAAGAGGCTTAATAGAGACCGACACTCGGACCTCTCCTTTTCGTCAGCAAATTCGTGGACTGGAAAGCATTCCGCCGTGGCTGGCAAACCGTCGTCGCGGTGCCGGCAGCAGCCTGGCTGGCAGCTCTTCATGTATTAGCACCCTCCTAGGGAGAGTGCTAATGAAGACTCTATGTAAGGGTTAGCACTCGGTCAAGGCGAGTGCCAGCATTTCGTCACGGGCGGACACCATCCATGTACATTTGACCGGTGCGAGCAGCCCTGTACCTGACCCTTGCCACCCTCTTCTGGGCGGGCAACTTCGTTGTAGGGCAGGCCGCCATGGAAACCATGCAGCCGCTCCAGTTGACCTTCTGGCGCTGGGCCCTGGCTGCCGTGCCGCTGCTGGTCCTTGCCCAGGCCGTTGACCGGCCCGACTGGCGCGCTGTCCTGCGCCGCTGGCGCATGCTCCTGCTCCTGAGCTGCCTGGGCATGAGCGCCTACACACTGCTGCTCTACAGCGCACTGGGGCACACCTCGGCCCTGAACGCTTCCCTGGTGACTGCCGCGAACCCGGCCCTGATCATGGTCCTGGCCGCCATCCTGCTCCGGGACAGGCCGGGCCCGCTGAGCTGGGTGGGCGTTGCCCTGGGCCTGGCAGGGGTCCTGCTGGTCCTCACCGGCGGCAACCTGCAGCGGCTGCTGACTTTCTCCATCGACGCCGGTGAATTGCTGATCGTTGCGGCCATCACCGTCTGGGGTTTTTACACCATCACTGCGCGCAGGCTGTCCGTCCCGGCGATTACGTCTACCGCGGTGCAGGTGGCCATGGCGGCCGTTGTCCTGGTCCCCTTTGCGGTGGCAGCGGGAGCCGGGCTGCCGGCCACTCCCTCGGAGGGCTGGTCGCTGGCGTACATCGCCCTGTTCCCCTCGCTGGGTTCCTACCTGCTCTGGAACCTGGCCCTCAAGCGCACCACGGCTGCCAACGCCGGCAACTACCTGAACCTCATCGCAGTGTTTACCGCCATCATCACCATTACCTTGGGGCAGCCCATCACCGTCCCCCAGGTCCTGGGCGGCATCCTGGTTATTTCAGGCGTCCTGCTCACCAGTGCGGGCAGCAAGCCACCTCAGCGGCCCAGGTCGTCGAAGTCGACGTCCTCTCCGCCGTCGGCCTCCCCCGGGGAATTCCGCCCCCGGTAGAGGAGGAAGGCAGAAGCCAGGGCAGTCAACAGGGATGCGACAAGGAAGACGACGCTGCCGGCCCGGGCACCGTCGTAAAGCCCGCGGATATCCCGGGCCTCCTGGGTGTCGTCCTGGATGTTGTTGCCGCCCACCGAGTAGACCGTGGCGTTGAAGGTGTCCAGGAAGAAAATGACCACCAGGAGCGCGAGGCACACCACGGCCACCACCGAACTGGCGATCAGTGCCGGCCGGGCAAACCTCGCCAGCCCGCCGTCCCCGGGTTGGGGCTGACGGGACTGCTGGGGACCTGCACTCTGGTTCATGGCTTCAACACTATCGGCATCGCGGCGTGCCGCTCCTCCACTAGGCTGGAACCCATGGCTCACGCTCCCCAGGACCAGATTGCACCGCTGCTCACCCCTGAAGGCTGGGAGCTCCTGGCGTCCCTGGGCCCCTACCAGGAGGAGAAATCCTTCGAGCTGAACTCCGCCCTCCGCAAGGCAGGCCACTCCGCCGAACTGGTTTCCGCCGTCCTCACCCAGTCCAGGCTCCGCACCAAGGCCGCCGCGAAATTCGGTGAGTTCGCCCGCAGCATGCTGTTCACCCAGGCGGGGCTGGAACAGGCAACCCGGCTGAACGTCGCCGCCCGCCACGCCCAGCGGTTCGCCGAGGCCGGCATCCGCCACGTGGCGGACCTCGGCTGCGGCCTCGCTGCGGACTCGCTGGCGCTGGCATCGATGGACATCAACGTCACCGCCGTCGAGATGGACGAGACGACGGCGGCCTGCGCCACGGTGAACCTCATTCCGTTCCCCAACGCCACAGTGGTCCACGCGGACGCCACGGCTGTGCCGCTGGACGGGGTCGACGGCGTCTGGCTGGATCCCGCGCGCCGCGTCACCTCCAGTTCGGGGACCAAACGGATTTGGGACCCGGAAGCATTCTCTCCGCCGTTGTCCTTCGTGGAGAAGCTGGCGGCGTCCGGGCTGGCCGTGGGCGTCAAGATGGGGCCCGGCATGCCGCATGAGTCCGTTCCGCCCGGCTGTGAGGCGCAGTGGGTTTCGGTAGCCGGCGACGTCACCGAGGTGGCGCTGTGGTTCAACGCGGTGCGCCGGCCCGGAGTCCGCCGGGCTGCGCTGGTGCTCGGCGCCCAGGGCGCGGCCGAGCTGACCAGCGGCGAGGACTTCGGGGCGGGGCCAGCGGCACCGGTGGGGCCGGTGGAGGGATACCTGTACGAACCGGACGGCGCCGTGATCCGGGCCGGCCTGGTGGCCGACGTCGCACTGCAGCTGGACGGGCACCTGGTGGATGAGCACATCGCCTACATCTGCGCCCCGCGCCTGGTGGACACCCCGTTCGCACGCGCCTACAAGGTCCTGGACGTGATGCCGTACAACGTGAAGGCGCTGAAGGCCTGGGTGAAGGCGGAGGGCATCGGCGTGCTGGACATCAAGAAGCGCGGCACCGCCGTCACACCCGAAGAACTGCGCAAGCAGTTGCTGCCCGCAGGGAAGAACCCAGCCGGGAAGAATGCAGGGGGGAAAGCAGCTGGCAAGAAGGCCGGGGCCAAAACAGCCACCCTGGTCCTGACCCGCATCGGGGAGGACCGGGTGGCCATCGTGGTGGAGCCGGTGCAGGGCACTGCCGGCGAAGAAACGGCTACTGCGCGCGCATGAACTCCTCGGCGGCACGCACCTGCCCGGCGGTGGGCCGGACGCCGGTGTAGAGCACAAACTGCTCCAGCGCCTGGATGGTGGCCACTTCCGCACCCGTAATTACCGGCTTACCTGCCGCCCGTGCTGCCTTGACCAGTGGCGTCTCGGCAGGCAGCGCAACGACGTCGAACACCACGCGGGCGGCGGCGATCGCTTCCTGCGGAAAGGCGAGCGACTCAGCCTCCGGCCCTCCGGCCATGCCGATGGGGGTGACGTTGATGATCAGGTCCGCCGTTCCGCCGTCGAGCGCTGCCCGCCATTGGAAGCCGTACTGTTCGGCGAGCGCCCGGCCCGTGCTTTCGTTCCGCGCGAGGACAGTGACGTCGGTGAAGCCGGCGTCGCGCAGCGCCGCGACGGTCGCCTTGGCCATCCCGCCAGCGCCCTGGACCAGGACGGAGTAGCCGGTGGGCACCTTGTTGGTGGCCAGAAGCTGTTCGATTGCCGTGTAGTCGGTGTTGTAGGCCTTGAGGTGCCCGTCCGTGTTCACAATGGTGTTCACGGAGTCGATGGCCTTCGCGGAAGGGTCCATCTCGTCCACGAGGGCGATCACGTCTTCCTTGTACGGCATCGAGATGGCACAGCCGCGGATGCCCAGGCCGCGGACCCCGGCGATTGCCTGTTCCAGGTTGGTGGGGGCGAACGCCTTGTAGATCCAGTTGAGGTTCAGCTGCTCATACAGGTGGTTGTGGAAGCGGGTCCCGTTGTTGCTGGGCCGGGCCGAGAGCGAGATGCAGAGGGTCATGTCTTTATTCAGAATGGGCACCCCACCATTTAACCCGCTCCCTCCCAACTGGGTAGCGCCAAGTGTCGTTTTGGGGGTTCAAAACGACACTTAGCGCTACTTAGTTGGGCTAGGGGCAGCCGGTTCCCGCGGGGAAGCTTCCGACGGCGGCGGGCAGCTTCCCGGGGGCGGGCGCCTTTCCTGCCAGGACGGCGGCCAGGGCGTCGAAGGCGCCATCGCTGCGGCCATAGAGGGCCATCTTCACCGGAGCGGCCGAGTCCTGCAGCGGCCAGGGAGCATCGAGGGCGACGGCGATGTCCCCTTCCGCCCCGCGCCCGCCGTAGCCGATCAGGGTGACCAGCGGCCCGGAGCCCACGGACAGTCCGGCCCGGGCGGCAGCAGCTTCAAACCGGGCCCTGTCCGCCGGCCCACCGCCGGCCACCCGCACCGCCCCCGGCACCAGCGGGCCGGTGCACGGTCCGGAGAGCATGGTGACTGCAGCGGCCGAAACCCGGGCTGAGAGGGATCCCCCGCTTCCCGCCGGCGCACCGGTTGCCGCAGCAGTCCGGCCGTGCCACGCCATCATGGTGGCCACCCGCCGGGCGGCTTCATCCAGCCGTTCAGCCGGCAGGCTGCCGGATGCAACGGCCTGGACAATGGCCGCATGCGCCTGCGCCACGTCGGCCGGCATGAGCAGGAGGTCCGCACCGGCGGCGAGGGCCATCACTGCGGCCGTTCCGCCGGGGTACTGCTTGGTCACCGCGCCCATGTTCAGGGCGTCCGTCACCGCCACCCCTTTGAAGCCCAGGCCCCGCAGCGCCGCGTACGTGGGTCCCGAGAGCGACGCCGGGACGCCGGGTTCCAGCACCGGGACGGCGATGTGTCCGGTCATCACCATCGGCGAACCGGCGGCGACGGCGGCCTCGAACGGCTTCCAGTCGCGGCCGCTGAGTTCCGCAACGGACGCGGGCTGCACGGGGAGGCCCACGTGGGAATCAACGGCCACCGAGCCGTGCCCCGGGAAGTGCTTGACGGCCGGCAGGACTCCAGCGGCGAGCATCCCCTGGGCGAACGCGACGCCGAGGGAGGCGGCAGCGCCCGGGTCCGAGGACATGGACCTGGCACCGATGGTGGGGTCCTTCGGGCCGATGGTGACGTCCGTATCGGGAGCGAAATCCACGTTGAACCCCAGCGGCACAAGCTCAGCCGCCAACCCCTGCCCTGCCTCCTTGGCCAGCGGCGCGCTCCCGGCTGCCCCGTAGCTCATGGGCGTGGGCCATTCCGTCAGGGGCGGCCCCAGCCTGGCAACCTGGCCGCCTTCCTGGTCCACCGCGATGATCCCGGGCCAGGGGCGGCCGCTGGCGGCCGCAGCCTGGGCCAGCCGCTGGTTGATCGCAGCCATGCCGGGCACGTCCATCCTGCCCTGGGGGTCGAGCGGAACGTTGTCGCCCATGATGATGGACCCGGCAAGGTGCAGGCGCTCGATGGCGGCAGCGTGGGCCTCCACCTCCCTGCCCTTGAAGAACGGCAGGAGGACCTGCCCCGCTTTCTCTTCGGTGGTCATCGCGGCCACGGCGGCGGCCTTGTCCGCGTCGCGCTGCTGGGGACCCCAACCCAGTGGCCTGGCACCCGGATCAGGTGCCGGCGAGGAGGTGGCGGGCGCCGTCGTCGTACCCGTAGGGGTGGGCGGGGCTGGAGCGGAAGGGGCCGATGACGGGACGGGCCCGGGTGCGGCCATACAGGACGCCAGGGCTACTGCGGCAGAGGCTGCCGCCAGGAGTGGGAGGGTTTTGTTAGGACTGTCACGCAGGTGTTGGAACAAGGCCATCAATACGATGCTACCCCTGCACTAGACTTGAACCACCCGTTCGCCTGCCGGCAACAGCCTGTCAGTGACGGCGTGAGCCAGCGGCAAACAGGACAGTTAGGAAATGCGTGAAGATCGATTTCGCCCCCTCAAGGCAGTCAACCCTGGGCGTTGAATGGGAACTCGCGCTGGTGGACGGCAGGACAGGCGAACTCGCATCCGTTGCCAATGAGGTGCTCCGCGGCGTTGCCTCACGCCACCCGGAACTGAACGATGACGACGAGCATCCGCACATCAAGCAGGAACTGCTGCTGAACACTGTTGAGCTGGTGACCGGCATCTGCGAGACCGCCGCTGAGGCCAAGGAAGACCTGAGCCGCTCGCTGGCTGCCGTCCGCGAAATCACCGATCCCATGGGTGTGGAGCTCTTTTGCGCGGGAAGCCACCCGTTCAGCCCGCCGCAGCTCCAGCCGGTGACGGACAAAGCCCGCTACGCCAAGCTGATCGACCGCACCCAGTGGTGGGGCCGGCAGATGGTCATTTACGGTGTGCACGTCCATGTGGGGCTGGACCGCCGCGACAAGGCCCTGCCGGTGCTGGACGGCCTGGTCAACTACTTCCCGCACTTCCAGGCGCTCTCCGCATCAAGCCCGTTCTGGGGCGGCGAGGACACGGGCTACGCTTCGCAGCGCGCTCTGATGTTCCAGCAGCTCCCCACCGCCGGGCTGCCGTTCCAGTTCCGCTCATGGGAGGAATACGAGTCCTACGTCCAGGACATGTTCACCACCGGCGTGATCGACACCCTCTCGGAGATCCGCTGGGACATCCGGCCGGTGCCCAACCTGGGGACCATCGAGATGCGCATTTGCGACGGCCTGGCCACGCTCGAGGAAGTCGGCGCCATCGCCGCCCTCACCCAGTGCCTGGTGGACGAGTTCTCAACCATCCTGGACAATGGCGGCACCATCCCCACCATGCCGCCGTGGCACATCCAGGAAAACAAGTGGCGCGCGGCCCGCTACGGCATGGACGCCATCATCATCCTGGACGCCGCGGGCAAGGAGCAGCTGGTCACCGAGCACCTGCTGGAGACCCTGAACCGGCTTGAGCCCGTGGCTGCCAAGCTCCGTTGTGCCGACGAACTTGCTGATGTGGAGAAAATCATCCGCCGAGGTGCCGGCTACCAGCGCCAGCGGAAGGTTGCCGCTGAACACGGCGGGGACCTACGGGCCGTGGTCCTGGACCTGGTCAAGCAGATGCGCAACGGCCCCACCGCCTGACTTCCCCTGCCGAAACGGGGCACTTCAACACGCACACGCCGGCCGCCCTCGTGATTTACGACGGCGGCGCCCCCCCAAAGTGCCCCGCGACGGTTGGCGGGACGCCCTGCCGTCAGGCGGGCAGGGACACCGACGTGACCGGCATGGACGAGTCCGGTGCGAAACGGATGCCGCTGGGTTCCACTCCCGCCATCACCAGCTGCGCGCCCAGCGCGGCCACCATGGCGCCGTTGTCCGTGCAAAGGTCCAGCGGCGGCACATGCAGCCGGATCCCGGCGGAGGCGCAGCGCTGGCCGGTGAGCTCGCGGAGACGGGAATTTGCCGCCACGCCGCCGCCCAGGAGCACGTCCTTGATGCCGTGCTCACGGCAGGCCAGCACCGCCTTGGACGAGATGATGTCCACCACGGCCTCCTGGAAGGCGGCGGCGATGTCAGCCACCGGAATCTCCTCCCCGCGCGCCTCGAACTGCTCCACGCACCGGGCCACCGCGGTCTTGAGGCCGCTGAAGGACCAGTCGTACCGGTGCCTGCCCGGCTCCTCGGCGGTGCCCATGTACTTGGGCTGGCTCAGGCCGCGGGGGAAGCGGATGGACTTTGGGTTGCCGGTGCGGGCCACCTTGTCGATGGCCGGTCCGCCCGGGTAGCCCAGCCCCAGGATGCGGGCCACCTTGTCATAGGCCTCGCCGGCGGCGTCGTCGATCGTGGAGCCGAGGAGCACCACGTCGTCGGTGATGCTGTTGATTTTCAGGATCTCCGTGTGGCCGCCGGAGACCAGCAGCGCGCCGAGGTTGTCCGGAAGCTGCGGGGCGGTGCCGGGCCGGGCGGCGTTCTTCCCGTCCAAAAGTCCCACGCCCACATGGGCCACCAGGTGGTTGATGGCGTACAGGGGTTTGCCGGTGGCCACGGCCAGGGCCTTGGCCGCGCAGACGCCCACCATGAGGGCCCCGGCCAGGCCGGGTCCCGAGGTGACGGCGATGGCATCCACCTCGTCGAGGGTGACGCCGGCCTCGGAAAGCGCCTGCTCCAGGGTGGGAACGAAGGCGTCCAGATGGGCCCGGGAGGCGATCTCGGGAATGACGCCACCGAAACGGACGTGCTCGTCCATCGAGGAGGACACGGTGTTGGTCAGCAGCGTTGTTCCGCGGACCACGCCGACGCCTGTCTCGTCGCAGGACGATTCTATGCCCAGCACCAGTGGCTGCGAGCGGTTCATGGCTGGCCTCCTTCCTTGGGATTCACGTCGTCGGCGCCGGTTCCTGGGGTGCCTGTTGCAGAGGCGCCTGTTGCAGGGGTGCCGGCGAGCTGGAGGCGCATGATGAGGGCGTCGGTGCCGTCGCGGTAGTACCGGGGGCGGATGTGGATCTGTTCGAAGCCGAAGCGGACGTAGAGCTGCTGGGCACGCGGGTTGTCCGCCCGTACCTCCAGCAGGACGTCTGCTGCCCGCCTGCGTCGGGCTTCGTCGATGAGGCTGGTGAGCAGCGCAGTGCCGATGCCCCGCCCCTCATATTCAGGGACGACGGCGATGGTCTGGACGTCCGCGATGGGCTCGATGCACATCAGGCCGGCGTAGCCCACGATGCCGTCACTGCCCTGCGCCACCAGGTAGCGGCGGGTTTCCGGTTGGGACAGTTCGTCAAGGAACATCTGCAGGGGCCAGGCATCGACCGGGAAGAGCCGCTGCTCCAGGGCACTGACGGCGGGGATGTCATCCAGTGTCATGTCGCGGACGGTGATGCCGTGGCTGCGGGGGTCGGCGTTCACAAGGCCCTCTTCCTCGGTCCGGGCACCTGGGCGTCGGATTCCCTGAGGTACAGCGGGGTGGAGTCCAGGAGCCCGTTGCCTTCCGCCAGCCGGGCAAGCGCGAACTTTCCCAGGAACAGGGCGTCCGGCTGTTCCTCCGTGAATCCGGGGTGGGCATCCAGGGCATCCGCGTACAGGCCGGCGCCGGCGCCGAAGGCCGGCAGGTCCGGCAGCTCGCCCGCGAAACTGACGTGGGGGCCGTCCTCCAGGACCGGAAGCTGGCCGTCCGCAACGCTGTAGCGCGCCCAGTAGACCTCTTTCCGGCGGGCGTCGGTCACCACCAGGAACTCCGGGACGGCTGCAGCGGATTCCGCCACCTCCAGGGCCACGGCGTCCAGGCTGACCAGCCCGTAGAGGGGTCTTCCCCAGACAAAGGCCAGGGTCCGGGCGGTCGCAATTCCAGACCGCAGTCCGGTGAACGGCCCGGGTCCCACACCCACCACCAGGGCGTCGATGTCCTGCCCGGCCACGCCGGCACCGGCGAGCAGGTCCTCGATTCCCGGGGCCAGCACTTCGGCATGGCTGCGGGTGTCCTCGGTGGAGAAGCTGGCCAGCACGTGCCCGGGGGCATCGGATGAGACCAGGGCGGCGCTCGCAACGGCGGAGGTGTCAATGGCGAGGACCAGCATCAGCGGACCCCTTCCGTGGCGGCGCCGAGTTCAGGGGCGGCAGCCCACCGCGGGCCGTACCCGCGGATGACGATGGTGCGCGGCTCGTCCATGTCCTCTGTGTCGAAGTCCAGGCCAGCAGACTGCAGCTCTGCAGAGGACGCGCCGGCAGAGGGCAGGCCGGCTCCGAGTCCGATCGCCCGGTGCAGGTCGATCTCCAGCCTGCTCTCGCTAAGGTGTTCCACCCGGTCCCGGCCCCACTCCACCACCGTGACGGCGGAGTCCATGGTGTTTTCCAGGTCGATGTCGTCGATTTCGGCAGCGGAACCCAACCGGTATGCGTCCACATGGACCAGGTCCGGGCCGCCGGGCCGTGGACCGTCCGCCAGGTTGGGGTGGATGCGGACCAGGACGAACGTGGGGGAAATGATGCCCTCCCGGACGCCCAGCCCTTCTCCCAGCCCCTGGGTAAAGGTGGTCTTCCCGGCACCCAGCTCACCGCTCAGCACCAGCAGGTCCCCGGCCTCCAGGGCCGCCGCAAGGCTGACGGCGAGCGCATGGGTCTGCTCCGCCGTCGTGGCTGTAAAAGTCTTTTCCCAGTTGGGCAGGGCAGCCTCGCCGTTGGTGCTCACGAGGACGTCTCCTGGCTGGACGCGGAGCGCTGGTCCTCTTCGTTGACGAAGTACCGCGGCACCCTGGGGCTGATCCTGGTGACGATCTCGTAATTGATGGTTCCGGCTGCGCGCGCCCAGTCATCGGCGGTAGGGCCGCCGTCCGCGCCGTCGCCGAACAGCTCCGCCTCCGCGCCCAGCAGGTCCGCGCCGGCGGGGCCGTCGTCGCCCATGTCAATGACCATCTGGTCCATCGCAATCCTGCCCACCACGGGGTATGTCCTGCCCGCCACCCGCACCGGCCCGCCGGTGGCAACGCGCGGGACGCCGTCGGCATAGCCCATCGGAATCAGTCCCAGCGTGCTGGGGCCGCTGGTGTGGTAGCGGAGGCCGTAGGAGACGCCTTGGCCGTCCGGCACGCCCTTGCACTGTGACACCAGGGTCCGCACGGTCATGGCCGGTCGGAGTCCCAGCTCGGCGGAGCTCTGCCCGCTGAAGGGCGAGAGACCGTAAATGCCAAGGCCCACCCGGACCAGGTCGAAGTGGGTGTCCGGCCGGGAGAGCGTGGCCGGGGTGTTGGCCAGGTGCCGGACCTCCGGGTCCACGCCGGCGTCCTCGGCAACGGCGAGGACTTCCCGGAACGTGGCCAGCTGCTGGTCTGTTTCGGGGCGCTCGGGCTCATCGGCAACCGCAAGGTGGGAGAAGATTCCCACCACTCGCAGCAGGCCCTGGTCCTGGTATTCCATGGCTTCGCCCACCAGCTGGTCCCAGGTGTCCAGGGCGGCTCCGTTCCGTCCCAGGCCGGTGTCCACTTTCAGGTGGATGCGGGCGGGGCGCTCCTGTTCCCGGGCCGCGGCCACGATGCTTTCCAGCTCCCAGCCCGAGCAGCCAATATCGACGCCGGCCGCCACGGCAGCACCAAAGTTGCTTTCCGTGGTGTGCAGCCAGGCGAGCAGCGGCGCCTCGATGCCGGCAGCGCGCAGCGCCAGCGCCTCGGAAATGTGGGCCACCCCCAGCCAGGAGGCGCCTGCCTCCAGGGCGGCCCGCGCCACCGGAACCGCGCCGTGCCCGTACGCGTCAGCCTTCACCACGGCCATGACTTTCGCCGGGGACGCGGCAGCGGCCAGGCGCCGGACGTTGTGCCGGATGGCGTCGAGGTCGATCACGGCGGACCGTTCATATCGGGGGCCGTGCCCCGGGGCAGCACTGGATTCTCCGGTTGTTGCGGGGTAAGTCACCCTAGTGATTCTAGTGCTGGCGCTTCAGGCCGAATAATCCGTCAGGCGTCCGAGAGGTGGGCGATGGTGGCCGACGCCCGGCGCTGGGCGGCGAGCGGGACATCCTGGATGATGTCGGCGAGGAAGCCGAAGCGCCGCAGCCATTGGCTCGTCTGCCGTTCGGGACGAGCGTTGGCGCGCTTCCACCAGTCAGCAATGTCGCCCCAGCCGGGGGCAGCCAGCGATCCGCCCACCTCCTGCACCGCCAGCGAGGCGCAGAGGTTGGCGAAGCGCAGCCTGTTCCCCAGCGGCCAGCCGGCCAGGCTGCCAACGATGAACGCGGCGTCGAAGCAGTCCCCCGCGCCGGTGGGATCGTAGGCCTTGACCGGCAGCGACGGTACCCATTCCTCTTCCCCCGTCTCGGAATCCACGGCCATCGCGCCCTGGGCGCCGAGCGTCACCACCGCCACCGGGACCCGGTCCGCCAGCGCGTAGAGGGCGGTCCACGGATCGTCCTTCCCCGTGAAGGCCATGGCCTCGCGCTGGTTGGGGAGGAAGGCATGGAAGTACTGCAGGTTGTCCAGCCGGGCGGGCGCCCATTCTCCGCTGGGGTCCCAGCCGACGTCGCCGAACAGCTTGACCCCCGCGTGGTGCGCTGCCTTGGCCCACGGCTCGATCTCCCTGCCCACTTCCGCGATGCCGGCGAGCGCCGGGGGCGGGTCCCCGATCAGCTCGGAGGAGGTGATCGGGGCTGCGTGGCCGTGGGTCACCATGGACCGGTCCTTCTCCACGCAGAGGGAGACTGTGACGGGCGAGTGCCAGCCGGGCACTTTTTGCGACAGCGTGAGGTCCACATGCTCCTGGCCGGACAGGATCTTCCAGTTGAAGTCCCCGTAGCCGTCGTCCCCGAACGCGGCCGCCAGCCCTGTCTTCAGGCCCAGCCGGGCCGCAGCGATGGCCTGGTTGGCAACCCCGCCGGGGCAGCTGCCCATGCCGTCGCTCCAGATTTCGGTGCCGGGCTCCGGCGCGTGCGGAAGGCCGGTGAAAATGATGTCCTGGAACACAGTTCCGGCCAGCAGCACATCGAATCCGGGCGTGGACGGCGGGCGGACAGCTGCCAGGGGGTCGAACGGGCGGGCTGGGATCGCGTCCATGTCCGCACACTACGCCCTGCCGCTGACATCCGGTAGGGGCCCGCCCGGCACGGGCCTAGACTGCTGGTTATGCGGCTTCTTATTGCCGGCGGCGGGGGTTTCCGGGTGCCGCTGATCTACCGGGCACTGGCATCCGGCCGCTTTGCCGGGATGGTCACCGACCTTGTGCTGTACGACGTCGACCCCGCCCGCCTCGATGCTGTCACCGCTGTTCTCCGCAGCATGCCGGAAGCGCCGGGTGCGCGCCTTGCCGTCCATCCCACCACCGACCTTGTGGAGGCGCTGGCAGGTGCCGGGATGGTGTTCGCCGCCATCCGGCCGGGCGGTACCGCGGGACGGATTGCGGACGAAAGAGTGGCGCAGGATCTTGGCCTGCTGGGCCAGGAGACAACCGGCGCCGGCGGCATTTCCTACGCCCTGCGGACCATCCCGCACATGCTCCGCCTGACCCGGCTGATGAAGGAGCATTGCCCGGATGCCTGGCTGATCAACTTCACCAACCCCGCCGGCATGGTCACGGAGGCGCTGCTTCCCGTGCTGGGCGGGAAGGTGGTCGGCATCTGCGACTCTGCAGGGGGCCTGGTGCAGCGCGCGGCCCGGGCGGCCGGCGCGCCGCTTCCGGAAGGGAGGCTCGACGGCGTGGGCTACTACGGGCTCAACCACCTGGGCTGGCTGTACCGGCTGGAGTCCGGCGGGCGGGACGTGCTGCCGGAGCTACTTGAGGACCCGCGGGTGCTGGGCTCGTTCGAGGAAGGCCGGCTGTTCCCGCAGCCGTTCCTGGCCGGCCTTGGCGCACTGCCCAACGAATACCTCTATTACTACTACCAGCACGACGCCGCGCGGACGGCGATGCGCGCGGCGGCCCGTACCCGCGGCGAGACCATCCACGGCCAGCAGCAGGAGCTTTATCCGCGGCTGGCCGCAGCCGGCACCGATGCCTTCCGGCTGTGGGAAGAGGCGCGCCGGTCCCGCGAGGAGGGCTACCTGGCCGAGGCCCGCAGTGAAAGTGGGCAGCGGGACGAGGAGGACTTGGCGGGCGGCGGCTACGAGCGGGTTGCCCTTGCCGCGATGCACGCCCTGTCCGGTGCAGGCGACACCCAGCTGATACTCAACACCCGCAACTCGCTGCCCGCATCACAGCAACCCGGGCCGGACGCCGCCGTGCCACCCGCCGCCCAGCCAGCCACTGCTCAACCAGCCACTGCTGAACCGGCGATTCCGGGGCTGGCGGCGGACGCCGTCGTCGAAGTTCCCTGCACGGTGACCACCAACGGCGCCGTACCACTGGCCCAGCAGGCTCCCCCGGAGCCGCAGCTGGCACTGCTCCGGCGGGTGAAGGAGGTGGAGCGGCTGACGGTGCGGGCGGCCACGGACGGGAACCGGGACGCTGCCCTGGAAGCGTTCACGCGCCATCCCCTGGTGGATTCCCGGGAGCTGGCCGTGCAGCTGCTGGCGGGCTACGAGCGGGAGTTCCCGGCCCTCCGGGACCTGTGGCGCCGTGGCGGGCGTTGAGGGAGGAGTAGTGTTTTATCGGATGCGCACACTACCGGCGCTGCCAGGACACGCCGGTGGCCGGAAGGAGGTCCCATGGCACTGATCCGCAGGGTCGCTTTGCTCTCCCTCCACACCTCCCCCATGGAGCAGCCGGGCTCCGGCGACGCCGGCGGGATGAACGTCTACATCCGCGAACTTGCATCAGCCCTGGCCGAGGCAGGGGTTGAGGTGGAGATCTTCACCCGGTCCACCTCAGCCAACCAGCCCGCCGTCGAACATCCGGATCCCGGCGTCTGCGTGCACAACGTCCTGGCCGGGCCCCTGAAGAAGATCCCCAAGGAAGAGCTTCCGGGCCTGCTGCACAGCATGGTGGCCGAGATCGAGCAGATCCGCCGCCGCCAGCCGCACGGGCGCTACGACGTGATCCATTCGCACTACTGGGTCTCGGGAATTGCGGGGCTGGAGCTGTCCGCACTCTGGGGCGTGCCGCTGGTCCACACCATGCACACGATGGCCAAGGTCAAGAACCTCCTGCTCGAATCAGGTGAACAGCCGGAGCCGCGGCGGCGGGAACTGGGCGAGCACAACATTGTTGACGGCGCGGCCCGGCTCATCGCCAACACGAGCGCCGAGGCAGCAGAACTGGTGTCGCACTACGGCGCCACGTACGACCGGATCGACATCGCCCCGCCCGGCGTGGACCTCAGCACCTTCACGCCTGCCTTCCGGGCCAGGTCCAGGGCAGAGCACGGCATCGGTCCAGGGACGTTCCACCTTGTGTTCGCCGGCCGCATCCAGCGGCTGAAGGGGCCCCAGGTCCTGGTCAGGGCCGCCGCGCTCCTCCGGCGGCGCCGCCCGGACATCGACCTCCGGGTTACCATCCTCGGATCGTTGAGCGGGAACAAGGAATTCAACCTCCGGCGCCTGGTCTCCGAGGCGGAAATGGACGACGTCGTCACGCAGCTTCCGCCGGTCAAGGCACCTGAGCTGGCGGCCTGGTTCAGGGCAGCGGACGTGGTGGTCATGCCCTCCTTCAGCGAATCCTTCGGGCTGGTGGCGCTCGAAGCGCAGGCCTGCGGCACACCCGTGGTGGCCACCCGGGTGGGCGGGCTGTCACGGGCGATCTTCCATGGCAGGACCGGACTGCTGGTGGACGGGCATCACGCCGCCGACTGGGCGGACGCGCTGGAGGCCCTGTACGACGATCCCGCCACCCGCGAAGACATGGGGCGGGCCGCCGCCATCCGCGCCCAGAACTCCGGATGGGCCCGCACCGCGGCGATCACGCTCGAAAGCTACCATGCCGCCGTCGACCGTTACTCGGGGAGCCGGCTGGTGCAGGCCTTTCCGGCCTCATGACTGTTCCCCTCCACGGAAACCTGACCGTACCCGCCAAACAGAAGGACAATGATGCCCTCCACCCCAAGTGACCTGGAGATCGCCAGGGCGGCACGGATCCGGCCCATCGAGGAAATAGCTGCTGCGGCCGGCATTAACGCCGACGCCCTGGAACAGTACGGGCGCTACAAGGCGAAGATCGACCCCGCGCGGCTGCAGGCTCCTGCTCCGGCCGGGAAGGTGGTGCTGGTCTCCGCAATGTCCCCCACGCCCGCCGGCGAGGGGAAGTCCACCACCACGGTGGGGCTGGCGGACTCCCTGGCCCGGGCGGGCCACAAGGTGATGATCGCCCTGCGCGAGCCGTCGCTGGGCCCGGTCCTGGGCATGAAGGGCGGCGCCACCGGCGGCGGCTACTCCCAGGTGCTGCCGATGGACGAAATCAACCTCCACTTCACCGGCGATTTCCACGCCGTGACGGCCGCCAACAATGCCCTGATGGCGCTGGTGGACAACCACATCTACCAGGGGAACCAGCTCAACATCGACCCCCGGCGCATGACGTTCAAACGGGTCCTGGACATGAACGACCGCGCCCTGCGGGAAGTGGTCATCGGGCTGGGCGGGCCCACCCAGGGGATTCCGCGGCAGGACGGTTTCGACATCACGGTGGCGTCCGAAATCATGGCGGTCTTCTGCCTGGCGACTGATGTGGCAGACCTCCGTTCCCGGCTGGGCCGGATCGCGTTCGGCTACACCTTCGACCGGGCCCCTGTCACGGTTGCGGACCTGGGCGTGCAGGGTGCGCTGACGCTCCTGCTGAAGGAAGCCATCAAACCCAACCTGGTGCAGACCATCGCCGGCACCCCCGCCCTTGTCCACGGCGGTCCCTTCGCCAATATTGCCCACGGCTGCAACTCGCTGATTGCCACCCAGACGGCCCGGCGGCTGGCGGACATCGTGGTCACGGAAGCTGGCTTCGGCGCCGACCTGGGCGCCGAAAAGTTCATGGACATCAAGGCCCGGACCGCCGGCCTGGCGCCTTCAGCGGTTGTGGTGGTGGCAACCGTGCGCGCCCTGAAAATGCAGGGCGGGGTGGCCAAGGACCAGCTCACCGTGCCGGACCTGGCCGCCCTCGAGGCCGGTGTGGCAAACCTGCGCCGGCACGTCCGGAACGTGGAGAAGTTCGGGGTGCCGCCCGTGGTGGCCATCAACAGGTTCGCGTCCGATTCCGCTGAGGAACTCGACTGGCTGCTGGCCTGGTGCGCCGCGGAGGGCGTTCCGGCCGCCGTCGCCGATGTCTGGGGGCATGGGGGCGGAGGCGACGGCGGGGACGAACTTGCCGCGGTTGTAGCCCAGGTAGCCGCCCGCCCGAACAGCTTCCGGCACCTGTACCCCCTGGAACTGCCGGTGGAGGACAAGATCCGGACCATCGCCCAGGAGATCTACGGGGCGGACGGCGTGGATTTCTCGGTTCCTGCCCTGAAGCGGCTGGCGGATATTGAACGGAACGGGTGGGGCGGGCTGCCGGTGTGCATGGCCAAGACGCAGTACTCGTTTACGGACGACGCCTCCCGCCTTGGCGCGCCCAAGGGCTTCACCATCCACGTGCGGGACCTCCTGCCCAAGACCGGAGCAGGGTTCATTGTGGCGCTGACCGGAGCGGTCATGACCATGCCGGGCCTGCCTGCGGCCCCGGCGGCAATGCGGATGGACGTGGACAGCGACGGCAACCCCGTGGGCCTCGCCTAGCGCCCCGCCGCCCCCTGCGACGCTCTCTCACTTAACGTGGGCTTTTTCCTAACGCTCTCTCACTTAACGTGGGCTTTCCGGCGATCCTCTCGCATGTTCCGGCGAGTCAGGGACTCTGGCGGCCGCCGCCAGTGCGGCCACAAGGGTCGCGTCGGCATGCCCACCCGGCCCAAACGACGCGGCGCTCCCCCACCGGAGTGAGAGAGCGCCGCGTGAATACCCACATTAAGTGAGAGAGGATCGTC